>NZ_CP040748.1:2250272-2571739 GCF_006007965.1 Nocardioides jishulii | reverse complement strand
CCCGAGCCGGGTGACGGCCCCTCCTGGTTCGGCTTCGTGGGCTGAGCCGGGCGCGGGCTCGTGGTGGGGCGACGTCGGAGCGCGACGCCCGCCGCGCCTCCCCAAGGAGGTGCCGCTCCACAGGAGGAGCTCGGCGCTCGGTGAGAGAGTCCACGGACTGCTGGGCTGGGTCCATGGTCCCCCTGCCGCCTTCGCTCGCCCGCGCACCCGTGGCGCGGGCCACCCGTGCCGCCTGGCTCGACCTGGTCCTCGGCAGCAGCTGCGCCGGCTGCGGCGCCCTCGGACCGCCTGTGTGCGAGCCGTGCCTCACCGTCCTCCCGGAGCCCACGCCGACGGCCCCGCGACCCACCCCGGAGGGCTTCCCGCGCTGCTGGAGCTCGGGGGAGTACGTCGGCCTCCTCGCCGAGGCCGTGGTCGCGCACAAGGAGCGGGGGCGCACCGCCGTCGCACCCTTCCTCGGCGACCGCTTGGCTGCTTCCGTGGCGGCGCTGCTGGTCGCAGGCCAGCGCGTCGGTCCCCGCCCGGTCGTGCTCGTGCCCGTGCCGTCGTCGCCGGGGGCGGCACGAGCTCGTGGCGACGACCCCCTGGCGCGGGTGGTGCGTCTCGCCGCGCGCCGACTGCGGCGCGACGGCCACGACGTACGCGTGCATCCACTCCTACGCAGCCGGGGCGGAGTCCTTGACCAGGGCGGACTCACCGCGGCTCGACGGGCCGACAACCTGGTCGGTTCGATGCACTGTCCCTCGCCGCGCCTGGTCCCGGTCGCCCGGCTCACGCGCAGCGGTCCTGCGCCGGTGATCGTGCTCTGCGACGACGTGGTCACCACCGGGGCGACGCTCGTGGAGGCCCGGCGGGCACTCCTGTCCGTCGGCGCCCCACCGGTGGGTGCGGCGGTCGTGGCAGCGGTGCCTCGACGGGTGCCGACGCGGCGGGTCGGGGCGGGCCGCACACCTCGGACGCCCGTGTGACGGACAGATCAAGGGGGGCGCCTCACGCCCTCGGGCGAAGGGGGTAACGTCTGTGCATGGAGTCCGTTCGGGTCCGTGGTTGCGTCGTCCGGGACGTCTCGGACGACAAGCCGATGCCAGTCGCAGGCAAAACGGCCCACGTAAGGCGTGCCCCCCTCGCGGGGCCGCTGATCACGGTGCGGCTTAGAAGTAAGTCCTGCCTCGGCCCCGTCGTCAGACACGACGGAGGTCGGGAGAAGGTGGGTAGTGGCACTGAGCTGCGAGAGCCTCAGCAGGCGACTGTGGGGACGAAGACCAGGTCGGCCGGACGGACTCCTTCCTCTGCCGCTCGTCGTTGCCCGTGCAGGGCCGGCGGCCGGCAGTCATTGCAGGTGATTTCCACTGAATCGGGAGGTTCACATGGACGTAGTGGTCACAGGCCGTCACATCGAGGTCTCGGAACGGTTCCGCGAGCACGCCGCTGAGAAGCTGTCGCGGCTCGAGAAGCACGACCAGCGGATTCAACGAGTGGCCGTCGAGGTCTCCCACGAGAAGAACCCCCGTCAGACCGAGCGGGCCGTCAAGGTGGAGCTCACTGCCTTCTCGAAGGGCCCCGTGGTCCGTGCCGAGGCCGCAGCCGACGACAAGATGGCTGCGCTCGACCTGGCTCTCGACAAGATGACGTCGCAGATGCGCAAGGCGGCCGACCGTCGCCGGGTGCACCGCGGTCGTCGCACCCCCGTCTCCGTCGGCGAGGCCCTGGCCGATGTCCAGGCGCCCGAGCCCGACGAGACCGACGCAGTCGCCGAGCGTCAGGTCGGGCCGATCACCGTCACGGGCGATGGTCCGCTGGTGGTCAGGGAGAAGACGCACGAGGCAGTTCCCATGACCCTCGACCAGGCGCTCTACGAGATGGAGCTGGTCGGTCACGACTTCTACCTCTTCGTCGACAAGGAGTCGGAGCGGCCGTCGGTGGTCTACCGCCGACGGGGCTACGACTACGGAGTCATCGCGCTCGACATGAGCGAGTGATTTCCTCCGTCTGAAGCAGAGCATCTGAAGCAGAGAGCGCTCCCCCGAGGTGTCGGTACACCTCGGGGGAGTTCTTTGTCTGACATGATGACCGCGTGACCGACGAATCTACGGGCGCCGGAGTCGTCCGGGTCGTCATCGCTGACGACCAGGAGCTCTTCCGCCGCGGACTGACGATGTTGCTGAGCCAGGAGCCCGACATCCAGGTCGTGGGCGAGGCTGCTGACGGCGTCGCCGCCACCGACATGGCCGTGGCGCTGGCCCCCGACGTCGTGCTCCTCGACGTACGCATGCCCAAGCGCACCGGCATCGAGGCGTGCCGCGCGATCAAGGAGGCCACGCCGTCGGCCAAGGTGATCATGCTGACGGTCTCCGACGAGGAGGTCGACCTGTACGAGGCGGTCAAGGGCGGTGCTGCCGGCTACATGCTCAAGGACTCCTCCATCGAGGAGGTCGCCCAGGGCGTCCGGGTGGTGGCCGAGGGACAGTCGCTGATCTCCCCCTCGATGGCGGTCAAGCTCATCGACGAGTTCAAGCAGATGTCGCGTCCCGACCACCAGCAGGGTCCCCGCCTGCGCCTCACCGAGCGCGAGCTCGAGGTGCTCCGCCTGGTGGCCAAGGGCATGAACAACCGTGAGATCGCCAAGGTCCTCTTCATCTCCGAGAACACCGTGAAGAACCACGTGCGCAACATGCTGGAGAAGCTCCAGCTCCACTCGCGCATGGAGGCCGTGATGTACGCGGTCAAGGAGAAGATCCTCGAGCTGCCGTGACGCCACCGGCCGGGCCACGCACGAGCCAGACGCTCTCGCAGTCGCAGGCGCGTCGGATCGCGCTGGCCGCCCAGGGCTTCACGGACCGTCCCCACGCCGCACCGACGCTGCGCAGCCTGGACCGGGCGGTGGCCCGCACCGGTGTGCTCCAGGTCGACTCGGTCAACGTCTTCGCGCGGGCGCACCTGATGCCCCTGTACGCCCGGATGGGGCCCTTCGACCCCGCCCTGCTCGAACGAGCCGCCTCCGGCAGCCGTGACCGGCGCCTGGTCGAGTACTGGGCCCACGTGCAGGCGTACATGCCGGTCGACCTGTGGCCTGCCATGCACCACCGCAGGGTCGCCTTCCGGGCCAGTCGCGGCAAGTGGGGCATGGGTGCCGACGAGACGCTGGAGCCGCAGGTGCTCGCGGCGGTCGCCCAGCGGGGGCCGCTGACGGCCCGCGAGCTGGAGTCCGAGATGGGGGCCACGCGCTCGAAGGAGCACTGGGGGTGGAACTGGTCGCAGGCGCGCAAGGTCCTCGACTACCTCTACTCCGTCGGTGACGTGGCGATCGCCGGCCGTACGCGGGCGTTCGAGGTGGTGTACGACCTGCCCCAGCGCGTGCTGCCGGCCCGCGTGCTCGCCGCGCCCACCCCGAGCCGGGAGGAGGCCGACCTCGAGCTGGTCCGCCGGGCGGTCCGCTCGCTCGGCGTCGCCGACGTCGCCTCGCTGGCCGACTACTACCGGATGCCGGTCGCGGCGACCCGCGCCAGCCTGCGGACCCTGCTGGAGACGGGGGAGGTGGAGCAGGTCACGGTCCAGGGCTGGAGCCGCCCCGCCTTCCTGGACGTCGGGGCGCGGCTGCCGCGCCGGGTTGGTGCTCGCACCCTCCTGAGCCCCTTCGACCCCGTGGTCTGGCACCGTCCACGCGCCGAGGCGCTCTTCGACTTCCACTACCGCATCGAGATCTACACCCCGGTGCACCGACGGGTGCACGGCTACTACGTGCTGCCGTTCCTGCTCGGCGACCGGGTGGCGGCGCGGGTCGACCTCAAGGCGGACCGGCGGCGTGGGGTGCTGGGCGTCCCCGGGGCCTTCGCCGAGGCGTACGCCCCCGCGGACACCGCCGAGCAGCTCGCGGCCGAGCTCCGCCGGGCGGCGGCCTGGGTGGGCTGTGACCGGGTGGAGGTCGGCGCTCGAGGCGACCTCGCCGGCCCCTTGGCCGCGGCCCTGGACAGCGCGCCTGCCTGAACACTGCGTGACCACTGTGCGCGTGCGTCTCCACGTCTCACGTGTGGTGGGTAGCATGGCGGACGGTCCTCGGACCGTGCCGCGCCTCTTCCGATCTGCACCAGGAGTTCAACCCCGTGCCAGCCATCATCGACAAGCTCCTCCGCCTCGGCGAGGGCAAGATCCTGCGTCAGCTCGAGAGCATCGCCAAGGCCGTCAACGCCATCGAGGACGACTTCGTCGCCATGAGCGACGACGAGCTGCGCAACATGACCGATGAGTTCAAGGCGCGGCTGGCCGAGGGCGAGACCCTCGACGACATCATGCCGGAGGCCTTCGCCACGGTGCGCGAGGCCGCGAAGCGCGTCATCGGGCAGCGCCACTACGACGTGCAGATCATGGGTGGGGCCGCGCTCCACCTGGGCAACATCGCCGAGATGCGCACCGGTGAGGGCAAGACCCTCGTCGCGACCCTGCCCGCCTACCTCAACGCGCTGTCGGGCAAGGGCGTCCACGTCGTCACGGTCAACGACTACCTGGCGCGCTACCACGCGGAGTGGATGGGTCGCATCTACTCCTTCCTGGGGCTGACCACCGGCGTGATCCTGCCGTCGATGCGTCCGGCGGAGCGTCGCGAGGCCTACAACTGCGACATCACCTACGCCACCAACAACGAGCTCGGCTTCGACTACCTGCGCGACAACATGGCGGACGCGCTCGAGGACTGCGTCCAGCGTGGACACAACTTCACCATCGTCGACGAGGTCGACTCGATCCTCATCGACGAGGCCCGCACCCCGCTGATCATCTCCGGTCCCACCCAGGACGAGGTGCAGTGGTACGGCGAGTTCTCCCGCATCGCCCGCGACATGGTCAAGGACGTCGACTACGAGGTCGATGAGAAGAAGCGCACGATCTCCGTCCTCGAGCCGGGCATCACCAAGGTCGAGGACAACCTCGGCATCGACAACCTCTACGACTCGGTCAACACGCCGTTGATCTCCTTCATGAACAACTCCATCAAGGCCAAGGAGCTGTTCCGCAAGGACAAGGAGTACGTCGTCATGAACGGCGAGGTGCTCATCGTCGACGAGCACACGGGCCGCATCCTGTCGGGGCGTCGCTACAACGACGGCCTGCACCAGGCGATCGAGGCCAAGGAGGGCGTGACCGTCCGCGAGGAGTACCAGACCCTCGCCACGATCACCTTGCAGAACTACTTCCGCCTCTACTCCAAGCTCTCCGGCATGACCGGTACGGCCATGACCGAGGCGAGCGAGTTCGACAAGATCTACAAGCTCGGCGTCGTGCCGATCCCGCCGAACAAGCCGCTGGCCCGTATCGACCAGCCCGACCTCGTCTACCGGACCGAGGAGGCGAAGTACGCGGCCGTCGTGCAGGACATCGCCGACCGCCACCGCAAGGGGCAGCCGATCCTGGTCGGCACCGTGTCGGTCGAGAAGTCCGAGCTGCTCTCGGGCCTGCTCAAGCGCGAGGGCGTGCCGCACACCGTCCTCAACGCCAAGGTCCACGCCGACGAGGCAAAGATCGTCGCGATGGCCGGTCACCGCGGCGCCGTCACGGTCGCCACCAACATGGCCGGTCGAGGCACCGACATCATGCTCGGTGGCTCGGTCGAGTTCCTGGCCGACCAGGAGCTGCGCAACGCCGGCATCGAGCCCACCGGTGAGACCGCCGACGAGTACGAGGCCAAGTGGGAGGACACCCTCACCCGGATCAAGGCGCAGGTGAAGGCCGAGCACGACGACGTGGCGGCCCTGGGTGGTCTCTACGTCATCGGCACCGAGCGTCACGAGTCGCGCCGCATCGACAACCAGCTGCGTGGTCGTTCCGGTCGTCAGGGTGACCCGGGCGAGAGCCGCTTCTACCTCTCCCTCCAGGACGAGATGATGCGCCTCTTCAAGGGCGAGATGATCGACCGCCTGCTGACCGCGCTGAAGGTCCCGGACGACATGCCGATCGACTCCAAGCGCGTCACCAACTCGATCGCCGGGGCCCAGGCCAACCTGGAGTCCCAGAACTTCGAGTCGCGCAAGAACGTCCTCAAGTACGACGACGTGATGAGCCGCCAGCGCGAGGTCATCTACGCCGAGCGTCGTCGGGTGCTCGAGGGCGCCGACCTCGAGGCGCAGATCCGCGGCTTCATCGACGAGGTCGTCAACGGCTACGTCAACGGCGCGACCATCGAGCAGGCCGAGGACTGGGACCTGCCGGCACTGGAGACGGCCCTCAAGCAGCTCTACCCGATGAGCTTCACGCTGGAGAGCCTGGTCGAGAAGGCGGGCGGCCGGATCAACCTCACCCGCGAGGCGCTGTCCGAGGAGGTCCGCAAGGACGCCCACGCCGCGTACGACGCGCGTGAGGACGAGGTCGGCCACGAGGTCATGCGTGAGCTCGAGCGCAAGGTCGTCCTCTCGGTGCTGGACCGCAAGTGGCGTGAGCACCTCTACGAGATGGACTACCTGCGTGAGGGCATCTACCTGCGCGCCTACTCGCAGCGCGACCCGCTGGTGGAGTACCAGCGCGAAGGCTTCGACATGTTCTCGGCCATGATGGACGGCATCAAGGAGGAGTCCGTCGGCTTCCTCTTCAACCTGTCCGTGGAGATCGAGGAGCAGCCCGCTCACGACCACGACCACGACCACGAGGACGAGGCTCCCGGGCTGATCAACATGGACGAGGCCGCCCCGCACGCCCCGCAGGTCAGGGCCAAGGGGCTCGCGCCGAAGAAGCCGCAGATCCTCACCTACACGGCGCCGTCGGAGGACGGCGACGCCGAGGTGCTCACCGCACCCGCCGCCGAGGCCGACCCGTTCGCAGGCATCGCTCGCAATGCGGACTGCCCCTGCGGCTCCGGGAAGAAGTTCAAGAAGTGCCACGGAGCGCCGGGCGGCGCCTCCGGGCAGACCGCCAGGGTCGGCTGACCCGCACCGACAGCGGGTTCAGCAGAACTCCAGCGCCGTGCAGATCCACCGTCCGCGGTGGACCTCGAAGCGGCCGGCCACCGCACGCGACCTTGCGCCGTGCTTGAGGTGGACGGCCGCTTCGACCGTCGTGGGGGAGAGGAAGCTGAGCCGTACGCCGTGCACACGTGCCCGGGTGGCGCCCGCAGGACGGCCCTGGCCCGGCTCCCGGCGACCCGCGTGGGCGACCAGGACAGCACGTCGTACGAGGTCCTGGTGCACGTCGGCGCGGTTCCAGCGCAGCAGCTGGGACGCCGGCCGGTCGCCGGCGACGATCTCGACCGCGGCCTGGGCGTAGCGCTCGACCCACCTCTCCAGGTCGTGGCGCAGCGCGTCGGGCACCCGGACGAGGTCGCAGCCCGCGCGCCCCGGCCGCGCCTCCGGGCGGGGCGGGTCGAGGCAGGGCGTGAGGTCGAGGGCCAGCGAGCCCTGGACCAGCGTGGGGGTGGGCGCGAAGTGCACCGGACGGTGCGGGGTGCGCCGGTCGATCGGGGTCGGGGTGCTGCTCATCGTGCGTCCTCTCGGTGGGTGGGGTCAGGAAGGTCCAGGGCGAGCCGTTGGCCAGGCAGGATCACGTCCGGGTCGCCGCCCACGACCTCATGGTTGGCGAGGTGCAGCGCGGTGACGGCTCTCGACACCTCCGCGTCGCTCGTCGGGGAGTCCGCAGCCGCGAGCCGGGCCCGCGCGATGGCCCACAGCGTGTCGCCGCTGCGTACGACGTGGGCGTCGGAGCGGTCGCCCGAGCGGGAGGCGCCGCCCTCGGGGTCGTGGGGGGTCGCAGCCGACCCGGTGGTGCCTGCAGACGCCCCGGGTGCGTCGGGTGCCTCAGGTGCCGCGACGTCCTCCCCCGCGGGAGGCGTCGCGGGGGCAGGCGCTGACGTCGTCGGGCTGGTGCTCGTGGGCGCCACCGGCGACGGCAGCCCGGTGTCGGGCCCCGACACCGGCCGGTCGGGGTAGGGGAGCCCCTGGAGCGCTCCGGCTGACCCGGTTGACCCAGTCGAGCCGGCAGTGTCGGTTGTGGGGGCGGAGTCCATCGGTGCGGACGCCGCGTGGGAGGTGGTGCCCAGGGTGACGGTGGCCAGGCAGCCACAGGCGACCAGCGTCGCCCGTCGCCACCAGCCTGCCTCACCGCGGACGCGGCCCCGGAGGGCGTCGACGACGGTGACGCTCGTCAGCACCCACAGCCAGGGGCACACCAGGGCGGCCAGCGCACCTGCCAGGTCGACCACGAGCACGTCGAACGGGCGGCCTGAAGGGGTGTCGGCCAGCGCCGCGGCGCTCTCCAGCCCCAGGAGGGTGCCCGCGGCCAGCACGACGGTGGCCGCGACCCAGACGAGCAGGCAGCGCCAGACGGGGGCAGCGGGGGCGGTGCCGCGCAGGGCATCGATGCTCCGAGACATCCCAGACCCTTTCGTTTGTGTCTGTTTGCCTCATCTAAGCGGCGATAGGCGTTCTTTGCCCATCCCCATTTCCGGGCATCGCGAGGGACATCGGCCCGCCCGGGCCCTCACGTCCCCCACTTGGGGGAACCGTCGCCACCGGGGGGTCGAGGAGCGTGGGAGGTTGCACGAGGCTCCCGCACCCCAGTTGGCTGGGGCCACGTCCGCCGTGGGCGTGGGGGTGAGGAGGAACGCCATGTCCGAGCAGGTGCAGTGGATCCACGTCGCGACGGCGGCCGCGGTCGTCGTGCTGGTGATGGTCGCCTCCGCGGGGACGAGCTGGTGGGCCGTCGCGGGGTGGTGCGGCGCCACCGTCGCCCTGGCCCTCTGGACGGTGCTCGTGCTGCGGGTGCGGGCTCGCGAGCCGCGACGCCGGGGCCGGCCGTCGTGAGCGAGGACTCCTCCGAGCGGGCGATGTTCGAGGTCCTGGAGGATCTGGAGGCGCACGCGGAGACGCTCCACCACCTGGAGAGGGCGGCCGAGGTGGCCGACCGGAGTCGGGCTGAGTACCAGGCGGTCCTGCTCGAGGGCCGTCTCATGGCATCGGTGGGCCACGAGGTGGTCCTGGGACTCCGGGGAGTCGGACCGGTTCGTGGCCAGCTCAGGCGCGTGGGCGACCAGTGGTGCCAGGTGACGGCAGCGCAGGTGCGATGGACCGTGCGCTCCGTCGCCCTGCTGTGGGCCCAGGGACTCTCGGAGCGCGCCCTGCCACGGCTGGCGTGGAGCAGGATCGACACCGTCGGTCTGGGGTCGCCACTGCGTCGGATCGCGGACGACCGCCTCGAGTGCACCGTCCACCTGGTCGACGGCAGCACGCTCCAGGGCGTGCTGAGGCGCGTGGGTGGTGACTTCGTCGAGCTCGGAGAAGGGCCGGACGCCGTCACCCTGGTGGCGCTGGAGGCCGTCGGGGCAGTGCGCACCGAGGACCGCTCGGGCGTGGTCTGACCCGGCTCGCGGTCAGGCTGGTGCGGGTCAGGTGGCGTCGACGTCGAAGGGTGGGGTCTGGCCCTTCGGGAGGCGAGCCGTCGCTGCGCTGGCCGGAGCGACCTCGTCGTCCTCGGCCAGCACGTCGGAGATGTGCTTGCGCACGAGGGCGCGCGGGTCCAGGTCGCGGAGCTGGAGGTCGGCGTACTCCGGACCGAGCTCCTCGCGGAGCTCGTCCCGGGCCGCGTTGGCCATCTGACGGCCCTTCTTGACCATCTGGCCCGCCTGCTTCGCCAGTTCAGGCAGGCGGTCAGGGCCGAAGACCATCACGGCGACCAGTGCGATGACAGCCAGCTCTGTCAGCCCCATTCCGAACATGGGTCAGAACTTACTCGTCGGTGTCAATCCCAGCTGCATTCCAGCCAGTCCTCGGCCACGTCCGCTGAGGTCGCGGGCGATCCGGTGGATCACTTCGGCGGCCGGAGAGGTCGGGTTCGACTCCACGACGGGCTTGCCGTCGTCGCCGCCCTCACGCAGGCTGACGTCGATCGGCAGCGAGCCGAGCACCTTCACGTCGTAACCGAAGCGCTGCGACAGGGTTCGGGCGACCCGCTCGCCACCGCCGGAGCCGAAGATCTCCAGCTTGTGCTCCTTGCCCTCCGCCTCGCAGTGGGGGCAGGGGAGGTAGGCCATGTTCTCCACGACGCCGATGACGCGCTGGTGCATCATCGAGGCCATCGTGCCGGCGCGCTCGGCGACCTCGGCAGCGGCCTCCTGTGGCGTGGTGACCACGATGACCTCCGCGCTCGGCAGGTGCTGGCCGAGCGAGATGGCGACGTCGCCGGTGCCCGGCGGCAGGTCGAGGAGCAGGACGTCGAGGTCGCCCCAGAAGACGTCGGCGAGCATCTGCACCAGCGCCCGGTCGAGCATGGGTCCGCGCCACGCGACCACCTGGTCGCGGCGGGGCTTGAGCATGCCGATCGAGATGACCGAGACGCCCGAGGCCGTGGGGACGGGCATGATCAGGTCGTCGACCTGGGTGGGTCGGGTGTCGGCCACCCCGAGCATCGCGGGCACCGAGTGGCCGTAGATGTCGGCGTCGACGATGCCGACCTTCATGCCCTGGGCAGCGAGCGCGAGGGCCAGGTTGACGGTGACCGACGACTTGCCGACACCACCCTTGCCGCTGGCGATGGCGTAGACCTTGGTCAGGTTGCCGGGCTGGCCGAACGGGATCTCGCGCTGGGCCTGGCCGCCGCGCAGCGTCTCACCCAGGGCGGCGCGCTGCTCCGGCGTCATGACGCCCAGCTCGAGCTCCACGCCGGTCACGCCGGGGACGGCGGTGACGGCAGCGGTGACGTCGCGGTTGATCGTGTCCTTGAGGGGGCACCCGGCCACGGTCAGGAGGACCTTGACGTTGACCACGCCGGCATCGGTGATCACCACGTCGTCCACCATGCCGAGCTCGGTGATGGGGCGCTTGATCTCGGGGTCGTTGACTCCGGCGAGTGCGGAGTTGACCTGCTCGAGGGTGGGGGTGCTCATGTGGACCGATTCTACGAGTCGACCCCTGGTGTCACGATTCCGGACGTCCCTCGCGGACCTGCTCGGGCTCTGGACGCGTGAGGTCCTCGATGTCGTCACGCAGGCCGCGCAGCTCCGAGCGGATGAAGTCACGGCTGGCCATCTCTCCGGCCGTCATCCGCAGCGACGCCACCTCACGGGCCAGGAACTCCATGTCGGCGTGGCCGCGGGCGTTCGCCTGACGGTCCTGCTCGGCGATCACCTTGTCGCGCTGCTCCTGCCGATTCTGCGCCAGCAGGATGAGCGGCGCGGCGTACGAGGCCTGGAGGCTCAGGATGAGCGTCAGGTACATGAACGGGTAGCGGTCGAAGCGCAGGTCCACCGGCGCGAGGAAGTTCCAACCGATCCAGACGACGACGAAGGCGGTCATCCAGGCCAGGAACCGCGCCGTGCCCATGAACCGGGCGAAGCGCTCGGCGAAGACCCCGAAGCGGTCGTCGTCGCCCCGGTGGCGGCGCAGGGAGCGGCGCACCTCCCGGGGCTGGTCCAGGCGGTCGCGCGCGTCGCTCACGGCATGCCTCCCGCGGTCCGTCGCGGCGCGTGGTCACGCCAGCCGTCGGGCAGCATGTGGTCGAGCAGGTCGTCCACCGTGACGGCGCCCAGCAGGCGACCGTCCTCGTCGACCACCGGGGCGGCCACGAGGTTGTAGGTGGCCAGGTGGGCGGCGACCTGGTCGATGGTGGCGTCGGGGCGCAGCGGGTCCATCGACTCGTCCAGCGCGGCCGCGACGAGGGTGGAGGGGGGCTCGCGCAGCAGCCGCTGGATGTGGGCGGCGCCGAGGAGGCGGCCCGTCGGCGTCTCCAGGGGCTGGCGGCAGATGTAGACGAGGGCGGCCAGCGACGGGGTCAGGTCCGGGTTGCGCACGTGGGCGAGCGCGTCGGCCACCGTGGCGTCGGGGGAGAGGATCACCGGTTCCGGCGTCATCATGGCGCCGGCGGTCTTCTCGGCGTACGACATGAGTCGCCGCACGTCCTCGGCCTCGTTGGGCTCCATGGCCGCGAGCAGCGTCGCCGCGGTCTCGGGGCTCAGCTCGGCGATGAGGTCGGCGGCGTCGTCGGGCGACATCTCCTCGAGGATGTCGGCGGCACGCTCGGTGTCGAGGAGCTGCAGGATCTCGACCTGGTCCTCCTCCGGGAGCTCCTCCAGCACGTCGGCGAGGCGTTCGTCGTTGAGGCCGGCGACGACGGCCGTACGCCGTTCGCGCGGCAGGTCGTGGATCACCGCGGCCGCGTCGGCCGGACGCAGGTCGCTCAGCGCGGCGAGCAGGTGCGTGGCGCCCTGGGTGTCCTCACGGCGGGTGAGGCCCTCGATGTCGCGCCACTCGACGATGTGGGTCTGGCCGCGTCGGCGCAGCCCCTTGCCCGGCTCCTGGATGGCGACTCGCGAGACCACCCAGTCGCGGTTGCGGGCCTGCTCCAGGCCGATGTCGTAGACGGTGCCGGTGATGCCGGTGGGGCGGATCGTGACCTGTCGGTCGAGCATCTGGCCGACGATCAGGGTCTCTGCCTGGCGCAGCTCGAAGCGACGCATGTTGAGCAGTCCGGTGGTGTGCACCTGGCCGCCCTCGATGGCGGTGACCCGCGTCATGGGCACGAAGATCCGGCGGCGGCCGAAGACTTCGGCGACCAGTCCGAGCACACGGGGCTGGGAGTACTCCGACCTCAACGCCACGACGACGTCGCGCACCTTGCCCACCTGGTCGCCACGAGGGTCGAACACAGGCAGACCGACGAGTCGCGCCGCGAAGACACGGTTGGGGGAGCTGCTCACGCGCCACAGGCTACCGTCTGGCGGCGCCCGCGCCGTGGACGCACGCCCGGCGGCGGCCCGCGCCCGCGGACCGCCGCACGGCACTCAGCGCGCGGGTGCGGGGCTCGGGGTGGAGGCCGTGGTGGGCAGCTGCAGGACGTTGAAGTCCTGGGCGGGGTTGAGGGTCGACCCGCCCAGCGCCGGCAGGCGCAGCGCCGCCAGCGAGAGGTTGCCCACGACGCCCGTGGTGATCGGGCGGCGCGAGTAGGCCACGCGGTCGCCTGCGGGCCACAGCCAGGCGGGGTTCATCGTGTAGAGCGACTGTCCGGCCGGGATGCCGGGACCGGTCACGAAGAGCGGCACCTTGTAGGTCTGGGGTGCGAGGCGGTCGGTGCCCGAGCGCTTGTCGCCGCCTCCGGTGGCGGTGACGACGAGCAGGGTCTTGCCGCGGTAGGCCGGGGCGGTGTTGATGGTGCGACGCACCATCGCCAGGTTGCGGTCGAACTGCCTGACCGCCTTGCGGTACTTCGCCGACCCGAAGCCGTGCTTCTCGCCAGCGGCGCGCGGGGCGCTGAGGTGGATGTGGGTGTAGGCGGCCGGCTTCTTGCTGTCGCGGAAGGCCTTGACGGCCTTGCGGTCCGAACCCGCGATCTTGTAGCCGTCGATCTTGCGCCGACCGTTGTTCTTGCCGTAGGGGTCGAGGGCGCCGTTCTTGGCGTTGTACGAGAGCCTGATCGGTGCGACGACCGACGAGCTCGCGAAGAGCGCCGTGCGTCGACCGCTGTCGTGGACCCGGTCGAAGACCGAGGGCACGTAGCGCCCGGACGCGCGGTGCACGGTGCCCTTCCACTTGTTCTTGTTCACCCCGTGCCCGGCGTTGGCCTTGGCGACCGGGCGCCCGGTGAGGAGCGAGAGCAGGTTCGGCAGCGGTGCGGCGGACTCGACGGCCGTACGCGCGTTGAAGGTGTGGCTGCCGGAGTCGCGCAGCGTCGCGACCTGGGGCAGCTCCCCGCGCTTGGCCATCTGGCTGCTCGTGGAGGCGCGCAGGCCTTCGGCCGTGACCACCACGACGCGGGAGATGCTGCTCTGCTGCACGGCCCGGGAGGGGGTGTTGGCGGTGGCCACGACCACCGGGTGGTCGGTGGTCTTCTTGACCAGCGGGGTCCGCACGGAGGCGTAGTCGGTGAAGGTGACCGGCGGGCTGCCCATGATCCAGTCGATCTGGATGGGCTTCGGGGGCACGCAGGTCGAGCCGGAGGCGTAGCCCCCGTTCGCGGCGACGAGGTCGGTGCCCGCCGCGGTGGGGCAGAAGAACTTCTCACGGTCGTTCATGTCGCCGGTCATGAAGACCGGGACGTTCGGGTCCTCGGTGCGCAGCGTGTTGGCGAGCTCGATCGCGCGCTTGAAGCCGATGTCGCGCCACTTCTGGTGGTTGCCACCGATGTTGGCAGGGGTGTGCACGTTGTAGAGCCACATGCGCTGTCCGCTCGCGATGTGCTCGAGCAGGACGTAGGGCATCCTCTGCTCGACGCCGTTGAAGTACGGAATCATGATCGTCTTGGCCTTGACCATCTTGAAGACGCTGGTGCGCCACGAGATGGTGTTGTGCCCGACGGCGTGGGAGTACTTGTGCAACGGCCACGACTCGAAGTCGGGGTTGTTGACGGGCCACTGCTGCACCTGGCTGGCGTGCATCTCCTGGAAGCCCACCACGTCGACCTTCTGCTGGTCGAGGATCTGGCGGCTCCACTTCAGCCGCTGGGCCGAGTTGGCCCACCCCTTGCGCTTGGGATTCTTGCCGTCGGTGTGGCCCGCGCCGAGCAGGTTGAACGAGGCGATGCGGAACGAGGTCGTGCCCGGAGGCTGGACCGTCGGCTCGCCGCTGCTCAACGCGGCGGTCGGCTGTTCGCCGGTGTCGCCCCGAGGCACGAGGGCGGCTGCGCCGACGAGCAGGAGCACCACGGCGAGCAGCAGCCAGGTGCGCAGGCGAGGGAGGTGTCGAACCATGAGGGAGGGCCTTCCGGGGACAGCAGTGCAACACCCAGTGTGACCCATGTGGCACGAGCGAGTGGTGTTCTTGACGCCAGATGACGCCTCGAGGCGTCAGGAGGCCGGCGTCACGCCGGCGCGGACGTGGTGGTCAGCCCTTGCGCTGCAGGCGGCTGCGCACCTTCTCCGTCAGGCTGCCGGTGGCGCCGCGCGCGGCGTCGCCCTTGGTGGGGTCCTTCGGGGGGACGAGGCGCGTCTTGTCCTGCGTACGCCACGCCTCCAGCGCCGTGCGCAGCTCACGTCGGCGAGCCTCGTCGAGGACCTGCGGCTGGTGCCCGTGCGACATCGGGGGGCGGTGCTCCAGGAGGCCGAGCGCCTCGAGGTCGTCCGCCGGGTCAGCCATGTGGAGGTCGTAGAACCGTGCCAGGTAACGCGCCCGGGTCTCGTCGTCCAGCTCCATGTCGACGAGCGCCCGCAGCGCCTTGGCCAGGCCCATCCGGTGGGCGCCGAAGTTGACGTTGGGGCCTGAGCCGACCATCGCGACCCACTTGCGCACGAAGTCCTCACGCGAGAACGCCTCGTAGTGGAGCATCTCCTGGCCCGGGGGCAGCGCGAGCGTGAGGCGGCGGCCCGTCGCGTCGGTGGCCTTGTGGATGCCGAGCCACACCTCGGCGCCGGGGCGGACGCCGACCTTGCCCGCGACGTGGCTGCGGAAGTAGCGGGAGTTGGTGGGCTCGGCCAGCAGGCCGAGCGCAGTGAGGAGGTGGAGCTGGTCGTCGTCGAGCAGGCGCTTGAAGAGCGTCGGCGGGCCGTCCGGCTCGGCGACGCTCACGACCTCCAGCGGGGGGACCCCCACGGCCGGCTCGCCAGCAGGGACCCGCGCCAGCTGGTCGCGGTCGAGCCGGAGCACCTCGTCGGCGTCGACGTGGAAGAGCCACTGCGCCCACCCCAGGTCGGCCAGGACCACGCGCGCCATGTTGGCGTTGATGTTCTGTCGGCGGTTGAGCAGGGCAGGACGCTGACCGCCCCACCACGGCCGGTCGGCGACGACGGCCGTGACCTCGGGGCGGGAGTCGAGCCACCGCCGCACCTTGGGGGCGCGCGCGTCGAGGAAGACCACCATGTGGTCGACGCCGCCGTCGAGGTTGCCCTCCACGAACCGCTGCACGTTCGACAGGTGGTCCTTCACAGTGCTGACGGTGACGATCACCCGCCCATTCTACCGAGGGCGGTGGGTGCGGGGGCGCGGACGCAAGGTTCGTGACCGATAGGCTGGCCGGGTGGAGATGACAACAGGTCGACGCGTCCAGCGGCTCGACGTCGACGACCGGGGGGTGTCGTTCGTGACGACCGAGGACGTCCCCGTCGACGTCCTCTTCGAGGGCAAGCGGGTCTTCTCGTTCTGGCTGCTGCGTGACACGCAGGGCCGGGGCAACCAGCGGCTGATGCCCTGGCCGCCGGTGCTGAAGCGCTTCCTCGACGGCACGGTGCAGGTGTCGCTGACCGACTCCGCCACCGGCGAGGTGCTGGCCACCACGACCGCCGTCCTGGGGTCGGGCGAGGGGGAGGTGCGCGTCGCCGACGCCGAGGGCAACCCCATGGGGCTGGACAAGTCGATGCGTCTGAGCCGCCTCTTCGGCGACCAGGACTCCGACCAGACCGCCCCGTTGCTGGACTCCATGGAGACCGTCATCCAGGTCCTCGAGGCCGCCGGTGTCGAGCCGTTCGTCGCCTACGGGACGCTCCTGGGGGCTGTGCGGCAGGGCAACTTCATCGGTCACGACTCCGACGCCGACCTCGGCTACGTCAGCTCCGCGACCACGCCGGTCGACGCGATCATCGAGTCGATGCAGCTGCAGCGACGCCTCGAGCGTATGGGCTACCCGGTCGACCGCTACAGCGGCCTGGGCCTCAAGGTCTCGGTGGCCGAGGCCGACGGGACCCGGCGAGGCCTCGACGTCTTCGGGGGCTTCATGCTCGGCGACATGCTCTACCTGATGGGGGAGGTCGGAGCGCCCTTCCGCCGCGAGTGGCTCTATCCCCGCAGCGAGGTCACCCTCGCCGGCCGGACCTTCCCGGCTCCCGCTGAGCCCGAGCACCTGTTGGTGGCCATGTACGGCCCCTCGTGGCGGGTCCCCGACCCTGCCTTCAAGTTCACCACCCCCGAGTCGACCCACCGCCGCCTCAACGGCTGGTTCCGTGGGATGCGGGCCGGCCTGGACCAGCGGTGGACGGCGTTGCGCGAGGGACGGCTCAAGGGCACCGGGCCGAAGCCGAGCGGCCTCGCCCGCCACGTCGCCGCCCAGCACCCCGACGCCGGACTCGTCGTCGACCTGGGGTGCGGTGGCGGCGGTGACGCCCGCTGGCTCTCCGGCCAGGGCCTGGACGCCGTGGGCCTGGACCACTTCCCTCCTTCGCTGCGCTCGGCCATGCGCAAGAGCGAGGCCGAAGGCGTGGACCCCGACTTCCTCTGGTGCAACTTCGGTGACCTGCGCTCGACGCTGGCGACCGGCGCCGAGCTGGTACGTCGTCCCGGCCCTCGCGTGCTGATGGCGCACCACCTGCTCGACTCGGCCACGCCGTTGGCCCGCGAGGGTGTGCTGAGGATCGCCAAGCTCGTCGCGCGCGACACCGGCACGCTGTACCTGCAGTACTACACGACGAGGACCAGCTTTTCCGCGGCGAGAGGGCTGCGTGCCCGCTCCACCGAGGACGTACGCGCCCTCGTGGCGGCGGCAGGTGGGAAGGTCGTCGACCTGGCCCGCTTGTCGGAGGAGGAGGCCGGCGTCGCCGGCAACGCCGCTACGGCTGGCGTCAGTATCGACAGGATGGCGGTGTCATGGACAAGGTGAAGCGGTTGCTCAACTCGGACCTCCGAGCACGGGTGGAGGTGCTCGAGAAGGAGATCCAGGAGAGCCGGCAGCTCAACATGCGTCTCGCCGAGCTGGTCGACGTGGTGACGGAGCTGCTCGTGCCGCTGGCCGAGCGCGACGAGGAAGGGGCGCGTCAGCTCCTCGCCCGCTACCGCAACGAGGTCGACTCGACGATGGCCGGAGACCGCGTGGGGCGCGACAGCTCCCAGTGAGGGCTGCGTGAGGGCAGGTCGGCGGCTGAAGCCGCCGGCCCCCACCGCGTCACGGTCGAGGGCAGTAGATCTGCATGCCGGCCCGGGCCTTGGCCCGCTGGCACTTCGAGGCGTCGTGGACGCTGGGCACCGTCGCGGTCCCCACGATGATCGGGTGGTCGCTCAGACGTCGGTCGCGGCTCGACCAGTCCTGGACGTAGTCGCTCCACTGCAGCGTGGCGCTGCCGAAGATCCAGTCGACGCTCATCCGTGACGGCGTACGGCAGGCCCCGTTGACGGTGGCCGCGCCGTCGGGGGAGTGCATGCCGCTGCGAGCGCTGAACGGGCACGCGAACTCGGCCCGGTCGTTGAAGTCGCCGGTCATCACGACGGGCGTGCCGTCAGCCTCCAACCGGTTGGCGAGGTCGGCCTCGATCCGGACGGCGGCAGCACGCCATCCGGCGTGGTTGCCACCGATGTCAGCGGGGTTGTGGAAGTTGCCGAACCAGACCCCACGTCCGGAGTCGCGGTGCCGCAGCAGGACGTACGGCATCTGCACCGGCCGTCCCCCGAAGTAGGGGATCCCGATGGTCCTGCCCTCGACCAGGGTCCAGGTGTCGGTGCGCCAGGCGATGGAGTTCTGCGACAGGGCCTCACCGAGCTGGAGCCCGGGGTAGACGCCCCACGAGCTGCCGCGCAGGGCGGCGAGCTGACGGGCCTGGGGGTGCTGGAACTCCTGGAGGCCCACGACGCTCGCGCGGTGCGCCTCGATCAGCGCCACAGCGCCCGGGGTGCGGGACGCGAAGCCGGCGTACCCCTTGCGGGCGCCCTTGCCCTGGGTGTGGCTGGCGCCCAGCACGTTGAAGGAGGCGACGCGGAAGTCGAAGGGCTGGAGGGCCTTCTTGTCGACGCGCACCATGTTCTGCTCGCGGAACCTGCGGTCCAGCACCTTGAGGCCGGGAGGGCCGAGGGCCCGGGTCGGCGTGGGGGTGGCCTCGCGCAGGTCGGCCGGGGTGTTCACGTCGACCTGGGTGTTGTCCGTACGCCGGGTCACGACGCCGGCCGAGACGGAGGCCTCGCGCCCCTCCGGCGAGGTGATCAGCGGCAGCACCGCCGTGGCCAGCACCGTCGCCAGTCCGGCGACCAACCCGACGACGACGAGTCGGACGCCCCACACGTGGGTACGCCGTGCGGGGTCGCGGCGCGCAGAGGGCTCGGTCGCGCGATGGCGCGCCGAGCCAGCCCCGGCCTGCTGGCGTCCCGTCACCCGGCGAGGATACCGGGATTCTCGGAGCAGGGTGGGGGAGTCGAGGAGTCCGTTCGGTAGCCTCAACCGCGTCCTGGGGCCCCGACACGACGTGGCCCGGGCGAGATGAGGGAGGACCGATGGCTGAGCGGGTGTACTGGCACGTGGGCCTGCCCAAGACCGGCACCACCTATCTCCAGCAGATCCTGTGGGCCAACACCGACGCCTTGGCTGCCGAGGGCATCACCATGCCGGGCCGTGGACACCGTGAGCACCTGTGGGCCGCCCTCGACATGCAGGACGACCCGAGCCTGGCCCGACGTGACGCACGCGCCACGGGGGCGTGGGAGCGGCTGGCGGCGCAGACCGAGGCGGCCTCCGGCACGGTCCTGCTGAGCCACGAGTTCTTCAGTGCCGCCACGACCGAGCAGGCGCAGCGAGCCGCCGACCGGCTGGCTCCGGCCGAGATCCACCTGGTCGTCACCGCCCGCGACGCTGCCGGCATGCTGGCCGCCGGGTGGCAGGAGTCGGTCAAGAACGGTGCGGTCCGCGGTCTGCGCAGCACCGCCGAGCGGGACCAGCAGGGGGGCCACTTCGGCTGGTGGGTCTGGGACCTGGAGCAGGTGCTGCGGCGTTGGCTCCCGGTGGTCGACGCCGAGCGCATCCACGTGCTGCCCGTGCCCGACCGGTCCGAGGGACCGGACCAGCACTGGCACCAGTTCGCCCGCACGATCGGTCTCCAGGGTCGGTGCGTGATGCCGCAGCGTCCGCTCAACCAGTCCCTGGGCGTCGTCCAGGTCGAGGCGTTGCGCAAGGTCAACGCCCACCGCACCGGCTTCGACACCGCCCTCGAGCGCGGAGAGTGGCTGCGTGGCTACCTCGGGGAGGACCACCTCGCCCGCCAGTCCGGGGGCGGCCGCCTGCTGCTCGACGACGACCTCTTCGAGGAGTGCCGCGAGCGGAGCCTGCGGGCCCACCAGCTGGTCACCGAACGTGGCATCGACGTGGTGGGCGACCCCGCCAGGCTCGCCGGGCCCACCTCTCCGTCGGGGGACCGCACGGTCGGGTCGGTCACCCCGCTCGAGGTGGCGGACGCGCTCGCCGAGCTGGTGGGCACCATGCTCCACGACGTCCGCGACCGGACGGTCGCCCGCAATGCCACCCCTGCGGTCGCCCCCGCACTTGCCGTCGCCGACGGCTCGCTGCTCTCTCGCGTACGCGGCAGATGGGACCGTCTGCGGAACTCCTGAGGCGCGTGGGGCCGAGGACGGACACGCCGGGCGCCACCGGATGGTCCTGTCGCCGAAATCTGCTTGACGACGATTCCTCGGTATCGTCGTAGCCATGTTCAGCCAGCTCGTACGTCGTGACCGCGCCCGCACGAGGAACGTGTGTGCGCGCGTCGCCGCGATCCTCCTGCCGGTGGCGCTCGTCGGCGCCATGCTCGGTGCGCCTGCTCAGGCGGCGCCTGCCGGGTCGACCGTGCCCGCCGCGAAGAAGCCGTGGAAGCCTGACGCGGGTGCCAAGTTCAACACCCCGCGCGTCGGCGGCGAGCGCCAGCTGCGTCTGGAGAACCAGGTCATCGCCGCGATCAACCGGGCGAAGCCGGGGTCGACCATCAAGATGGCGATGTTCTCCTTCGACCGTCACCAGGTGGCCGACGCCCTCATCGCCGCGAAGAAGCGCGGCGTCTTCGTGCAGGTGATCGTCAACAACCACGAGTTCCCCCCGGCGCAGCGCAAGCTGCGCAAGGCCCTGGGCAACCGCACCGTCACGCGCACCTGGACCGACAAGAAGGGCAAGAAGCACAAGAAGGTCGTCCAGCGTCGCCAGTTCCACTACCAGTGCAAGTCGGCCTGCCGTGGTGACGGCGACGTGCAGCACAGCAAGTTCATCCTCTTCACCCGCACCGGCGGGGCGAAGCACGTCGTGATGCTGGGCTCGCTCAACATGAAGCTCAACGGCTCGCTGAACCAGTTCAACGACCTGCTCACGGTCAACGACAACAAGCGGTTCCACAGCGTGCTCAACGAGGTCTTCGACGAGATGCGCGCGGACCGGGTGCTCAAGAACTCCTACCGCAAGTACGCCATCGGCAAGCGGTTCCAGCTCGAGGTCATGCCGTTCGCCCGCAAGAAGGCGACGCGCAAGACGCGCTGGACCCGTGCCCGCGACCCGATCGTCAAGCTGCTCGCGCCCGTGAAGTGCACCGGCGCCAAGACCAACTCCGGCCGCACGATCGTCCGCGTCAACATGCACGCCTGGGACGGTGACCGTGGTGCGATGATCGCCAACAAGCTCTGGGACCTCCACCACCGCGGCTGTGACGTCAAGATCCACGTCGGCTTCGCCGGCAAGAAGGTGCGCGACATCTTCGCCCGTCCGACCAAGCGCGGTCGTGTGCCCTTCCGCAGCACCGGCTTCGACACCGACGGCGACAAGGAGATCGACCTCTACAGCCACGCCAAGATCATGATGGTCAACGGCCACTACGACGGCGTGCGCAACCGGAAGATGGTCGTCACCGGATCCAGCAACTTCCAGAACGGCGGCCAGTACGGCGACGAGCTGATCCTGCGGATCTTCAGCCCCGCGCTCTACCGGCAGTACGCCGACAACTGGGGCGACCTGTGGCGCAACCACACGCACGGCTTCAACTGGACGGTCGTCAACGCCCGCGGCGCCCGCGGCCTCGTGGCCCCTCGCTACTCCCTCAGCGACGGGCTCGGGACGGACTCCGAGGAGTGGCGCGACCAGTGACCCGGGAGTGACCCCGGCCCCCGTGGGCACCCCGCGCGGGGTGTCCTCGGGCCGGTCGTGTGAGATGGGTCATTGCCGAGGTGAGGGATACTTGCCACGGCACGTTGCGCCGGATTCGGGCCTCCCCTGGGCGGCCCCGGCGCTGGACCGCCCGGCCTTCGCGCCGTACTGACGACACTCCGCGGCTCCGTGCCGTGGCTCATGAAAGGGACGCCCAGATGCCCCGCCTCGCCCAGACCGACGGACTCACTGAGGACCAGCAGGAAATCCTGAAGGCCGTGAAGCAGTTCGTCGACGAGAAGATCATCCCGGTGGCCCAGGAGCTGGAGCACGCCGACGAGTACCCGACGGAGATCGTCGAGGGCCTCAAGGAGCTGGGCATCTTCGGCCTGATGATCCCCGAGGAGTACGACGGCCTGGGCGAGTCGCTCCTCACCTACGCGCTCTGCGTCGAGGAGATCGCCCGCGGCTGGATGAGCGTCTCCGGCGTGATCAACACCCACTTCATCGTGGCCTACATGCTGATGAAGCACGGCACCGAGGAGCAGAAGCGCAAGTACCTGCCCCGCATGGCCACCGGCGAGGTCCGTGGCGCGTTCTCGATGTCCGAGCCGGGCCTCGGCTCCGACGTCTCGGCCATCTCCACCAAGGCCACCAGGAACGACGACGGCACCTACTCCATCACCGGCTCGAAGATGTGGCTGACCAACGGTGGCTCCTCCACCCTCGTGGCCGTCCTCACGAAGACCGACGAGGGCGCCGACTCGGTCTACAAGAACATGACGACCTTCCTGGTCGAGAAGACCCCGGGCTTCGGCGAGACCGCCCAGGGCGTCACCGTCCCGGGCAAGATCGACAAGATGGGCTACAAGGGCATCGACACCACCGAGATGGTGTTCGAAGGCCACCAGATCGCGGCCGAGCAGATCCTCGGCGGCGAGCCGGGCAAGGGCTTCTTCCAGATGATGGACGGCGTCGAGGTCGGCCGCGTCAACGTCGCCGCCCGCGCCTGCGGCCTGGCGATCCGCGGCTTCGAGCTCGGTGTCGCCTACGCCCAGCAGCGCGAGACGTTCGGCAAGCCGATCGCCCAGCACCAGGCCATCCTCTTCCGCCTGGCCGAGATGGCGACGAAGGTCGAGACCTCGCACCAGATGATGGTCCGCGCCGCGCGCCTCAAGGACACCGGACAGCGCATGGACGTCGAGGCCGGCATGGCCAAGATGGTCGCCTCGGAGTACGCCAACGAGGTCGTCGAGGACTCCTTCCGCATCCACGGCGGCTACGGCTACTCGAAGGAGTACGAGATCGAGCGCCTCATGCGCGAGGTCAAGTTCATGCTGATCGGTGAGGGCACCTCCGACATCCAGAAGATGATCATCGGTCGCAACATGCTCAAGGACTACGCGCTCAAGGGCTGATCCCCGGACGCGAAGCAGGGCCCCACTCGTACGCGTACGAGTGGGGCCCTCTCGCGTGAGGGGGGAGCCCGTCAGCCGCGCAGGCGCTCCCGCAGGGCGCCCAGCGCCCGCTTGGCGCGGCCCGTGCGCTGGTCGTCCGCCGGCGCCTCGGCGGGCGCCTCGACGCCTCGTCCGGCCTGGCGACGGCTGGGCCTGCTGTTCGCCTCGTACGCTGCCTCGTCGCCGTCGGCGAACCGGAACCGCAGCTTGGACTCACCGCGCAGCGACGCGAGACGGGTGCGCACCAGCTCCGCAGCCTCGGCCGGCAGCGGGACCGGCTCGTGGGTGCCCCGGGAGGCGTCGACGTGCACCAGGAGCCCCAGCTCCTCGAGCCGGTCGACCGGGTCGGCGACGTGCTCGTCGAAGAGGCGACGGTACTCGGCCTCCTTCTCGTGCTCCCGCAGGTCGCTGGCCGCGACGGCGGCGAGCCGATCCATCACCTGCGCCTTGCCGGGGCGGTAGACGACGTTGCCGGCGGCCGCCATGCGGACGGCCTTGGCAGCCAGGGACGGCCCGGACTGGGTGTGGTGGTGCAGCACGCGCAGGGTGGGGTGCTCGTACGCCGGGACCTTGCCCCGGGCGTCCACGGCGAAGTGGACCGCGAGGGTCGCGCCCGAACCGGGCCGGATGCCGGACTTGCCCCGGACGTGGCCGCGGAAGTACTGGCGCACGGCAGGCTTCGCGATGATCCCCTCGGCGTGCAGCATCTCCAGCTGCTCGTCGGAGGGGAGGGTCTTGAACCGGGTCTCGCGACGATCCAGGTCGTAGACGCTCACCGCCTCGAGCGTGGTCAGGTGGACGGCGTCGAACTCCTCCGGCACGGCAGCCAGGACGTCGAGGTCGATCGCGAGGACCTCGTCGACGTCGAAGTGGAAGAGCCAGGAGTCCTGCTGCTCGCGCACCAGCCACGCGGCGACGTTGGCGTTGAGGGTCTGACGCAGGTTGAGCGAGTCGGGCCGTTCGCCGCCCCACCACGCCTCGTCGCAGGCGACCGGGGTGGCGTGCGGGTGGGCCCCGAGGAAGGCGGCGACCTCGGCCTGGCCGGGGGCACCGGGATCGTCGAGGAAGACGAACATGTGGTCCACGCCCATGGAGAGGTTCGTGTCGACGAAGTCGGCCACCACGGCCACCGAGTCGAGGACGGTGCTGACGCTGAAGATCACTTTCGTAGGCTAGTCGAACGTCCCCGCCGAGACGCCTGCCGTGCTGCTTTCCCACGTACGCGCGAGAATGCCGTCGGGGGTCCGGGCAGCAACGGTGAACGAGGAGCAGCAGTGGGCAAGAGGATCGTCCTGCACGTGGGTGCCATGAAGTCGGGCACCAGCTACCTCCAGACCCTCCTGATGGACAACAAGGCCCGTCTGGCCGAGCACGGCGTCGTGGTGCCCGGTGAGCGTTGGGGCGACCAGGTCGTCGGCGTCGCGGAGGTCCTCGAACGCCGCCGGGTCATGCGGGGCAGTCCGGGCACCGGTGCCTGGCAGTCGCTGGTCGACGAGGTGCTGGCGCACGACGGCACCTCGGTCATCTCCATGGAGTTCTTCGGCCCTGTCGGCCTGCCCAAGATCGAGAAGGTCCGTGACTCGTTCGGGGACGTGCGCGTGGAGGCCGTCGTCACCGCCCGGGACCTGGGTCGCAACATCCCGGCGATGTGGCAGGAGTTCGTGAAGAACGGCGGCACCACCTCGTTGGAGGACTACGTCGAGAAGGTCCGCAAGCGCGAGGACGAGGGTTCCCGCTTCTGGCGTGAGCAGAGCATCGGCGCGATCGCCCGTCGCTGGTCGGACGTGCTCGGGGTCGACGCCGTCACGGTGGTCACGGTGCCCGGACCCGGCGTTCCGGGCGAGGAGCTGTGGAACCGCTTCTCCACGACCCTGTCGGTCGACCCCACGGTCGTGGAACAGCCGCCGCGCTCCAACGAGTCGCTCGGTGCAGCCTCCGTGGAGGTGGTGCGTCGCCTCAACGCCAGCCTCTCCGACCTCAGCTTCGGGCAGTACGCCCCGGTCGTGAAGCACCGGCTCGCCAAGAAGACGCTGGGAGGACGCCGTGGCGACGAACCTGCGATCGGCTTCGACGTGCCGGCGTGGGTGGGACCGTCCGCCGAGCGGATGATCGCCAACATCGAGAAGCTCGGGGTGGCGGTGGTCGGTGACCTCCAGGAGCTCCGCCCGGTCTCGACCCCGGGTGTGGCCCCGGGCGCCGTGTCGGCCGAGGAGCAGCTGGCAGCAGCGACCGCGGGGATGGAGGGTCTGGTCCGGGCACTGGTCTCACTGCGGGAGCGCCAGGGCGCGTCCTGAGTCGAGAAACCCTGCTGACTTCGGTGGCAGGGCGTGACATGGTGGACGGGACCTCAGGGACAGGAGTCCAGCATGACGAACGAAGATCTCAAGGCGCAGATGCGCGAAGCGCTCGCTCGCAAGAACGGGCAGGAGCAGGGTGTCCACGCCGACGGCCCGACCAAGGAGAAGGCGCACGGCTCGGAGGTCTCCGAGCGCAACGTCGCCATCCCGATGCACCGGCGCAAGGCTGGCGGCGGGGGAGCCTGACCCCGCTGCACGGGCGTCGGCTGCCGGAGACGGTGGCCGGCCCCCGTTAGCCTGTGGTCGTGCGCATCGACCTGCACAGCCACAGCACCGTGAGCGACGGGACGCAGAGCCCGACGCAGGTCGTGCACGCCGCGGCACGCGGTGGTCTGGACGTGCTGGCGCTCACCGACCACGACACCTCCCGCGGATGGGCGGAGGCCCAGCGCGCGGCGCATGAGGTGGGTCTCGTCCTGGTCCCCGGGATGGAGGTCAGCACCTTCTGGCGCGGTCGCAGCGTGCACCTGCTGGTCTACCTGCCCGACCCCACCCACCCGGCACTCGTCGACCGGCTCGACGCCGTGCTGCGCGCCCGACGGGAGCGGGTCCCACGCATCCTCGCCAAGCTCCGTGACCTCGGCATCGACCTGAGCCTCGACGACGTCCTGGCCGCCGCCCCGGACACCGCGGCCCCCGGACGACCGCACGTCGCGGACGCCCTGGTCGCCGCGGGCGTCGTCGAGAGCCGTACCGAGGCGATGCTCACCTACCTGCAGTCGGGACGCCCGGCGTTCGTGCCGCGTACGGGCGCCGACCTCGTCGACGCGCTGGGCGTGGTCGCCGACGCCGGCGGGGTCAGCGTGGTGGCCCACCCCTGGGGCCGTGGCGCTGCAGGTGCGCTCGACGCGGCTGGCTTCGCCGAGCTGCGCGCGGTCGGACTGGCCGGTGTGGAGGTCGACCACGAGGACCACTCGCCGGAGCAGCGACGCGAGCTGCGCGCCGTGGCGCGTGACCTCGACCTCGTCGTGACCGGCGGGAGCGACCACCACGGCCGCGGCAAGGTCGGCCACGCGTTGGGCTGCCACACCACCGCGGTCGAGGAGTACGAGCGACTCCTCACGCGGGCCGCCGAAGCAGCCCGCGCAGCCGGCCGCGGGGCCTGCCACCCCGACGAGCCGACGATCCTCAGCGTCGCCCGAGCGACTGGAACTTCTGCAGCAGACGGGTCGGCACCACGCGGGTGACCCCGGCGACGACCTTGTACTGCGCGCCCGGGACGGAGAGCACCTTGCCTGCGTCGTGGTCCTTCAGCGCCTGACGCACCAGCTCGTCGGCGTCGAGCCACAGGAAGGCGGGGGCGGAGTCGCGACCGACCTCCATGCGCTCGTGGAACTCCGTACGCGTGAAGCCGGGGCAGAGCGTCGTCACCGTGATCCCGTCGGCGCGGTACTCCTGCGCGGCCCACTCGCCGAACGAGTTCACCCACGACTTCGCCGCGGAGTAGGTGCCGCGCGGCAGGAACGCGGCCACGCTGGAGACGTTGATGACGCCCCCGCGGCCGCGCTGGCTCATGGCCGAGAGTGCCGCGTGGCTCAGTCGCATCACCGCGACCACGAGGACGTCAAGCATCGCCTGCTCGTCCTCGACGTCGTTGTCGAGGAAGCGGCCCTTCAGGCCGAAGCCCGCGTTGTTGACCAGCAGGTCCACCGGGCGGTCCGGATCGGCCAGTCGCGACTCGACGGTGGCGAGCTGCGCGCGGTCGGCGAGGTCGGCGACGAGCACCTCCACCTCGACCCCGTGACGACGGCGCAGGTTGGCCGCCTCCGCCTCCAGCCGCTCGGCGTCGCGGGCGACCAGGACGAGGTCGTGGCCACGGCCGGCGAGCTGGTGGGCGAAGGAGCGGCCGATGCCAGCCGTGGGGCCGGTCACGAGTGCGGTGGAGATTCCCATGGTCACCTTTCGAGTCGTGCGGGGTCGGAGTGGGCGTCGCCCGGCATGATGGACAGTGATGACGACGACACTTGCCCTAGCCAACCAGAAGGGGGGCGTGGCGAAGACCACGTCCGTGGCGACCTTGGGGGCTGCCCTGGCCGACCTGGGCCACTCCGTGCTCCTGGTCGACCTCGACCCGCAGGCCTGCCTGACCTTCTCGCTCGGCATCGACCCCGAGGACCTGACCGCCTCGGTGCACGACGTGATGGTCGGGCACCGCAGCGCGAGCGAGGTCCTCGTCGGGACCGAGGACGGCCCGGACCTGCTTCCCGCCGCGATCGAGCTCGCGCGGATCGAGACGGAGTTCGCCGCCGTGAGCGGGCGTGAACGCCTCGTCGCCACCATCCTCGAAGCGCTTGCCGACGAGGGGATCACCTACGACTGGGTGATCCTCGACTGCCCGCCGACGCTGGGGGTGCTCACGGTGGCCGCGTTGACCGCGGCGGACGGGCTCGTGGTGCCGCTCCAGTGCGAGACGTTGGCGCACCGCGGCGTGGGTCAGCTGCTCGACACCGTCCACGACGTACGCGAGCACACCAACCCGCTGCTGGCGGTGTGGGGCGTGCTGCCGACGATGTACGACGGACGTACGAGCCACGCACGAGCCGTGCTCGAGACGATCGCGGAGACCTACGACCTCGACGTCGTCTCTCCGACGATCCCCAAGACGATCAAGTTCGCCGAGGCGCCCGCTGCCGGCCGTTCCATCCTGGCCACCGCGCGCAGCAGCAAGGGCGCGAGGGCCTACCGCGACGTCGCGGACTGGCTGGTGGTGCGCGCCGCGCGCGACGCGTGACGCCGGGCTCGCCCGCGGAAGACACGCCCCGCAGACGACACAGCCCCCGTCGGGAGGGACGGGGGCCGTGGTCGTCTGGTGCTCAGGCTCAGGCGTCGGCGGGAGCGCCCTGCGCCGAACCGGATCCGGAACCGCCGGAGCGGCGACGGCGGCGGCGACGCGGCTGGGCGTCACCCTCGCCGGACTCGGCGGCCTGGCTGGTCTCCTTCGGAGCCGACTCGCTGCCGCCACCCTCGACGGCGGAGCCGCTGCGCGTGCGCGTACGCGTACGGTCGCGGTTGCGGGGAGCGCGCTCGCGGGGCCGCTCGTCCTTGGACGTGGCCTTCGGCTCGCGCGGGGCGGGGTCGACGACGCGGCCCTTGGTGCCCGGCGCGATGCCCTGCTCGCGGTAGAGGTGCTCGGAGGACGAGTAGGTCTCGACCGGCTCCTCGAACGGCAGGTCGAGGGCCTTGTTGATCATCTTCCAGCGAGCGGTGTCCGCCCAGTCGACGAAGGTGATCGCGATGCCCGACGCGCCAGCGCGACCGGTGCGGCCGATCCGGTGGATGTAGGTCTTCTCGTCCTCGGGGCAGCTGTAGTTGATGACGTGGGAGACGCCGCGCACGTCGATGCCGCGGGCGGCGACGTCGGTGGCGACCAGGACCTGCAGCTTGTCCTCGCGGAACCTGGTCAGCGCCTTCTCGCGCGCGACCTGGGCCATGTCGCCGTGCAGCGGGGCAGCCTTGAAGCCGCGCTCGACCAGGTCGTCGGCAACCCGCTGCGCCTGGCGCTTGGTGCGGGTGAAGACGACCATCTTCTCGATGGTCTCGGACTGCAGGATGCGGCCGATCATCTCGGGCTTGTCGAGGTCGTGCGCCTGGTAGACGAACTGGGCCGTGGCCGGCACGGTGGCGTTCTCGTACGAGGACTCCGCCCGGATGTTCATCGGGTGGCGCATGTGGGTGCGCGCGAGGGCGACGATCGCCGCCGGCATGGTGGCGGAGAAGAGCATGGTCTGACGGGTCTCCGGCGTGAGCGAGAGCAGGCGCTCCACGTCGGGCAGGAACCCCAGGTCCAGCATCTCGTCGGCCTCGTCGAGGACCAGCGCGTGCACGTGGGAGAGGTCGAGGACCTTGCGGTTGGCCAGGTCGATCAGGCGACCCGGGGTGCCGACGACCACGTCCACGCCGGACTCCAGCGCGTCGGTCTGGATGTCGTACCCGACGCCGCCGTAGATGGTCAGGACGCGCAGGCCGCGGTCGCGGCTCGCGACCTCGAGGTCGGAGGAGACCTGGAGGGCGAGCTCACGGGTGGGCGCCACGATGAGCGCCTGCGGCTTGCCCTGGGGGATCTCGGAGTAGTCGGCGTCCTTGGGCGAGATGCTGCGCTGCAGCACCGGGATGCCGAAGGCGAGCGTCTTGCCGGTGCCGGTACGCGCCTGGCCGATGAGGTCGGTGCCCATGAGGGCGACCGAGAGCGTCATCTCCTGGATGGCGAAGGGGGTGGTGATGCCTGCGCGCTCGAGTGAGTCGCAGATCTCGGGGTGCACCCCGAGGTCACGGAAGGTGGTCACGCGTTGTTCGCTTTCGTCGAAGTTCTAGCACTTGCGGCCGACTCCACGGGCGTGGGAACTCGTGTCCCCTCGCTGGCGATCTGCCGCGCACATGCTCGGGCGGTCGTCGACCGGCCCGTCCTGAGACCCGTGTCCTGCGCGCTCGGGCGCGCACGGATCACGGTCATTCTATCGGTAGGGTCGGAGCATGACTGAATCTCAGCCAGGAGCGTCGAAGGGCGCCTTCGCAGATCCCGAGTACGTCGAGGCGGTCGTCGACCTGCTGGGAGCGATCGCCTACGGCGAGCTGGCCGCCTTCGAGCGCCTCGCCGACGACGCCAAGCTGGCTCCCGGGCTGGCCGACAAGGTGGCCCTGTCGTCGATGGCGGCCTCGGAGTTCTCCCACCTCGCCCAGCTCGAGGACCGCATCACCGAGCTCGGCGCCGATCCCTATGGCGCGATGGAGCCCTTCCGTCAGGCGCTCGACGACTTCCACGCCCACACCGCCCCTGCGGACTGGTACGAGGGACTCGTGAAGGCGTACGTCGGTGACGGTCTCGCCCGCGACTTCTACCGCGAGATCGCTGCCTACCTCGACCCGGACACCCGCGCCCTGATCACCGAGGCCCTCGAGGACTCCCAGCGCTCGGCCTTCATCGTCGAGAAGGTGCGTGCCGGCATCGAGGCAGACCACCGACTGGGGGGTCGGCTCGCGCTGTGGGCCCGCCGCCTGATGGGGGAGGCCCTGATCCAGGCCCAGCGCATCGCCGCCGAGCGTGACGCGATGACGGCCCTGCTCGCCGGGGGAGTGGACCGGCCGGGGCTCGACCTGGCCGCGATCGGACGGATGTTCACCCGTCTCACCGAGCGTCACTCCGAACGGATGGGCGAGCTCGGGCTCGACCCGTGAGCCAGCCGACGGCGCTGGGTTGACTCGCGCCGAAACGCCTCGGAACGCCAGACCGGCCTCCACCCGTGCGGGTGGAGGCCGGTCGTGCGTCCCGGGGACGCCGTTCAGTGGCCGGGCGTGTCGCTCAGCAGAAGTGTGCTCAGCGGAAGCCGACGGTGCCGGGGCTGGCGTGGCCGAGCTCGACGTACGCGATCTTCTCCCCGGGCACGAGGACGAGGCGTCCCCGCACGTCGCTGAGGGTGAGGGTGCCGCCCTGGACGGCCTCGGTCACCTTCGCGGTGATCTCCTCCTGGGTCCCGCTGACGTCGACCACGAGCTCACGGGCTGCGTTCTGGATGCCGATCTTGACCTCCACAGGAGGCTCCTTCCGTACAGGTGCCGGCGGGGCCGGCCTGGGTGGGACTGGGTGGGACTGGGTGGGCGGAGCCTGGCCGGGCTGGCGCCTCAGGACTCCTTGGGGTAGCCCCGGATGCCGCGCCAGGCGAGCCCGGCGACCAGGGCGGCAGCGTCGGCCTGCGAGATCGTCCCGTCTGCACCGGCACCCGAGAGCCAGAACCGGGCGCTGACCTGTGCCATTCCGACCAACGACACGGCGAGCAGGAGGCTGGCCTCCCGCGGCAGGCCGGTGTCCTGCTGGATGACCTCGGCGATCGCGGTGGCGCAGTCGTCAGTCACCCGGTCGACTCGCTCGCGCACGGCAGGCTCGTTGGTGAGGTCGGACTCGAAGACGAGCCGGAAGGCTCCCGAGTCGTTGGCCACGTAGTCGTAGAAGGCGGCGATGGCGGCGGCCACGCGCTGCTTGTTGTCCTCGGTCTCGGCGAGCGCCTCGCGGATGGCGTCGGTGACCGCGTCGCTCGACTCGTCCAGCAGGGCCATGTAGAGCTCGAGCTTGCCCGGGAAGTGCTGGTAGAGGACCGGCTTGGAGACCCCCGCGCGGTCGGCGATGTCGTCCATCGCGGCCGAGTGGTAGCCGTGGGCCACGAAGACCTCCAGCGCGGAGGAGAGCAGTTGCGCGCGGCGCTCGCGCCGGGGCATGCGAGCGCCCTTGGCGCGGGGCTCCACGTCGTACCGTCCAACGCTCACAGGTCGTCCTCCTCAGGTCGTAGGGGCCGATGTTACTGGTCCGGAACCCCCGTGTGCGTCTCCGCCTGACCCCTGGAGCGTCCGGGATCCCGCCGGAGCCCTGCCCGGGACCGCGCAGGGCCCCCGGGAGGCGAGTGGCGCGGGAGCGGGGGAACAATGAGCAGCGCGTCGGGCGTTGCTCCTTGGCGGCCTGCCCCCGGCCGGCCGCGTGAGCAGGTCGCCCTGCTGCGCCAGCCCCCCGATCACCGAGGAGTCCCCGTGACCGTCCCGCCGCTCGTCGAGCCAGCAGGTGAGCTGACCGTCGACGAGGTACGTCGCTACAGCCGCCACCTGATCATCCCGGACGTCGGCATGACCGGGCAGAAGCGGCTCAAGAACGCGAAGGTGCTGGTCATCGGCGCCGGCGGACTCGGCTCGCCAGCGCTGCTCTACCTGGCCGCGGCCGGCGTGGGCACCATCGGCATCGTCGAGTTCGACGAGGTCGACGAGTCGAACCTGCAGCGCCAGGTCATCCACGGCCAGTCCGACATCGGTCGCCCCAAGGCCGTCTCTGCGCAGGAGTCGATCGCGGAGATCAACCCGCTCGTCGAGGTCGTCGTGCACAACACGCGGCTCGACAACGACAACGTGCGAGACGTCTTCTCCGGCTACGACCTGATCGTCGACGGCACCGACAACTTCGCCACCCGCTACATGGTCAACGACGCGGCGTACTTCATGGGCATCCCGTACGTGTGGGGCTCCATCTACCGCTTCGACGGCCAGGCCTCGGTGTTCGCACCGACCCTGGTCGAGGACGCTCCGTGCTACCGCTGCCTCTACCCCGAGCCGCCGCCGCCGGGCATGGTCCCCTCCTGTGCCGAGGGTGGGGTGCTGGGTGTGCTCTGCGCCTCCGTCGGCTCCATCCAGGCCACCGAGGCGATCAAGCTCCTCACCGGCGCGGGCGAGCCGCTGATCGGCAAGCTGATGATCTACGACGCGCTGGAGATGGAGTACCGCAAGCTGAAGGTCCGCAAGGACCCGAACTGCGCGCTGTGCGGCGAGAACCCCACGGTCACCGACCTCATCGACTACGACACCTTCTGCGGCGCGATCTCCGCCGAGGCCGCCGAGGCCGCCGCCGACTCGACCGTCTCGGTCCACCAGCTCAGGACCATGCTGGAGGAGCGGGAGTCCGGTGAGCGCGACTTCGTCCTGATCGACGTGCGCGACCCCAACGAACGGGAGATCAACGAGATCCCCGGCTCCGTGCTGATCCCGCGGGGCGAGTTCCTCAACGGACAGGCCCTCGAGCAGCTGCCCGAGTCGAAGCAGGTCGTCCTCTACTGCAAGACGGGCGTCCGGTCGGCCGAGTGCCTGGCCATCGTCAAGGGTGCCGGCTACTCCGACGCGATCCACGTCGGTGGTGGCGTCGGTGCCTGGGTGAACCAGATCGACCCCAGCCAGCCCGCCTACTGAGCCCCTGCTGAGTCGGCGCAGTGGACCCCGAGGCGTACGCAGGCTTCGAGGGCTACGCCGAGCTCGTGCTGCGGTGCGTCGAACGGGTGCCGCGCGGTCGGGTCACGACCTACGGCGCCGTGGCCGACGCCGTCGGCGCGGTCCTGGGCCGTGGGGGACCCCGGGTGGTCGCCTCGGTGATGCGGCGCGAGGGAGCTGCCGTCTGCTGGTGGCGGCTCGTCCGCGCGGACGGGTCGCTGCCTCCCCACCTGGCCGACCGCGCGCGGGCGGCGTGGCTGGAGGAGGGCACCCCGCTGCGGCCCGACGGACGCGTCGACCTGGACCGGGCAGCGGTTGCCGTCGACCTCAGGGAACAATGACCCCATGTTGTACGAGGTGTTGCACCGGGTCGTCCCGCCCCTGGCCCGCTCGGTGTGGCGTCCCGAGGTCGTCGGCCTCGAGCACGTGCCGCTGACCGGCCCCGTCATCCTGGCGAGCAACCACCTGAGCTTCGTCGACTCCGTCGTGATCCCGGTGCTGGTGCCCCGCAAGGTGGTCTTCCTGGCCAAGTCGGACTACTTCGACGGGCCGGGCGTCAAGGGCACGCTCAGCCGGGTCTGGTTCGAGAGCCTCGGCATGCTGCCGGTCGACCGGGACGACACCAGGGCAGCCCTGAACAGCCTCGACACCGCCCTGGAGGTGCTGGGTCGCGGAGAGGCGTTCGGCATCTACCCGGAGGGCACCCGAAGCCGCGACGGACGGCTCTACCGCGGACGCACCGGGGTGGCGCACCTGGCGCTGACCGCTGGCGTCCCCGTGGTGCCCGTCGGGCTGCGTGGCACCGAGCAGATCCAACCGGTGGGGGCACGCCTGCCGCGGCTGGCCAAGGTGCGGGTCGCCTTCGGCGAGCCGCTCGACTTCACCGGCCTGGCGGGAACGGCTCCGGCGGGCCGCCTGCGGCGCGAGGTGACCGACACCATCATGCGTGAGATCCGTTCGCTGAGCGGCCAGGAGGAGGCCGGTGCCTACAACGAGCGCCCGGTCGACGCCTGATCCCCGAAACTGTCGGCAGCGTGTGATGGGGTGGTTCGCATGAGTCCCCAGGTGCGCCTCGTCAGGCCTCCCGCCACCGTGGCGCCGGTCCCCGTGCTGGACCCGGCGCAGCGGTCGGTGGTCGACCACGCCGGTGGTCCGCTCCTGGTGCTCGCGGGTCCCGGCACGGGCAAGACGACGACGCTGGTGGAGGCCATCGTCGACCGGATCGACGTGCGGGGGGCCGACCCGGCCTCGGTGCTGGCGCTGACCTTCTCCCGCAAGGCCGCCGACCAGCTGCGCGACCGGGTGACCTCGCGCCTGGGGCGCACCGTCGCGAGCCCGCTCTCGATGACCTTCCACTCGTTCGCCTACGGCCTGGTGCGCCGTTTCACCCCCGCCGAGCTCTACACCGCACCGCTGCGGTTGCTGACCGCGCCGCAGGCCGACGTGATGATGCACGAGCTGCTCGAGATGCATCGGGCGCAGCTGGCCTGGCCCACGAGCCTGGGGGAGGCCGTGCACACCCGAGGCTTCGCCCGAGAGGTGGCAGCAGTGCTGGGCCGCGCACGGGAGAAGGGCGCCGACCACGAGGAGCTGATCCGTCTCGGGCGGGAGAACCCGTCCTCGCCGGAGCTCCTCGCCGCGGGCCTCTTCCTCGAGCACTACCTCGACAGCCTCGACGACCACGGCTCCACCGACTACGCCGACCTGGTCCGGCGCGCCGTGATCGAGGCCCGCGCCCACGCCGTCGACCTGCGGCGCGAGTTCCGCCACGTCTTCGTCGACGAGTACCAGGACACCGACCCCGGCCAGGTCGAGCTGCTCCGGGCGCTGGCCGGCGACGGTGCTGACCTCGTCGCGGTGGGTGACCCGCACCAGTCGATCTACGGCTTCCGGGGGGCCGAGGTGCGCGGGATCCTCGACTTCCCCGACCAGTTCCGCACCCGTGCCGGTGACCGGGCGCCCGTCGTGGTGCTCGACACCACCCGCCGCTTCGGGCCTGCCGTGATGGAGGCTGCCACCCGCGTGGCCCGCAACTTGACGCTGACCGGAAGCCTCCCGCCCGAGGCCCGGGAGCGGTTCGCCCGTCCGCGTACGCTGCCCGACGCGCCCACGGGCCGGGTGGAGGTCTTCACCCACGACAGCGAGCGGGCCGAGGCGGAGCGCATCGCCGACCTGCTGCGCCGTGCCCACCTCGACGACGGGGTCGCCTGGTCCGACATGGCGGTCCTGGTGCGCTCGGGTCGCAGCACCCTTCCGGTGATGCGACGCCTGCTGAGCGCGGCGGGGGTGCCGGTCGAGGTGGCGGCTGACGAGATCCCGCTCGGCCAGGAGCCGGCCGCCGAGCAGCTGCTCACCGCGTTGGAGACGGTGGTGCGTGCCGTGGAGGACGACACCTGGACGCCCACGCCCGAGACCGCCGAGGCGCTGTTGCTCTCCCCGCTGGCCGGGCTGGGTGTCACCGAGCTCCGTTCGCTGGCCAGGACGCTGCGCCAGCGTGAGGTGGCGGCGGCTGTGGAGGAGCGCCGTGCCGCGGTCAGCTCGCGAGAGCTGCTGGCGCGGGCGCTCGTGGCGCCGGAGAGCCTCGAGGGGATCGAGGGCCCCGGGGCGGAGAAGGCGCGGAGGCTGCTGGGTCTGCTGACCGGCGCCCGGGAGGCGATGCTGTCCGGTGCCGACGTCGAGTCGTTGCTCTGGCAGGTCTGGTCCGGGACGGAGTGGGGCGTACGACTGCGCGGAGCCGTCCTGCGGGGCGGAGCGACCGCCCGGCGCGCCCACCGCGACCTGGACGCCGTCTGTGCCCTGTTCGACACGGCCTCGCGCACCGAGCAGCAGCGCGGACGTACGTCGGCCCGCAACTTCCTCGAAGAGGTCAAGGCGCAGCAGATCCCTGCCGACTCACTCGTCGACAAGGGCGTCCGCGGTGATGCCGTACGTCTGGTGACCGCGCACCGGTCCAAGGGACTGGAGTGGCGCCTGGTGGTGGTCGCCCACGTCCAGGAGGGCAACTGGCCCGACCTGCGCAGGCGGGCCACGCTGCTGGGTGCCGACCGCCTCGGGGCGACTCGCTACGGTGACCTGGCGCTGGTCGAGGAGGCGTCGCGAGCCGCCATGCTGGCGGAGGAACGCCGCCTCTTCTACGTCGCCTGCACCCGCGCCAAGGAACGCCTCGTCGTGACTGCCGTGCAGTCGACCCACGAGGACGGCGAGGTGGCCTCCCGCTTCCTCGAGGAGCTCTGTCCCACCCCGCAGGAAGTGGCGGACGGGGCCACCGAGATCGTCGTGCGACACCAACAGGGCCGTCCTGCGAGGCCGCTGACCCTGGCGGGTGTGGTGGCCCACCTGCGCCGCACCGTCGCCGATCCGGAGGTGCCCGAGGTGCTCCGTGAGGCCGCCGCCCGGCGACTGGCCGCCCTGGCCAGCGAGGAGGCCGATGGTCGACCACTCGTGCGGTCCGCCGATCCCCGTCACTGGTGGGGCACCAACGGCACCACCGCGAGCCAGGCCCCGGTGCGCGACGTCGAGGCGCCGGTGAAGGTGTCGGCCTCCACCGTCCAGGCGATCGCCGACTGTCCGGCGAAGTGGTTCCTCGAGCACGAGGCAGGGGGCGCCACCTTCTCCGGCCAGGGGGCGGCCTTCGGCAACGTGGTCCACAAGATCGCCGAGCACGTCACGCAGCCCGAGATGACTGACGTCGCGCTCGACGACCTGATGGAGCTGGTCGACGGCGTGTGGGACCGACTTCCCTTCCGCACGCCCTGGTCCCGGGCGAAGGAGCGCGCCGAGGCGCGCAACGCCCTGGAGCGCTTCCTCAACCACCACCGGTCCAGCACCCGCCGGATCGTCGGCACCGAGGTGCCGTTCTCGTTCACCTCGACGCTGCCCGACGGGTCACAGGTCCACCTGCGCGGCTTCGCCGACCGGCTCGAGATCGACGCGCAAGGACGCGTGGTGGTCGTCGACCTCAAGACGGGGAAGTACCCCCCGACCGACAAGTCGCTGGCCGAGAACCCCCAGCTCGGGATCTACCAGTACGCGGTCGAGCAGGGCGGCTTCGACGACGTGCTGGCTCCCGGCTCCCTCTCCGGGGGCGCTGAGCTCTGGCAGCTGCGGGCCTCGAACAAGGACGTCCCCAAGGTGCAGGCGCAGGCGCGCCAGGACCGTGACGACGAGGGGTGGGTGCTGGCCGAACGCCAGCTGGCCGCCACGGCAGCGGTGATCCGCGACGAGGAGTTCGTGGCGATCCCCGGCAAGCACTGCGACTTCTGCGCCTTCACCGCGCTCTGCCCTGCCACGACGAAGCCCGGAGTGATCAGTTGAGCACCCAGCCGATGAGCACCCAGCAGCCGGCGCACCTCCGGATCGCCACACCCGCCGACCTGCGCGCGGTCACCGGCGCGCCCTTCACCGTCTCCGACCAGCAGTGGGAGGCGATCAGTGCCCCGCCCGGCCCGGGTGTGGTCATCGCCGGGGCCGGGTCGGGCAAGACCGAGCTGATGTCCGCCCGCGTCATCTACCTGGTGGCCAACGGCTACGTGGCGCCTCACGAGGTGCTCGGGCTGACCTTCACCACCAAGGCGACGGCCGAGCTGTCGCACCGCATCCGGGCGGCGCTGGCGAAGGCCGGCCTCGACCGCGGAGCCGTGCCGGAGGACGGGGGCCCGGCAGAGCTGCTGGAGCCGACCGTCTCGACCTACAACGCCTATGCGGCCGGCCTGCTGAGTGAGCACGGTCTCCGCATCGGCCATGAGTCCGACATCCGCATCATGGGTGACGCGGCGCGCTTCCAGCTCGCCCAGCGCGTCATCGCCGAGCACCGGCGGGAGGTCCAGCACCTCTCCGACCATCCGCCCACGGTGATCAACTGGCTGCTCGCGCTGGACGGGGCGATGAGCGAGCACCTGGTCACGCCCGCGCAGGTCCGCGCCTTCCAGACCAACGAGCGTCCGCTCTTCGCCGTCGAGCTCGCCGACCTCGAGCTGCAGAAGCGCACCAAGACGAAGCAGACCGAGGTGCGCAAGGTCCTGGAGAAGATGGACCAGCGCCGCGAGCTCCTCGACCTCGTCGAGACCTACCGCGAGGCGAAGGCCCGCTACCGGCTCATGGACTTCTCCGACCAGATCGCCGGCGCCTGCCGGATCGCGGACGAGTTCCCCGAGGTCGCGGCCCAGGAGCGCGAGAAGTACAAGGTCGTGCTGCTCGACGAGTACCAGGACACGTCGGTGGCCCAGGCGCTGCTGCTGGCCCGCCTCTTCAGCGGCCCGGACGCGGCCTCGGGACGCGGTCACGCGGTGACGGCCGTGGGCGACCCCAACCAGGCCATCTACGGCTGGCGCGGGGCCTCGGTGGCCAACATCGCGAACTTCCGTGAGCAGTTCCCCCAGGCAGACGGCACGGCGTCGGACCGGTTCTCGCTGACCGTCAACCGCCGTTCCGACCGCCGCATCCTCGACGTCGCCAACGTCCTGGCCGCCCCGCTGCTCGAGGAGCAGGCCGGCCTGGTCGAGCCGTTGGAGTGGAAGCCCGACGCCGAGGAGGGCGTGGTGCGCTCGGTCGTGCACCGCACCACCGCCGACGAGCTGGACTGGTTGACCCACGAGGTGCGAGCCGCGCACGACCGGATCCGGGCCGCGGCTCGCGACGACGCCCGTCGCGCCCGCGTCGAGAAGCGGTTCGACGACGCCCGGGCGTTGGACGAGAAGGCCCAGTCGTCCTGGCGCGAGATCGGGGTGCTGGTCCGCACCAACAAGGAGGGTGCCGACGCCTACGACGCCCTGAGCGCCGCCGGCATCCCCGTCGAGATCGTGGGGCTCGGTGGACTGATCCGGCTGCCCGAGGTGGCCCAGGTCGTCGCCACGCTCAGCCTGCTGGAGGACGTCACCGACAACGCCTCCCTGCTCACCCTGCTGGCCGGTCCCCGGTGGGAGATCGGGGTCCGCGACCTGGCGTTGCTGGGCAAGCGGTCGATGGAGCTGGCCAAGGGGCAGTGGATCGACGGTGACGTCCGCTCGCTGGCCGAGCAGCTCTCCGACTCGGTCGCCGGTGCCGACCCGACCGAGCTGGCCTCCCTCAACGAGGCGCTCGAGTCGCCCGGTGACCTGCCCTACTCGCCCGAGGCCAAGGAGAGGTTCGCCCTGCTGGCCAGCGAGCTGGAGCACCTGCGCAGCTACGTCGGTGAGCCGCTGCTCGACCTGCTGCGCAGGATCATCGACGTCACCGGCCTCGACATCGAGCTGGCTTCCTCCACCTCTCCCGCTGCTGCGGCGCGCCGCGAGAACCTCGACCTCTTCGTCAAGGCGGTCGCGGAGTTCCAGGCCGTCGACGGCACGGTCACCCTGCCCGCCCTCAACGCTTGGCTGGCTGTCGAGGACGACGCAGGCGGCGGCCTCGACCTGGCGCCGCCGAGCGAGTCGGACTCGGTCAAGCTGCTGACCGTGCACCGCTCCAAGGGGCTGGAGTACGACGTCGTCTTCATGATCGGGGTGGCCGAGGAGCGCTTCCCCAGCAAGAACGCTCGCTCGCAGTGGACCACCGTGTGCCACGAGCTGCCGTCGCGGCTGCGCGGCGACGCGGCCTCCGTGCCACAGCTCGAGGAGCGCTCCGCCGAAGGGCTGGCTGCGCTGAAGGAGGAGGCCAAGGCTCACCACGAGATGGAGGAGTTGCGGCTGGGATACGTCGCCTTCACCCGTGCCCGCCACGAGTTCGTCGTCAGCAGCCATGTCTGGGGCTCGCGACAGAAGCCCCTCAAGCCCTCGCCCTACCTGAGGACCGTCCGCGAGATGGAGCAGCGGTGGGGTGCTGACCTGTCTCCCTGGTACGCGCCCGCCGAGGAGGAGCCGCACCCCGCCTCGGAGGAGATCCAGCGGGTCGAGTGGCCCTCACGCGACCGCAGTGAGCAACGGATCCGGCGTGAGGAGGCGGCGCGACGGGTGCGTCAGGCCGACCCGACCCGCGCGGACGACCGCGCCGCCCTCGCCGAGGTACTGTCGCCCGAGGGCGAGACCGGCACCGCAGTCGTGGAGCGGTGGGACGCCGAGATCGAGCGGCTCCTGCTCGAGGAGCGGTCCAAGCGGCGTACGACCGTGGAGGTCTCGGTGCCGTCGTCGCTCTCCGCTACGGCCCTGATGCGGCTGCGGGAGGACCCCGAGTCGTTCGCGCTGGACCTGCTGCGCCCCATGCCTCGCCCGCCCGCACCAGCGGCGCGGTTCGGCACCCGGTTCCACGCGTGGGTCGAGGCCCGGTTCGGGCAGCAGGGCCTGCTCGAGCCGGACGACCTGCCGGGCCGCTTCGACGCCGACATCGACGACGACGCCGACCTCGAGGCGTTGCAGAAGGCGTTCGAGTCCGGCGACTTCGCCGACCGTGCACCCCACGCCGTGGAGGCGCCCTTCTCTCTCGTGTTGGACGGCACGGTCGTCCGGGGTCGCATCGACGCCGTCTACACCGAGCCGGGCGACCCGACGCGCTTCCTCGTCGTCGACTGGAAGACCAACCGCCACGAGACCGCCGACCCCACGCAGCTGGCGCTCTACCGGGTGGCCTGGGCCGAGCTGAAGGGTGTGCCCGTCGACCAGGTGTCTGCGGCGTTCCACTACGTACGCAGCGGCCGCACCGTGCGCTTCGACGACCTGCCCGGTCGCGAGGAGCTCGCGGCGATGCTCCGTCCGGACGACGCCGAGGACCTTGCTCCGTCCTCGTAGGGTCGCTCCATGGAGCCTCGCGAGATTGTCAGCAGTGTCGGTCTGCCGCTCGGAGCAGCGGTCCTGGGGTCGGTCGCCACCGCCTCCGGGACCAACAGCCTGTGGTACCGGACGCTGAAGAAGCCTGCCATCCAGCCGCCGCCGGTTGTCTTCCCGATCGCCTGGACGGTGCTCTACGCCCAGAGCGCCCTCGCCTCGGGCATCGCGCAGAAGGAGATGAGCGAGGAGGAGGCGGCTGCGTTCCGCCGCAAGTTCTTCGTCAACATGGCGCTCAACGCCGGGTGGTGCTGGTCGTTCTTCGGCGCCAAGAAGGTCGCGCCGTCGATCCTCGTCGCGGGTGCGCTCGCAGCCAGCAGCATCGACCTGACGCGCAGCGTCGGGAAGGTTTCCACGCGCGCTGGTGCCCTCATGGCGCCCTACGCCGCCTGGACCAGCTTCGCCACCGTGCTCAACGCGGCCATCTGGCGCAAGAACCCCCGCCGCCCCTGAGCCGCCGGCGCGTTCAGCGGAAGGAACGGCCGGGGAAGGCCCAGACGTGACCCCAGTCGTCCGCCTCCAGCCGGAAGCGTTCCTCGGTGCGGGCCAGGCACATGGCGATCCAGACGACGCCCCAGAACCCGCCGGTCAGGAGGGTGAGGAGGCCGTGCATCACGTGGGAGACCGACTGGCGTCGACCGATCACGGTGCCCGTCGGACCGACGTACGCGACCCGGCCACCGTCTGCCACCGCCATCTCGACCGCTTGGGCGAGGAGGTTCACCCGCGCTGCTGCATCGACGGGGGAGTCCTGGTCCAGCGGGGTCGCGAGCAGGAGCCGACGCGGGTCGCGGGAGTAGAGCGCCTTCGCCCAGCGGCGGCCGTTCCAGCGCCGCCACACCTTGCCGTTCCACCGCAGTTCGCCGATGGCGCGCTTGCTCTTCATGGGGGCAGTATCGCCGCCCGGGGGACAGACCCGTGGCCGTTTGTCTGCAGCGTTGCTGCGACCTGCGTCTCGCGGGATGGGAGGATCGTGCGTGTGCCCCGCGTCCAGCTCTCACGCCTTCCCGGCGGACGCGTGCTCGTCACCGACGGCGACAGCCGCCTCGAGCTCGGCCTGGGTGACCTGCCGGCGTACGTCAACGCGCGTGAGCGGGAGCAGGCGCCGCGCTGGGTGTGGGACGACACCGCACGGTGGTACCCCGACCTCCTGGCGGCCGGCGTCCGGGTGGCGCGGTGCCACGACCTCCGGCTCGTCCACCACCTGCTGCGCCGCGCCCCGGCGGCTGACCAGCGCCTGCTGGCGGGGGAGCAGTCCGAGCGCTGGGACCGGCTCGGCCCGAGCGTGGCCTCGGAGGTCGGCCTCTTCGCCGCCGACGACCTCTCCGAGCACCTGCGTGCCGACCTGGAGGACGCCCGTCAGGTGCGGACCGTGGCGGAGTCGCTGGAGGCGGCGCGGCTGGGCCTCCTGGTCGCCGCCGAGTCCGCCGGCGCACTGGTGGCCGCTGAGCTGACGTACGCCGGGATGCCGTGGCGCCGCGACGTGCACGAGGCCCTGCTCGCCGAGCTCCTCGGCCCACGCCCCCGCCACGGCGCGCGCCCGCAGAAGCTGGAGGAGCTGGCCGACCAGGTGCGTGCCGCCCTCTCCACCCCGACGCTCAACCCGGACTCCAACACCGAGCTGCTGACCGCGCTGCGCCGCGCCGGCCTCGAGGTCCCCGACACCCGCGCCCACACCCTGCGGGCGCTGCGCCACCCCGCGATCGAGCCGTTGCTGCAGTTCCGGCAGCGCGCCCACCTCTTCCAGACCAACGGGTGGACGTGGAGCGACGAGTGGACGCAGGGAGGCAGGTTCCGCCCCACCTACCAGCCGGCGGGCTCGGTGACCGGGCGCTGGTCGTCGAACGGGGGTGGCGCACTCTCCTTCCCGGCGATCGTCCGCCCGGCGGCGATCGCGGACGAGGGCTGGGTCCTCGTGGTCACCGACGTCTCCCAGCTGGAGCCGCGGGTGCTGGCCGGCATGAGTGGTGACCGGGCACTCGCCCACGCCGCGCGGGGTGCCGACCTCTACCAGGGCATGGTCGACGACGGCGCCGTGGCGACCCGCAACGACGCCAAGCTGGGGTTGCTGGGAGCCATGTACGGCGCCACCAGCGGCGAGAGCGGCCGGATGGTCGCCGAGCTGACCCGGCGCTACCCCCAGGCGTTCGCCCTGCTCGAGCGCGCGGCCCACGAGGGCGAGCGAGGGGGCACCGTGCGTACGCTCCTCGGCCGCGGCTCGCCCAGCGTCGACGAGGCGTGGGGCTCCGTCGAGGAGGCCGATCCCGAGCGTGAAGCGAGCCGACGCCGGGCGTACGGCCGCTTCACCCGCAACTTCGTCGTCCAGGGCACCGGCGCCGAGTGGGCGCTGTGCTGGATCGCCGACCTGCGCAACCGGCTCTGGCACCTCGGCGCCGAGGGTCCGTTGCAGGCACGGCCGCACCTCGTCTTCTTCCTGCACGACGAGGTCGTCATCCACGCCCCGGCGCACCGGGCCGAGGCAGTGGTCGCGGCGGCGCGCGAGGCTGCGGCCACGGCGTCGGCGCTGGTCTTCCGGGAGCTGAGCATCGACTTCCCGCTGAGTGCTTCGGTCGTACGCTCCTACGCCGAGGCCGGCAAGACGCCCCCGCCGCAGGTGGACTGAGCCTGCCTCACATGCCGACGCGACGGGCCAGCAGCGTCGAGTCCTCGATCTCCATCGTCACCCCGTCGCGGACCACGGTCCGGGGCCGCTGGTCGACGACGAACACCTCGAAGTGGTCCGGCAGGACGGGCAGCAGGTCGGCCGCCACGAACATCGCCAGGTGCTGGGGCCCGCTCAGCTGGCTGAAGCTCTCCGACGGGGCGTGCCCGACCACCAGCAGGTGCCCGCCCGGGGCGACCGCGTCGACGAGACGGCGTACGACCTCGACCATGCCGCCCTCCGGCGGGTGCAGGAAGTGCGTGGTGACCAGGTCCCACTGACGCCCGCCGGAGTCGAACTCCCGCGCGTCGACCTGCCACCAGTCGGTCCGGTCGGCGACGCCGGCCTCCTCGGCATGGCGGGCGGCACGGGCCAGGCCGTTGGCGGAGAAGTCCGCTCCCGTGACCTGCCAGCCGTGCTGGGCCAGCCAGATGACGTCGCCGCCCTCGCCGCAGCCCACGTCGAGCGCGGTGCCCGGGGTCAGGGAGGTGACCTCCGCGACCAGGGTGGGGTTCGGCTCACCGCTCCAGATCTTCTCCTCGCCGGAGTAACGCTCCTCCCACCCGGGCGCCTCGAAGTAGTCGGGGGAGTCGCCGTCGCCCGCGCTGTGGTCCCCGTGGTCCCCGTGGTCGTGCTGGTGGTCGGTCATGCACACAGCCTGCGCCGCCCCGCCCGTCAGGACAAGCGGCCGGCCGCGCCGAGCACCGGCACGCGGTGCGCCAGCAGCCCTCGCGCCACCACCGGGACCACGGTGAGCAGCGGAATGAGCAGGACCGTGAGGCTCAACCAGCCGTACGTCGTCCACGCCACGGCCGGCGCCGCCCACCCGAGCAGGCCGCTGGTGACGCCCACGGCGGCCGGCACGACCGTGGCCGTGCCCACCAGCCAGGCGACCCCTCCCGTCACCAGGGACTCCACCCCGGCCATCGCGAGGAGCTGTCGGCGGGTGGCACCGGTGCGGCGCAGCAGGAGGAGCTCGCCGGCCCGTCCGGCAGTGCTGAGGACGAGCGCATTGGCAGCAGCGACGCCCACGAAGAGCAGCAGCGCCAGCAGCAGCACCGATGAGAGTCGGGTGGCGCCCTCGGCAGCGATGGTCATCTGCTGCACGTGGCCGGCCTCGTCCTGCACGACCAGATCCAGACCAGCGAAACCCGGGCCCGCGAGGTGGTCACGCACCGCTGTGGCGTCGTCGGTGCCGAGCAGGAGTGTGTCGGGGCGTACGTCGACGCCGTGTGCGGCGGCGCTGTCCTGGGCCACCAGGTAGTCGCCGAACCCCAGACCGCGCTCGTGGATGGCGACGACCTTCGCCCCGACCGGCGTGCCGGTGCCCCAGTCAACCGCGATCTCCTCGCCGATGCCCTTGCCGGTGTCGAACTGGGCGTCCCGGCTGATCGCGATCGTGCCGGGCTCGGCCAGCGCGGCCAGGTCGCCCTCCACCACGCTCGGGTCGAGCATCCCGCGCGTCCCCTCGGGGGGCAGGGCGAGCATCGCGACGGGCTCCCACCCGAGCGCACCGAGCCACTGGCTCTCGTCGTCGGTACGCACCTTCGCCGGCACGCGGGAGAGCGCCACCACGTCGTCGACTCCGGCCAGGGAGGAGAGCTCCGCGACCTGGTCTCCCACGTCCGCGCCGGTGACCACCAGGTCGGCTGCCAGGCCCGCGCGCAGCTGCGCACCCGCGGCCTTCGCCAAGGCGTCGTCGGTCGAGGCCTGGACCGTGCCGACCCCCAGCGCCAGTGCGAGCGGCACGACGACGGTGGTGAGACGACGCGAGAAGCCGCGGGTGTTGGCCAGGGCCAGTCGCACGGCCGGTGTGCCGTGGGCGGTCCCGGTCCGCTCGAGCACCCAGGCCACCAGGGCCGGCCCGGCGAGCGCGACGGCGCCGATGAGCAGGAAGGCCGAGACCGCGGAGGTGGCGGCACCCAACGTTCCCGGGACGACCACCGGGCTGAACGCGGTCACCAGTCCGAGCCCGGCGACCACCGCGGCCGAGAGCTTCCGGGTGCGGCCGATGTCGAGGGGTTCCACCAGGCTCTGCGCGACCGCAGTCGTCGGTGCCTGACGGAGCGTGGCACGCGTCGCGAGGCGCGCCGCCAGCAGCGTGACCGGGAGCAGGACCAGGACCGCTGCCACCACAGGAGCAGGGGAGAAGTGAAGCGTCAACCCGGGGTCAGCCACGCCCGCCGCGACCAGTGACGGGGTGAGCAGCGGGGCAGCGTACAGCCCAGCGAGCGCGCCCAGCGGGGCTGCGGTGACCGTCACGAGCGTCACCTCGCGGGCCACCAAAGCGCGCATCTGGGCGGCCGTGGCCCCGACGGCGCGCATCAGCGCGAGGTCGCGGTGACGCTGGCGCAGGGCGAGCTGGACGGTCGCCGTCACCACGAAGATCACCAGGACCAGTGCCGTGCCGGCGAACGACGACGCGACGGCCACCACCATGCCCCCGTCGTCCGAGCGCAGGCCCGACTCCACCAGCACACCGGTCACCGAGACCAGCGCAGCGGCCAGGGCAACCACCACGAAGGGCGCCACGAGGCTGGGGGCGTGGGCGAGTGCACCGGAGCGAGTGATGCGTCCGAGCGTGCTCATCGCTCGAGTCCCAGCATCCGGTCCGCGACGAGCTGCGCGGTGGGCGCGTCGATGCGGTCGACGACCTGGCCGTCGGCCAGCAGCAGCACCTGCTCGGCAGCGGCCGCCACCGTCGCGTCGTGGGTCACCACGACCAAGGTCTGCCCGAGCTGCGCGGCGGTGTCGCGCAGGACTCCCAGGACCTCTGTCCCCGTGCGTACGTCGAGGGCACCGGTCGGTTCGTCGGCGAAGACGAGGGTGGGGCGGGAGAAGAGCGCGCGGGCGATCGCCACACGTTGCGCCTGACCGCCCGAGAGGTCGCCCGGGCGACGCCCCTCCATGCCGGAGAGACCCACGGAGCCGAGGAGGTGCGCCATCCACGCCAGGTCGGGCTCGCGCCCGGCGAGGATCACCGGGAGGGCCACGTTGTCGGCGACGCTGAGGTGCGGCACGAGGTTGTAGGCCTGGAAGACGAAGCCGACGTGGTCACGCCGGAAGCGGGCGAGACGGTCGGGGGTGAGTCGGCTGATGTCGTGTCCACCCACGTGCACCTGCCCGCTGGTCGGGACGTCGAGCCCGGCAGCGCAGTGCAGCAGCGTCGACTTGCCCGATCCGGACGGGCCCATCACGGCGGTGAACGAGCCGGGAGCCAAGGAGAGCGAGACGCCGCGCAGGGCGTGGACGGGCGCCGCCGGGCCGGCGTACTCCTTGCGGACGTCGAGCAGGGTGAGCGCCGCACCCGAGCGGGTGGGCGTCGGCTGGGAGGGGGGCGGAGGCGGGGTGCGGTGGGTCGCGGGGGCGGACATCGGGGCTCCTCGGGAGGCAGGTCAGGACAACCACGACGCTACGGATCGCCTGCCCCGGCCACGAGCCGCTCAGGAGGGAGATCGCCGAGTTGCATCCTTCGATGCAACCGGTGCCGCGAGTGGTCGTGGGCGCCCTCAGTCGGGGACCGCGACGACCTTGTTCTGGTAGGCCCACACCGCCGCCTGGAGGCGGGAGCGCACCCCGAGCTTGGGCATCATCCGGGCGAGGTGCGACTTCACCGTCGAGGTCTCGAGGACGAGCTCGGCGGCGATCTCGTCGTTGGAGAGCCCCTGGGCGAGCAGGAGCAGGATGTCGAGCTCGCGGGCGGTCAGCAGCTCGGTGGCCCGCCCGGCCGTCACCGGCACGATCTGGCGTCGCGTCACCACCTCCCGCAGCACGCGTTTGGTGAGGCTGTCGTCGAGGGTGCCGTTGCCACGCGCGACCGTACGCACGGCGGCGACGAGCACGTCCGGCTCGGCGTCCTTGAGCAGGAAGCCCGAGGCGCCCGCCTCCAGGGCTCCGAAGAGGTGCTCGTCGACGTCGAAGGTGGTGAGCACCAGGACGGGCACGGGGTCGGCGACGCCGGCACCGCACAGCTCGCGGGTGGCGCTGATGCCGTCCTGGCCGGGCATCCGGACGTCCATGCAGACGACGTCGGGCCGCAGCCGTCGGGCAGCCTCCACCGCCTCGCGTCCGTCGCTGGCGACCGCGACCACCTGGAGGTCGGGCTCGGCGTTGATGAGAGTGGTCAGGCCGGCGCGGACGAGCGCCTGGTCGTCGGCCACGACGACCCTGATCATGCGTGCTCCTTGCCCGGGTCGGAAGCCAGGTCGACGCCCGAGTCGACGCCCAGGTCGACGCCCTGCTCCCGTGGCATCTCCAGCCGTACCTGCCACCCACCCTCAGGGGTCGGGCCGCACTCCAGGGTGGCACCGGTGAGCTCGGCCCGCTCGCGCATGCCGACGATCCCGAAGCCGGCGCGCGACGTCGTCTCCGGCATGGCGGCGGTGGGCGGCGCGGCGTTGCGCACGGTCACCGTGACGGTGTCCCTGCCTCGCTGGTCGAGGGTCACCTCGGTGGCCGCGCCTGGAGCGTGCCGGGCGGCGTTGGCGAGGGACTCCTGGACCATCCGGTACGCCGCGAGCTGGGCCAACGGGCCCACCCCGGCGGGCGGCGGCCCTGGGTGATCGAGCACGGTGAGGACGACGTCGCGCCCCGGCGCCCGTACCTCCTCGACGAGCGCGGGGAGGCCGGCGAGGGACTCCGGGCGTACCTGCGCTGTCGTCGCCGCCCCCGTCTCCGTGTCGTCACGCAGCAGGCCGACGAGGCTGCGCAGGTCCCGCAGCACGGCGCGGCTCTGCTGGCGCACCTGCGCGACGCCGGCCTTGGCCGCGGCGGGGTCGGCGTCGATCTGGGTGCCGATGGCAGCGGTCATCACCGCGATGCCGGAGAGGTGGTGCGCGGCGATGTCGTGCAGCTCTCGGGCCATCGCGGCCCGTTCGCGGGCGATCGCGGCCTGCAGCAGGGCGTCCTGCTCCCGGGCGAGCGCAGCGCTGCGACCGGCTCGGGCCTGCGCGATCTCCCGACGGGCGGCCACCACGACGGCCACGAGCCATGGCATGGCCACGGTCCCCACGCCCTGGCCGAGCCCCAGGCCCACCGCGACCCCGACGGTCTCGCCAGCGTCGTGGGCGCTGAGCGCCGAGCCCGCGCCGATGAGGAGCACGGCCAGTCCGAGCACGGGCCAGGCCCGACCGAAGGGTTCCGTCAGGCCGAAGGAGTAGGTAGCCACCAGCACCGCGAGCTGGGCCGCGGTCAGCTGGTCACCCAGGCCGACCGCGGCGAAGATGACCATGCCGGCGGAGGTTGCCAGCAGCACGCTGCGTGGGGCTGAGGTGCGACGGAGCAGCGCCGCCCCCTGCAGGCCCACCACCACGGTCCCGACGACCCAGGCCCACGCGGCGGGGGAGCGCATCGTGCCGTCCGCCGGCACGGCCGCGGCGACGGCGAAGCAGGCCAGTGCCGCCCACGCCAGCGCCGTCGTGACAGCGGCGACCCGCAGGCCTGCGGAGTGGGTGCTGCCTCGACGAGTCACGAGCCGCACGCTACCTGCGCCCGGTGGGCTGAGCTCAGGCAGCAGTCAGGGCGGCTCGCAGCGCGATCTCGATCATCGCTGCGAAGGTCTGCTCCCGCTCCTGCGACGTGGTCTCCTCGCCGGTCACGATGTGGTCGGAGACCGTGCAGATCGCCAGGGCGCGCCGGCCGTACTGCGCCGCGAGCGTGTAGAGAGCGCTCGCCTCCATCTCCACCGCGAGCACGCCGTGGTCGACCTGGGCCTTCATCAGCTCGGGACGCGGCGAGTAGAACGAGTCGCTGGAGAAGATCAGCCCGACGTGGGTGGTGACCTCGGGCATCTCGCTCGCGGCGTCGTACGCGGCCCGCAGCAGCCCGAAGTCGGCGACCGGTGCGTAGTCGTAGCCACCGAAGCGGTGCGTGTTCTTCGCCGAGTCGGTGCACGCTCCCGACGCGATCACGACGTCGCGGATCGCGACCTTCTCGGTGAGCGCGCCGCAGGAGCCGACCCGGATGATCGAGGCGACGTCGTAGTCCTTGAAGAGCTCGTTGGCGTAGATCGCCATCGACGGCTGTCCCATGCCGGAGCCCTGGACCGAGACGGGCGTGCCGTTCCACGTGCCGGTGTAGCCGTACATCCCCCGGACCTCGGAGTAGCACGTGGCGTCGTCGAGGAACGTCTCGGCGATCCACTTGGCACGCAACGGGTCACCGGGAAAGAGGACGGTGGGGGCGACCTGGCCGGGCGAGGCTCCGATGTGCGTGCTCATGACGGATGAACCTACCGCCGCCTCTGGCCCTTCGCAGGGGACGGAGGGCGTGGGTAGCCTCGGACTGTGAGCCGTGACAACCACTCGTCCCTTCCTCACCTCGCCCTCTCCGTGCGGGCCCACAACCGTGAGGCGCTGCACCGCACCGATGCGGCCTGGCTCGACGCGCGGTGGGCCGACGCGTCGACGCGGGTCCTGGTGGTCTCGGGCGGACGGGTCGACGCTTCCGGGGGGAGCGTGCCGTGGCTCTCGTCGGCCCAGGCGCAGGCCCTGGCCCCGCACGGCGAACGCATCCTGCTGGGCCAGCGGGACGGGCGTACGCGCTTCGCCGTGCTGGCCGACCGTGCCGACGTCGCCGGGGGCACCGACGACTGGATCGGCCTGCGCGGTCTCTTCGGGCTGCTGGCCGTGGGGGACGAGGAGGCCTCGGAGGAGGCGCCGTGGCTCTTCCACGCCGTCGGCCTCGCCGAGTGGCGCCGTTCCCACCGCTTCTGCCCTCGGTGCGGGGGAGACCTGCTGCCGCGGGCCGCCGGTCACGAGCTGCGGTGCGCCCGGTGTGGACGCTCCCAGTTCCCGCGCACCGACCCGGCGGTCATCATGACGATCACCACAGGCGAGCCAGGTGGTGACGACGAGGCCGTGCTGCTCGGCCGGCAGGCGAGCTGGCCCTCGACGCAGTGGTCCTCGCTCGCAGGCTTCTGCGAGCCGGGAGAGACGCTCGAGGACGCGGTGCGCCGCGAGACCTACGAGGAGACGGGCGTACGCGTCGGCGACGTGACCTACTTCGGGTCCCAGCCGTGGCCACTGCCGGCGAGCCTGATGGTGGCCTTCACCGGGCGCGCGACCTCACGGGAGATCCACGTCGACGGGGCGGAGATCGAGGACGCCCGATGGTTCACCCGCGCCGACCTGCGGGCCGGGCTCGAGGACGGCAGCGTCACGGTGCCGCGCAGCGTCTCCATCTCGGCGTCGTTGCTGACCGACTTCTACGGCGGGCCGCTGCCGGGCGGGGACATTCGCCCCCGGTGAGCCGCTGATCGCCAGTACGGTGCTCACCGCGCGCAGGGCGTGGGTCGAACGAGGGAGCCCCGGATGGACGAGCGACGACGCACGGGACTGGCGGTGACGCTGGCCGTCGCCGCTCTCGTTGCCCTGGGGTGGGGAGGCTTCGTCCACCTCGACGGCGAGATGGTGCAGCCGACGACGAACACGTACGCGTGGGTGGCGCTCGCGTTGCTCACCGCCGCCGTGGCGCTCGCGTGGCCGTCGCCGCTGGCGCGCCGAGGCGTGGCCCTGGTCGTCGCCGCAGCCCTCCTGGTGATGGCCGTCGGCTACTCCCTGGTGAGCTTCCGGTTCGTCTATGTCTCCGGTGACTTCGAGTACGTGTGGCTCACGACCGGCCTGGTGCTGCTGATGTGGGCGCTGCTCACCGAGCGGTTCGTCGTACGCAGCGGAGACCGCCGCCAGCTCACCCCGGCCGCGCGCGGACTGGCGTGGGTGGTGGCGACCCTCGCCCTCGTGACCCTAGGCTTCTGGCTCGGCATGGTCTGGTACGAGCAGGCAGAATGCTCCGGTCCGTCTGAGGCCGACGAGTGCGACGTCGCCGTGATCGGCGGCCTGGCAGGAGCCGTCACGGCCGCCGTGGTGATGGCGGTCGCGTGGCTCACCAGCGTCGGGCTCAGACGAGCGAAGCCAGCTTCTGCTTGACCTGCGCCAGGCTCGGGTTCGTCTGGGCCGTGCCGTCGGAGTAGACGAGCGTCGGGACCGTCTGGTTGCCGCCGTTGGCCTCCTCGACGAGCTTCGCCGCCTCGGGGACCTGCTCGATGTCGACCATGTCGAACTCGATGCCCTCGCGGTCGAGCTGGCTCTTCAGGCGGTGGCAGTAGCCGCACCACGGGGTGCTGTACATGGTGAACTTGGCCTCGGTGCTCACGTGAACTCCTCTGCAGGGACGGGCTGGCGAGCGAGGCCCACGATCGGCTGCCCCGCTCCGTCTGGTGGAACAGTACGGGCGTGTCCCCGATTCCCTGACGCCACGCGGCCCTGACGGGGCCCCTGACCCAGGAAACCTCAGAGCCCCAGGGTCATGGTGCGGTCATGGTGCTCCTCCACATGCCCCCGCGTGACTGTCCCCGGTGACGTCTAGGCTCGACCCGTCAGCACGAGACCCGCAGGAGCAGTGACACCAGTGACCCCCGACGACCTGTTGGTCGCCCTCGACCCCGAACAACGACGGGTGGCCGAGGCCCTGCGCGGTCCCGTGCGGGTGCTCGCCGGGGCGGGCAGTGGCAAGACCCGGGCGATCACGCACCGGATCGCCCACGGCGTGGCGAGCGGTGTCTACGCGCCGAGCGAGGTCCTGGCCGTCACCTTCACCACCCGTGCGGCGGGCGAGATGCGCTCGCGGTTGCGCACCCTCGGCGCCGGCGGGGTGCAGGCGCGTACGTTCCACTCGGCCGCCCTGCGCCAGCTGCGGTACTTCTGGCCCCGTGTCCACGGACGCGAGCTGCCCGAGCTCACGGCGTCGAAGCTCGGGATGCTCGCCACGGCCGCTCGGCGGCAGCGACTCGCCCCCGACAAGGCCCTCCTGCGTGACATCGCCTCCGAGATCGAGTGGGCCAAGGTCTCCAACGTCTCTCCCGACGGCTACGCGGTGGCCGCGATCCGGCGCGGACGCCAGGTCGGCGACGTCGACCCGACGACGGTGGGTCACGTCTACGAGGCCTACGAGGAGGTCAAGCGCAACGTCGGCCGCATGGACATGGAGGATGTGCTGCTGTGGACCGCCGGCATGCTGGCCGACGACGAGAGGGTCTCCGCCCAGGTCCGCCGGCAGTACAAGTGGTTCGTGGTCGACGAGTTCCAGGACGTCTCGCCCCTCCAGTCGGCGCTGCTGGACCTGTGGCTCGGCGGTCGCGACGAGATCTGCGTCGTCGGCGACCCGGCCCAGACCATCTACTCCTTCGCCGGCGCGGACGCCTCCTACCTCCGCACGTTCACCGAGCGCTACCCCCAGGCGACGTCGGTCGAACTGGTGCGCAACTACCGTTCGACCCCGCAGATCGTCGAGGCAGCGAACGCCGCCCTCGCGGGCACCGTGAGCCAGGGGGTCGAACTGCGGGCCCAGCGCCCTGCCGGCCCGCCGATCGCCGCGACCGGTCACAGCGACGAGGTCGCCGAGGCCGCCGCCGTCGCCGCGCGGATCGCCCAGCTGATCGCCGGCGGCCTTCCCGCCCGTGAGATCGCGGTGCTCACCCGCATCAACGCCCAGACCGAGAACTTCGAGGACGCCTTCGCCGACAAGGGCGTCCCCTACGTCGTACGCGGCGCCGCCCGGTTCTTCGAGCGTCCGGAGGTCCGCAAGGCCGTCACCCTGCTGCGCGGGGCAGCGCGCTCGGGCGAGGCCGACGGCAGCATGCTCGACACCGTGCGAGCGACCCTGTCGGGCCTCGGGTGGACGGGCACTCCGCCGACCTCGCGGGGCCAGACGCGTGACCAGTGGGAGTCGTGGCAGGCCCTCGTCGACCAGGCGGTCGCGTTCGCGGCCGAGTCCGGGCACGACCTCGGGGCCTTCGTCGACGAGCTGGACCGGCGCGCCGCCGAGCAGCACGCCCCGGTCGCCGAGGGCGTCACGCTCGCCACGCTGCACACGGCCAAGGGCCTGGAGTGGGATGCGGTCTTCCTCGTCGGCCTCGTCGAAGGCACCATGCCGATCATCTACGCGAAGACGCCGGCCGAGGTGGAGGAGGAGCGGAGGCTCTTCTACGTGGGCCTGACCCGTGCCCGCGAGCACCTCTCCCTGAGCTGGGCCTACTCCCGCAACCCCGGCGGCAAGGGCAACCGTCACCGCTCACGGTTCCTCGACTCCGTCGTGGGGGAGGGGGACGAGTCAGCAGGTGCAGGCACCCGCACGCCTCGCCGCAAGGGCCCGGCCAAGGGGCGGCACTGCCGGATCTGCAACCGTCCGTTGACCACGCCGGCCGAGAAGAAGCTCCTGCGGTGCGAGCTCTGCCCCGCCACCTACGACGAGGAGCTCTTCGAGGAGCTGCGAGCCTGGCGCAAGGCCCGGGCCGCGGACGACGAGGTGCCGCCGTACGTGGTCTTCAGTGACACGACGTTGCAGCTCATCGCCGAGCACAAGCCGCAGTCGGACGCCGCACTCCTGAAGATCTCCGGAGTGGGTCCGAAGAAGGTGGACCAGTACGGCGAGGAACTGCTCTCGCTACTCGCCGATAGTTGACGCAAAGACCTTCTTCGCGGCCTTTTCGAGATTCCGAAGAAGACACTCAATAAATGGTTTGCGCCCTCAGCGAACCCCGCACTAAGTTCGTCCTCGTACTTTCGTCCAGCGCGCACTCGACCCTGACACCGTCGGCGCCCTACGCACCTGAGGAGGTGGAACCCGTGAAGAACTTCAACCCGATGAACGCGGCCCAGCAGCCGTGCCAGCGCGCCCTCGTGCCGGGTGCCGCCATCGCTCCGGCGTGGCGCGCCGTCGACGGCTTCGGTGGTGGAGTCCGTCTCCGTGCCGAGCGCGCCAACCGTCGTGCTGGCTCCGTGGCCGTGGCCGCCCTCACGGGTGCCCACGCCGTTGTCGTGACGACGTCGGCCCTTGCCGTCGCCCCCACGGCCAAGCCGGCAGCCATTGCTGCCCACCCGGGACCCGTTGCCTGGAGTCCACCGCCCTGTTGAGAGACACAGGACGGCACCTCCGGGCCGCGGAATCCCATCAGGGAATCCGCGGCCTTTCGCATTTCCCGCCCAGACCATCACCAGCGATCAGATCAGCAGTGAAGGAGGTGACCACGAGTGACCGCCACCATTCTCGAGTCGAAACCGTCATTCCAGGCACCGGCCGTCCTCCCCGACTCCGACGCGGGGACCTCGCCCTGCCTCACCCACGACTCGGAGCTGTGGTTCGCCGAGTCTCCCCACGAGGTGGAGCAGGCGAAGAGCCTGTGCCAGACGTGCCCGGTACGCCGTCAGTGTCTCGAAGGAGCGCTCGAGCGGCGTGAGCCATGGGGTGTCTGGGGTGGAGAGCTGTTCCTCCAAGGAACGGTGATCCCCCGCAAGCGCCCGCGGGGACGTCCTCGCAAGAACCCGGACGCCGACGCGGCGGCCTGAGCCCATGAATTCCCCCGTCCCGACCGGGACGACCACACGTGAACAGAACGGAAGCACTGACATGGACATGATGTCTGAAGAGCTCGCACGCGCACGGATGTCCGCGCGCCTGGGAGAGGCGCAGGAGTTGAGACGCGGCCACCAGATGGGCCGCGCCCGTCGCCTGAGCCGGCAGGCCGAGAAGGCTGCACTCCGGGCGCGTCTCGCCATCGCACGGGCACTGTGACCCTGCTCGCGGACGAGCAGGTTGACCGCACTCGCTGATCGCTGGTGCACCCTCGAGCCGGGCCCCGACGGGTCCGGCTCGAGGCGCGTCCGGAGCTATCCGCCTACCGTGGTGCCATGCCGACCTGTGACCTCTGTGGCGCCGTCGCCTCCTCCGAGGAGGAAGCGATGGCGTGGACCACGTCGGTGGAGCGAGGACGTACGGTGCGCCACTGCGTCGCCTGCACGCGGAAGCACCTCCGCTCCATGGAGGGCAAGCTCGACAGCGACTGGTGGTGACTCCCACTGCCCGGCACGGGCTCACCCTGGGGCTCAACCCGTCATGGACTGGTCCCACCGGCACCCGCAGTGCGGGTGGGGCGGCCAGACCCGCCGTACGGGTGCGGACGTCCCGTCCAGCCAGGTCGTCGCCGACCAGGCGACGGGCTGGCGCCCCTCGGCCCAGGCCGTCAGGTCGGTGACGGCCTGCAGCAGGGCCTGACGCAGCAGGAGGGGGGAGAGGTCCTCGGGCAACCCCGCGGGCTCACTGCTCGCGCTGCGTGGCGGTCGTACGCCACCACTCTGCGCCGCCAGGCACCGCAGGCACGCGGTGGTGCCGGGCAGCACGAACGGCCCCAGGCAGATGCGCGAGGGGTGCACGGCGGTGAAGAGCACGGGGGTCCTCGCCTGCCAGCAAGGCGTCGTGCACCTCCCAGTCGGGCGGGCCGGCGGAGACCACCCACGTCACGTCACCCTGACCTGTGGCCAGCGCCAGACCGGCGAGCCGCACGCACTCCTGGACGGCGGGCAGCCACGGGTCGGGCGCCTGCACGGACACCCGGGTGGCGGCGCGCGCGTCGCTGAGGAGCGCCTGCTCGTCGACCTCGACCACGAGCCCCGCCCGGCGCAGTGCAGCCAGGACGGTGGCGGTCGGATCGTCGGGAGTCTGGCGCGAGGTCGCGGAGGGGAGGCCGAGGCGCAGCTGCGCCAGCAGCCGCGCCACCGAAGCTGTGTCGGGCAGGACGACGTGGTGCTCCGGGTCGGTGCCGACGAGGACGAGTCCGTCGCCACGCGGGAGCACCGGGACGCCACGTCGCAGTCGGAGGAGGGGAGTGGGGGACGCCATGGCTCCACCTTGGCAGCGCGCCGGGGCCGCCAGAGGTGGTCCTCCACAGGGCTGACAGCGCAGGGCTGAAATGCAGGACGGCGCCGCCCCACAGGGGCGACGCCGTCCGAAACCGCTAGGGGGCGTGTGTCACGCCTTGCCGAGGATGCGGTTGAGGTTGGTCCCACAGGTCGGGCAGACGGCCTTCGCCATCCGGGTGCCCTTCTCGTTGACCTTGACCTCGCCCGACGCCTCGCGCTTCTCCTTGCACTTGACGCAGTAGAACTCGCCGCTCCAGGTCTCCGCCATGACGGCCTCCTTGCTTGTTGTGGTTCTCGGTCGTCGCGACGGGGATTCGGGGGAAGCCCGCCGGAGTCCGGGCTGATGCCCTTGGACCTTGGAAACACTACGACACGCTCACGCTCACGCAAGCACGGCACACCGGCGCGCCGCGGATGGCCTCAGGCGTGCGTACGCTGCCGTGCATGACTGACGTGACCCCAGAACTGACCCATCTGCGTCTCGAACGTCCCAGCGAGGGCGTCGCCCTCCTCACGCTGGACAACCCCGAGCAGCGCAACGCGATGTCCGACGAGATGACCGACTCGTGGGTGCGAGCGGTCGACCACCTTGCCGCCGACCGGTCGCTGCGGGTCGTGGTCGTGACCGGAGAGGGCAGTGCCTTCACCTCGGGCGGCCAGCTCGACTGGCTGGCCAGCGAGCCCGACGCGAGCGTCGACGCGCTGCGGGAGCGCATGCTGCCGTTCTACCGTGCCTGGCTCTCGATCCGCCGCCTCGAGGTGCCGACCATCGCGGCCGTCAACGGGCCTGCCATCGGGGCGGGCCTGTGCATGGCGCTGGCCTGCGACCTCCGCTTCGCCGCCCAGGGAGCCAAGATGGGGGTGCCGTTCACCCGTCTGGGCCTGCACCCCGGGATGGCGGGGACTTTCCTGCTCACCGACGTGGTCGGGGCCGCCGCGGCCCGCGACCTGTTCCTCACCGGACGCCTCGTGCAGGGCGACGAGGCCGTGGGCCTGGGGCTGGTCTCACGGGTGCTCCCGCGCGAGACCTTCCTGACCGACGTGCTGGCCACGGCCGCCGAGATCGCTGGCCACGCTCCGATCGCCACCAGGCTCACGAACCTGGCGCTGCGCGACGGCGGCCCCGCCTCGCTGGAGCGCGCGGTGCAGTGGGAGGCGATGGCCCAGCCGATCACCTTGGCCACCGACGACCTGCAGGAAGGGATTCGTGCGGCCCGGGAGAAGCGGGCGCCGCGCTTCGAGGGGCGCTGAGGAGCCCGCTGAAGAGCGAGCAGGAGAACGGCCCAGAGGCCGGCTGGACATGAAGAGGCCCCCTGCCGTCCACGGCCGCCAGCCTTCCCCTTGCGAACGCCCGTGGATGATGGCCGGGGGCCTCATCTGCGCACACGGTATGAGGGGGATCGGGGCTCGGTCAACCACTGAGCGTGAATAGAACCCACAACCTGTGGAAAACACTGGGGACAACCCTGTTGATCGCGGGGGCACTACGGTGGAGAACGGCGTACGAACTGGGGAGCGGCGTGTGCAGGACACGCCCGGCACGTCACGGGCGCGACGCCCTGACCTGCGACGACTCCTGTAGCGGACCTGTGGAGGAGCACTGGTGGTTGACACGGCGTACGACGAGGGCCCGGTCGCGGCCCTGAGGCGCATCGCGTTCCTCCTGGAACGGGCCCGCGAGGACACCTACAAGGTCAAGGCCTACCGCGCCGCCGTCGCCACGATCCTTCCCCTTGCGGACGAGGAGCTGCGCGCTCACGCCGACGCCGGGACACTCACCTCGTTGCCCGGGATCGGCTCGAGCACGGCCTCGGTCATCACCGAGGCGCTCGCCGGGGTGGTGCCGCAGCGTCTGGCCCGGGCAGAGCGCGAGCACGGGGACCGCGGCGTCACCGGCGGCGAGGCCGTCCGTGCTGCCCTGCGGGGCGACCTGCACTCCCACTCGGACTGGTCCGACGGCGGCTCGCCGATCGAGGAAATGGCCTTCACGGCGATCGAGCTGGGCCTCGAGTACCTCGTGCTGACCGACCACTCGCCCCGGCTCAAGGTGGCTCGCGGCCTCTCCGCCGAGCGCCTGGCTCGCCAGCTGGAGGTCGTGGACGCAGTGAACAGCCACCTCACGGGCAGCGGCTTCACCCTCCTGAAGGGGATCGAGGTCGACATCCTCGACGACGGCTCGCTCGACCAGAGCGACGAGATGCTAGCCCGCCTGGACGTCCGTGTCGCCAGCGTCCACTCCAAGCTGGGCATGGAGCCCGCGGCGATGACGCGCAGGATGGTGGCCGCCACGGCCCACCCCCGGATGAACGTGCTCGGCCACTGCACCGGTCGTCTGGTCACCGGGAGCCGTGGCACCCGCGGCCCGAGCCAGTTCGACGCACGGGCCGTCTTCGAGGCGTGCGCCGCCAACGACGTGGCCGTCGAGATCAACTCCCGACCCGAGCGCCGGGACCCTCCCACTGACCTGATCGAGCTGGCGCGCGACATCGGTTGCCTCTTCTCGATCGACTCCGACGCCCACGCTCCGGGACAGCTCGACCTGCTCGCCCACGGCTGCGCCCGCGCGGAGGCGGCGGGCATCGAGAGCGATCGAATAGTCAACACCTGGCCCGAAGAGCGCTTGTTGGCCTGGGCGAACCCGTAGCCTGAGTCGCCATGGAGGCGGACGGGACGGTCGAGGTCAGGCGCAGTGCGCGTCGGCGCCGCACCGTGTCCGCCTATCGCGAGGGCGACAAGGTCGTCGTGCTCATGCCGGCATGGATGAGCAAGCGCGAGGAGCAGAAGTGGATCGCGGAGATGGTGCGCCGTCTCGAGCGCTCCGAGGCGCGCAAGCGTCCTTCCGACGAGCAGCTGCTGGTGCGCGCCGGGCAGCTCAACGACGAGATCTTCGGCGGCCTGGCCGCCGCTGCCTCGGTGCGGTGGGTCGACAACCAGCGTGCCCGCTGGGGCTCGTGCACTCCCGGTGACCGGTCGATCCGGCTCTCGTCGCGACTCCAGGGCATGCCGACCTGGGTGATCGACTACGTCCTCGTGCACGAGCTGGCGCACCTGCTCGTGCCGGGCCACGACGACGAGTTCTGGGGATGGGTCAACCGCTACCCCCGGACCGAACGGGCACGGGGCTACCTGCTCGGGTGGTCCGACGCGGCCGACGTCGACCCGCCGGGCAGCGAGTACGTCGACTGAGTCGGTCGGCTCAGCCCTGGTGGGTGAGTCCCTGCCGGGTGGTGAGTTCGGGGCCGGTGGTGGGTTCGGGGCGGGTCGCCCAGCGTCCGCGCGCGGTCGCGACCAGCTCGTGCATCTCGTCCTCCAGGTCGTCCGGAAGGGCCGAGACGGGCCACCACCGCACGTCGAGCGACTCCTCGCTCACCCGGTGCAGCGCGCCGTCGGGCGCCAGGGCGGTGAACCGTACGTCCAGGTGACGCACCGTCCCGCGCGGGTCGCAGAAGTCGACCTCGTGCTCGTCGAGGTGCACGGGGACCGGGTCGAGCCGGAGGGTCTCCAGACCCGACTCCTCGAGCCCTTCACGCAGGGCGGCGTCGGCCAGGCTGGCGTCGCCGGGCTCGCAGTGGCCTCCGAAGGCGAACCACCGTTGTGCCTTGCGGTGGAGGTTGAGGAGGACGTGGTCGAGGTCGGAGGAGAGGACCAGCACGCCCGCGGTGACGTGGTCGGGGAAGCACGAGCGGGACATGCCGTCGGGCTGCGAGGTCAGGTGGTCGACGAAGCGGTCGCGCAACCGTGACTGTCGTCCGGCCACGGGGTCCCACTCCACCAGTCGGGCCAGGGCGTCCGCGTGCAGTGCTCCGGTCACGACCGGTCCGTGCCCGTGCCCGGGCCGGCGTCGGTCCCGTCCTCCGTGTCCGTCCCGTCGTCCGTGTCCGTCCCGTCGGCGTCCGGGCCGCCGAGCAGGTCGCGCAGACCCGCCTCGAACTCCTCGTCGCTCAGTGAGGTGGCCTCGGCGCCCTCGCGGAAGCCCAGCGGGTCGTCGAGGTCGGCAGCCGAGGGGAGGAGGTCGGGATGCATCCACACCCCGTCCCGGGCCTCGGTGCCCTGCCGGGTGCGCAGCGAGCCCCACAGCGTCGAGGCGTCGCGCAGGCGACGGGGACGCAGCTCGAGGCCGACGAGGTTGGCGAAGGTCTGCTCGGCAGGGCCACCGGCGGCGCGGCGACGGCGTACGGCCTCCTGGAGCTTGCCGGCCGAGGGCATCCGCTCGCCGACCGCCTGGCCGACGACCTCGTCGACCCACCCCTCCACCAGGGCGAGGGTCACCTCGAGGCGCTCGAGGGCGGCGCGCTGCGCGGGGGAGGGCTTCAGGTCGAAGAGACCCCCCTCGAGGGCCTGCTGCATCGAGGCGAGGTCGTTCATGTCGAGGTCGCGCATCTGCTCCTCGATGCTGCTGGTGTCGATCTCGATGCCGGCGGCGTAGTCGGAGACCGCGCCGAGCAGGTGCGCCGAGAGCCACGGCACGTGGGCGAAGAGCCGGTGGTGGGCGGCCTCGCGCAGCGCGACGTACAGCAGCACGTCCTCCTCGCTGACGTCGAGACCATCGGCGAAGGCACTGACGTTGGCGGGCACGATCGCGGCACGCCCCGGGGCAGCCAGAGGGAGGCCGACGTCGGTGGAGCTCCAGACCTCGCCCGCGAGGCCGCCGAGGGCCGAGCCGACCTGGTTGGCCAGCATCACCCCGGAGGCCTGGCGCAGCATGCCGAGCAGGGGGCCGGCCATCGCCCGCATCTCCTCGGGGAGGGCCTGGGCGAGTGCGTCACCGGCCGAGCCGGCCATCGGCTCCACGAGCTTCTTCCACACCTCGGTGGTCTCCACGATCCACTCCGCCCGGCTCCACGCGGTCGCGCTGACCACGCCGGAGGGGAAGTCGGTGGTCGGGTCGAGCCAGAGGTCGGCCAGCCGCAGCGCGTCGGACGCGGCGTCCTTCTGACGCTGGCTGGGGGAGGGGTCCGCGCCCTGGGCGACGGTCTTGCGCGCGGTGTCGATGGCCAGGTCCCAGTTGAGGGCGCCGTCGTGAGGCGCCATCATCCGCTGGAACTGGGCCATGATCGCGTTGAGGTCGGGCATCTGGGCGCCGCCGCCCCCCATCGCGCCCCCGAGGGCCGAGAACATCTGCTCGAAGGGGGTGCCCTTGAACGGGTTCTGGCCGCTGTCGTCGTCGCCGGAACCGGGGCCGCCGGGGATCTCACTCATGCCCCGAGCCTACTGGCCGGACGGTCGCACGGGTCCTGTCGCTCCCGCCTAGACTCACGGCGGTGAGCACTCCCGAGGTCGTACGCCTGGTGGCCCTGCGCGACAGCCCCCTCGACGTGGGCGAGGTGGTGGCGGCCCTGGGCCACGACGCCGCCGGCGCGCTGACCCTCTTCGTGGGCCAGGTGCGCGACCACGACGGCGGACGCGGGGTCGAGGGGCTGGACTACTCCGCGCACCCCAGCGCGCTCGAGCGCCTCCAGCAGGTCGCCGACCGCGTCGCCGCCGACTTCGACGTGCTCGGCGTCGCAGCCGTGCACCGGGTCGGGACCCTGCGGATCGGCGACGTCGCGGTCGTGGTGGCGACCACCTCGGCCCATCGGGACGAGTCCTTCCGTGCCTCACGGGCCCTCATCGACACCCTCAAGGCCGAGGTGCCGGTGTGGAAGCACCAGCGCTTCGACGACGGCTCCGACGAGTGGGTCGGCACTCCCTGATCCGAGCCCGGCGCGGCGTGCTCCGCCCCGGGATCGCGCCCGCCCGGCGTGGGACCGCCTTCGCGCAGGGCCGGCCGCCTACCGTGGTCGCGTGGAGATCCTGTGGTGGCTGGCGCCGAGCCTGGTGGTCACGATGCTGGCCATGGCGTGGGTCGGGTGGCTGGGGCGTGAGGGCCGCGGCGAGGTCGACCGTGAGGTCGCCGTCGCGCGTCTGGCCAAGGCGCTGGAACGCGAGCGCGAGGTCCCGCGTACGCCCCCGGTCCGGCTCCGCGACCGCAGCACCGGGATCGCGGTGCGGCCACCGCGTGAAGCAGGGCCCCCGGAGCGCCCTGGACGCGCCCCGGAGCGCCCTCGGCCCCGCAGCGCCGGCTAGTTGCCGCCGTCTGAGAGGCTTGGCGCCATGAGTCAGCGGACCCTTGCGGGCATCTTGGCACTGCCCCTCGTGGTGGGGCTGTGGTTGGTTGCTGTGTTCGTGCCCCTTCCCTACGTCACCTACTCGCCCGGCCTCACCGTCGACGTGCTCGGCAAGGAGGACGGCAAGGAGGTCATCGAGGTCTCCGGCGACAAGGTCTACCGCGACTCCGGCGAGCTGCTGCTGACCACCGTCTACGTGACGCGACCCAACACGCGGATCAACCTCTTCGAGGTGATGTCGGCCTGGTTCGACCCCGACAAGGCCGTCGTGCCGTACGAGGCGGTCTACTCGCCCGACCAGTCGCGCGAGGAGGTCGAGTTCGAGGGTGCGGTGCAGATGGCCTCCTCCCAGGACGTCGCCATCGCGGTGGCGCTGCGACGCCTCGGCTACGACGTGCCCTCGGCCGTGGAGGTGCTCCTGGTCAGCGAGGGGATGCCCGCCGACGGGGTGCTCCAGCGTGGAGACGTGATCCTGGCGATCAACGGCAAGCGCATCTCGACACCGCAGGACGTCGTGAGCGCCGTCGACTCCGCCAAGGAGGGCGAGGCGCTGACCTTCCGTATCCGCCGCGGAGGCGTCGAGAAGACCGTCAAGGTCACGCCGCGCAAGGTGGACGGCGACCTGCGCATCGGCATCACGCCCGCCCAGGGCTTCGAGTTCCCGTTCGAGGTGCAGCTCAACGTCGACCCCGACATCGGAGGCTCGAGCGCGGGGCTGATGTTCTCCCTCGGCGTCTACGACACCCTCACCCCCGGCTCACTGACCGGGGGAGACATCATCGCCGGCACGGGCACCATGGCTGCTGACGGCTCGGTCGGTCCGATCGGGGGAGTCGCCCAGAAGATCGCCTCCGCGCGCGACCAGGGCGCGGAGCTCTTCATGGTCCCGGCCGCCAACTGTGAGGAGGCGCTCGGTGCCAGCCCCGACGACATGCGCCTCGTGCGCGCCGACAAGTTCAACGACGCATTGACGTCGATCGAGACGTGGGTCGACGACCCAGATGCTGATCTGCCCAGTTGTGAGAGGAAGCAGAAGTGACCGAGGAGCCGATGGAATCCACGCTGCCCGACCCCGCACTCGCCTCGGCGGTGCTCGAGGTGGAGGCGCACGTCGGACGCGAGGGGTGGGACCAACCGGCCCGCCTCTACGCCTTGGTCGACACCATGCGCTTCCTGGAGGCTGAGCCCCGGATGGCGGCGGCGATGGGACTGGCCGACACCGCCGTCCCCGGTTCGCTGACCGCGATCGAGCAGGAGCAGTACTCCAGCGAGAACCCGATCGAGCAGGCGCTGGAGGCCATCGTGTGGCCGCCCGCCGTCGACGGCTGCTGCGTGGTCATCGAGCGTCTGGTGCTCCCGCCCGAGGTGGACCCGGAGATCCCCGAGGACGCAGAGGAGGCTGCTGCCTTCGCTCGTGAGCACCCGCTGCGCCAGGAGGTCCGGATGGTCGCCGGCGCGACGCGCGCCGGCTCGACCTACTGCGCCCTGCGCCTCAAGGCGCACGACAACGAGGAGTCGGTGGTCGACGGCACGGACCTGGTCCCCGGCCTGGTCGAGCTGGTGCTCGCCACCCTGCGTGACGCCGACGAGGTGCAGGCATGAGTCTCTTCGGTCCCCCCGCGGCAGCTCCGGCTCCGACGCCCGGTCCGCCGCAGCGGCGTTCCCGTGCGCTGGTCATCACGGCTGTGGTGCTGCTGGTCGGCTTCCTGCTCCTGACCGCCTTCTCGGCCTTCTGGACCGAGCGCCTGTGGTTCAGGTCCGTCGACTTCTCGGGCGTCTTCACGACCCTGGTGCTGACCCGGGTCGGCCTCTTCACGGTCTTCGGACTGCTGATGGCCCTCACCGTGGCGCTCAACATGCACCTCGCCTACCGGTTCCGGCCGTTCTTCCGGCCGAGCTCGCTGGAGCAGGAGAACCTCGAGCGCTACCGCGAGGCGATCAACCCGGTCAAGGGATGGGTGCTGGCGGGCGCCGCCGTGCTCATCGGCCTCTTCGCCGGAGCCTCGGCCTCGGGCAAGTGGCGCGAGTTCACGACGTGGCGTCACAGCGAGACGTTCGGCACCGCGGACCCCTACTTCGATCGGGACGTCAGCTTCTACGTCTTCGAGCTGGGCTGGCTGCACTACGTCGTCGACTTCCTGCTCGCCGCAGCCATCGTGGGACTGCTCGCCTCCGTGCTCGTGCACTACCTCTACGGCGGGATCCGGCTGCAGGCCCCGCGTGACAAGTTCAGCCCCGCCGCGCAGATCCAGGTCTCGGTGCTGCTCGGGCTCGCGGTGCTCGCGAAGGCCGCCGACTACTGGCTCGACCGCTACGACCTGCTCAACACCTCCGGGTCGTTGATCACCGGCATGAACTTCACCGACGACAACGCCGTCCTTCCGGCGAAGAACATCCTCGTCGGCATCGCCATCATCTGTGCCGTCCTCTTCTTCCTCAACGTGTGGCGTCGTACGTGGATGCTGCCGTCGGTGGGCATCGCCCTCCTGGCGCTCTCCGCGATCCTGCTCGGCATGCTCTGGCCGGGCATCGTGCAGCGCTTCCAGGTCGCGCCCAACCAGCCCGACAAGGAGTCGGCCTACATCGAGAAGAACATCGAGGCGACGCGAGCGGCGTACAACCTCGACGACGTCGAGGTCACCCGCTACAACAGCGCCCCCGACCTCGGCTCGGCGCTGACGCAGCTCGAGACCGGCACCTCGTCGGTGCCGCTGGTCGACCCCAAGCTGGTCAGCCCCACCTTCGAGCAGCAGCAGCAGGTGCGTGCCTACTACACCGTCGCCGACGTGCTGGACGTCGACCGCTACACCCTCGACGGCGAGGAGCGTGCCCTCGTCCTGGGTGTGCGTGAGCTCGACCAGGCGGGCCTCGCCGAGTCCGACCGCAACTGGGCCAACCTGCACACCGTCTACACCCACGGCTCCGGCATGATCGCGGCCTACGCCAACCAGCGACCCGGGGACAACGGGAGCCAGGCCGACGCCATCCAGTGGGCCGAGGGCCAGGAGGAGACGCAGAAGGCGCTCAGCTCCCTGTCCGACGAGCCGTTCGAGCAGCGGGTCTACTTCGGCGAGACCAGCCCCGTCTACTCCGTGGTCGGCAAGGCCAAGGAGGACGGCAAGGACGTCGAGCTCGACCTGCCGCGCGGCGAGGAGGGGTCCAGCCCGACCTCCACCTACGACGGCAAGGGCGGCGTGCCGGTCGGCAGCCCCTTCAACCGACTCCTGTACGCGGTGAAGTACGGCGAGCCGAACTTCCTGCTCTCGGGCCGCATCCACGAGGACTCCAAGATCCTCTACGAGCGCAACCCGCGCCGGATGGTCGAGAAGGTGGCGCCGTGGCTGACGGTCGACTCCGACCCCTACCCGGTCGTCGTCGACGGACGCATCCAGTGGGTGCTCGACGGCTACACGGTCACCGACAAGTACCCGTTGTCGCAGAAGGAGTCGTTCGAGGACATGATCGACGACTCCCTCCAGGACGACCTCGGCTTCCAGACGCTGCCCACGGACGAGATCAACTACGTCCGCAACGCGGTCAAGGCCACGGTCGACGCCTACGACGGCACGGTCAAGCTGTACGCCTGGGACGAGGCCGACCCGATCCTCAAGGTCTGGCGCAACGTCTTCCCCGACACCGTGCTCGACAAGGACGAGATCCCCGAGGCGCTGGTCTCCCACCTGCGCTACCCCGAGGACATGTTCAAGGCCCAGCGCTACCAGTTCGCCCGCTACCACGTCACCGACCCCAAGGACTGGTACGCCGGCAACGACCGCTGGGAGGTCCCGAACGACCCGAACGTCAAGAACAGCCAGCAGCCGCCTTACCGGCTCTTCGCCAACCCCCAGGGTGACGAGGACCCCAACGCGGAGCAGATCTGGTCCCTGACGTCGGTCTACGTGCCGCGCGAGAAGAACAACCTCGCCGCCTTCGTCTCGGTGAACTCGGATGCGACGAGTCCCGACTACGGCAAGATCAAGGTCCTGGAGCTCTCCGACGAACGGACCAACGGTCCGGTCCAGGTGGCCAACGAGATCGCCTCCGACGAGGACGTCCGCGACGAGCTGTTCTCGTTCGACCAAGGTGGCATCAACCCCCGTTACGGCAACCTGCTGACGCTCCCGGTGGGCGACGGGTTGATGTACGTGCAGCCCCTCTACGCCGCACGTGACGCCTCGGAGTCGAGCTATCCGATCCTGAGCTTCGTCCTGGTCTCGTACGGCGGCAACGTGGGCGTGGCCCCGACGTTGCGCGGTGCGATCGCGGACGTGCTCGGGGTCGACGACTCCGCACCCAGCACGGGTGGGTCCGGCGGCAAGGGTTCCGGCGGCGGCAAGGGCGAGCAGTCGCCCACCACGGGCACCGTCAACCAGCGCATCAAGGCGTTGCTGGCGGACGCCGAGGAGCAGTTCGCGGCGGCCGACAAGGCCCAGCGCGCGGGTGACACCGTCGCGTGGGCCGAGGCCATCGAGAAGGCCAAGGAACTGATCAACGAGGCCGTCGAGCTCTCCGAGGACAAGTGATCCAGCCCGATTAGGTACTGCTTGGCCCCGTCCGGTAACGTGTGGTTCATCGACGCGGGGTGGAGCAGTTCGGTAGCTCGCTGGGCTCATAACCCAGAGGTCGCAGGTTCAAATCCTGTCCCCGCTACCACATGAAGAATCCGAACCCTTCGGGGTTCGGATTCTTCGCATTTCCGGCTCTGTGGCCCGGACGCACGTACGCCCGGCCGGGAGACTCCGGCCGGGCGTACGCGTCTGCCTGGGTCAGGCCTTCTCGCAGATGTCGCTCTTCGCGGCGCTCTCCACGCCACCCTGGCTCACACGGATCGCGTAGCGGAAGCGGTGGGTGCCGTTGCGGAACGTGAACGAGGTCTTGCGGACGCTGCCGTCGTACACCGCGTCGCGCACCGCTCCGGTGGCGAGGTCGGTCTCCTTGATCACGAAGAAGACGTTGGTGCGGCCGTCGGTCCACTTGACCGTGCAGGTGCCGGCCGCGGTGCGGGTGGCGGTGATCGAGTTCACCGGGGCGACAGCGGCGTGAGCCGTGGGCAGCGCAATGAGCGAGCCGCCGACGGTCATGAGGGTCGCGCTGGCGCCGAGGGCAGCCTTCTTGAGCATGTGCATGCGTTCTTGCCTTCCGAGATGGGTAGGGACCGACCGGACAGCCGGTGCCGGTCCCGACCGTAGGGAACCGGACGCCTGGGTCAACGGATCGGCGCGCTCGCGATTGGGTGAACCGGCGCTCCGAACCCCGAGATCCCCCGAATGGGGGACGGCGCTCGACGGCCGTCAGCACCAAGCCTTGACTCGTTCAAGGAAAGGCGAGAGGTTGGAGACATGGGTGAGACCAGCGGCGCCCCGGTCGAGGGCACCTCGGACTACGGCTCCCTGCTGCGCGCTGCGTCGCTGCGGGTCACCCGCCCGCGCCTGGCGGTGCTCGCGGCCGTGGACGCGGAGCCCCACCTCGACACCGATGCCGTGATCCAGCGGGTGCGCACCGAGCTGGGCACCGTGTCCCACCAGGCCGTGTACGACGTGCTGAGGGCCCTGACCGAGGCGGGCCTGCTGCGCCGCATCCAGCCCGCTGGCGCCACCGCGCGCTACGAGGCCCGCACCGGCGACAACCACCACCACGTGGTGTGCCGCACCTGCGGGGCGATCGAGGACGTCGACTGCGCGGTCGGCGAGGCCCCCTGCCTCGTGGCCTCCGACGACCACGGCTTCTCCGTCGACGAGGCCGAGGTCGTGTGGTGGGGCACCTGCCCGTCCTGCGCGTCGCGCACCCCGGCCCACGCGGCGAGCAGCGAACCCCGCGCCTCCTGAACCGTCCAGCCATCGAGAAGTAGATCCGGAAGGAACCATGACCGAGAACCGGAACGACACCCCCACCGACCCGCAGGGCACGCAGCAGAAGGCCGAGGCCGGATGCCCCGTCATGCACGACTCCGCACGCGGCGAGGGGGGCAGCGAGAGCGAGAACCCGGCGATCCCGTCGCCGCAGCCGAAGGTGGCCCGTCCGCGGGGCAACCGCGACTGGTGGCCCAACCAGGTCGACCTGTCGGTGCTCCGGACCAACCAGCCGGCCTCCAAGCCGTTGAGGCCGGAGTTCGACTACGCCGAGGAGTTCGCGAAGGTCGACGTCGAGCAGCTCAAGGCCGACATCGTCGACGTCATGCGTGACTCGAAGGACTGGTGGCCTGCCGACTTCGGTCACTACGGCGGACTCTTCATCCGGATGAGCTGGCACTCGGCCGGCACCTACCGCATCTACGACGGCCGAGGCGGTGGCGGCACCGGCCAGCAGCGCTTCGCCCCGCTCAACAGCTGGCCGGACAACGTCAGCCTCGACAAGGCGCGCCGCCTCCTGTGGCCCGTGAAGAAGAAGTACGGGCAGAAGGTCTCGTGGGCCGACCTCATCGTCTTCGCCGGCAACGTGGCCCTGGAGGACATGGGCTTCCAGACCTTCGGCTTCGGCTTCGGGCGCGACGACGCGTGGGAGGCCGAGGAGATCTTCTGGGGCCCTGAGGACTCGTGGCTGGGCGACGAGCGCTACAGCGGCGAGCGTCAGCTCGCGGAGCCGCTCGGCGCAGTCCAGATGGGCCTCATCTACGTCAACCCCGAGGGCCCCAACGGCAACCCCGACCCGCGCGCCTCGGCACGCGACATCCGCGACACCTTCAAGCGCATGGGCATGAACGACGAGGAGACCGTCGCGCTCATCGCCGGTGGCCACACCTTCGGCAAGACCCACGGTGCCGGCCCAGCCGACAACGTGGGCGCCGAGCCCGAGGCGGCCCCGGTCGAGCAGCAGGGCCTGGGCTGGAAGAACTCCTTCGGCACGGGCAAGGGTGACGACACCATCACCTCGGGCCTCGAGGTCACGTGGACCTACCACCCGACCCGGTGGGACAACGAGTTCTTCCACATCCTCTTCAGCTATGACTGGGAGCTCTTCGAGTCGCCCGCGGGCGCGAAGCAGTGGCGTCCGAAGAACGGTGCCGGCTCCGACCTCGTCCCGATGGCCCACGACCCCTCGCGTCACCGCGAGCCCCGGATGCTGACCTCCGACCTCGCGCTGCGCTTCGACCCGGAGTACGAGAAGATCTCGCGTCGCTTCCTCGAGAACGCCGACGAGTTCGCCGAGGCCTTCGCCAAGGCTTGGTACAAGCTGCTGCACCGCGACATGGGACCGGCCAACCGCTACCTCGGTCCGTGGGTGCCCGAGCCGCAGCTGTGGCAGGACCCCGTGCCGGAGGTGGACCACGAGCTCGTCAGCGGCACTGACGTGGAGGCCCTCAAGGGCAAGGTGCTCGAGTCGGGCCTCAGCGTCCCCGAGCTCGTACGCACGGCGTGGGCCGCTGCCTCGACCTTCCGCAAGTCCGACTTCCGGGGCGGTGCCAACGGCGCCCGCATCCGCCTGGAGCCCCAGCGCAGCTGGGAGGTCAACGACCCAGCAGAGATCACCCGCGTGATCGACGTGCTCGAGGGCATCCGCGACGACTTCTCCGCGCAGGGCAAGGCCATCTCGTTGGCCGACCTCATCGTGCTGGCGGGCAACGCGGCGATCGAGAAGGCGACGCGCGACGCCGGCGTCGAGGCGAGCGTGCCGTTCCACCCGGGACGTACCGACGCCAGCCAGGAGCAGACCGACGTCGAGTCCTTCGAGGTGATGGAGCCGCGCGCCGATGCGTTCCGCAGCTACGTCCGCGAGGGCGACCGGGTGCCGGCCGACGTGCTGATGGTCGAGAAGGCCTACATGCTCGACCTCACGCCCCCGGAGATGACCGTCCTCCTGGGCGGTATGCGGGTGCTGGGCGCCAACCACGGCGACAGCCAGCACGGCGTCTTCACCGACCGGGTCGGGGTGCTCAGCAACGACTTCTTCTCGACCCTGCTCGACATGGGCATCGAGTGGGCGCCGACCGACACCGACGGCGTCTACGAGGGTCGCGACCGTGAGAGCGGAGAGGTCGTGCGCACCGCCACGCTGGTCGACCTGGTCTTCGGCCACCACTCCGAGCTGCGTGCGCTGGCGGAGGCCTACGCCAGTGACGACGCCCGCGAGCGGTTCGTCGAGGACTTCGTCGCGGCCTGGACCAAGGTCATGGAGCTGGACCGCTTCGACCTGCACCGCGCCCTGTCCTGAGCGTGACTGCGAGGACGCAGACTGCTTGACTCTGACGCTGATCCGGAGCCCCGGTCGCCGCCACCCGCGGCGGCCGGGGCTCCGGCGTACGGCGGTGGAGCGGATCAGCCCTGGGTGTTGCGTCGCCGCGTCTCCCACGCGCGCCGGGCGGCACGGCTGCGTCGCCGGTGCTCCCGCTCGGCGTCGAGCACCTGGCGCTCGGCGGCGCGCTCGGCACGGCGTACCGCGTTCTCCGCGCGGCGGCGTTCGGCCTCCAGCGCCTTCTCGGAGCGCACGGGCCACACGTACGGCAGGTCGTCGGGCACGTCGGTGAAGTGCTCGCCGTAGTGGTCGGGATCCTTGCGCAGCAGCGAGGAACGGTGGCTGCGGTGGACCTCCTCGTCGCCCAGCCACGGCGGCAGCGCCCCGGCGCTGGCCAGCTCGCTCTGGGTGCGTACGCGGTCGACCCCGGCCGCCGCGAGGTCGCCAGCGAGGGTGGCGGCGCAGGTGTCGCCGAAGCCCTGCTCGGTCCACACGTCGCAGCAGACGAACCCGTAACGCCCCAGCGCCTCCTCGAAGCCCGTCCACATCAGCACCGCCGGGTGGTGGGCCCAGCCGTAGCCCGGGCGGGTGAGCGCGCGGACGATCTGGATCGTCTCGACCCGTTGCTTGCCCAGCCGCTTGGGATCCAGGGCGCGAGCCGAGGCCTCGAAGTCGGCGTACGGAAGGAACGTCTGCATCCGTTTGAGAGTAGTCAGGCACCCGAAATGGGTGGGTGCCCAGAGAGTGGGGTCCAGCGAGGGGCCGTACCCCTGGTTGGGGATCTGAGGGCTGGGACCAATCCGGGGACGGAGCCAGCGGCGAACCACCTTCGAGGGCCGCACCCCGCGCCCCTGTCCCTTTCGGGAGGAACAATGAAGATCCGCACCATCGCAGCCACCCTGGCCAGCACGGCCCTGCTCAGCGCCGGCGTGCTCGCTCCGAGCTCGGCGACGGCTGCCGAGCCGACCGGCACCAAGAGCCTCGCGGCCGTGCTGACGGCCGACGGCAACCAGTTCGACCGCAACTCCTCGGACTACGACATCCTCACCGAGGCCGTTCTGGCAGTCCTCAAGGCCAAGCCCGACAGTGCGGTCTCCGTGCTCACCGACGGCAACGTCGCGCTGACGGCCTTCCTACCCAACGACTTCTCCTTCAAGCTGCTGGCCAAGGACCTCACGGGCAAGTACCGGTGGTCCGAGAAGGCGACCTTCCAGTCGCTGGTCGACGCCGTCGGTGTCGACACCATCGAGCAGGTCCTCCTCTACCACGTGGTGCCCGGCGCAACCATTGACTCCGCCACCGCGCTGAGGTCCGACAACGCCGCCCTCACCACCGCGCAGGGCGGAAAGTTCACCGTCGACGTCATCTCCAAGCGGTTCGGCATCGTGCAGCTGCGCGACCAGGACCGCAACGACTTCGACCCGCTGCTGGTGCCCGGCAAGCTCGACATCAACAAGGGCAACAAGCAGATCGCGCACGGCATCTTCCTGGTGCTGCGCCCGCTCGACATCTGACGCAATCAGCCACGTCGTTCGAGGCGGCCGTCGGCATCCAGCCGACGGCCGCCTCGGCGCGTGCCCGGCTCCACCGGGTGCTGGTCAGCCCTCGGGACGCGTGACCTGGATCTTCTTCGGTTCCGAGGTCGTCTGGTCCATCGGGACGCGGAGCTCGAGCACGCCCCCTCGGTACTCGGCCGTGATCTCGTCGACCCTGCTGTCCTTGGGCAGCGTCACGCTGCGGGAGAAGGAGCCGTAGCGGAACTCACTGTGGTCGCGGTCCTTGCTCTCCTCGCTGCGTTCGCCCTGGATCGTGAGGACGCCGTCGTCGACGGTGATCTCGACGTCCTTGTCGGGATCGATGCCCGGCAGCTCGGCACGCAGCACGTAGGTGCCCTCGTCGACGAAGTCCTCGATCCGTACGAGGGGCAGGTTCACGGGCCCGGGGAAGCCAGCGCTGAAGTCGGACTCCAACCACGACCTCAGGTCAGCCAGAGGGCTTGTCCGTCGCCTCACCACAGGGGTCATGTCCTTCACCTTCCTCCATGGCCCGCGCTTTCGGGCCGTCGAACCTCCAGCCTCCATGACCTCAGGTCGCTTCGTCAGGGTCGAAGGTCACCCCGTCCTGGGAGGAACGCCCCGCCGGTGGCGGCACAGGGTCAGGGAACGACACAGGGCCCCGTCCGTGGACGGGGCCCTGTGCTGCGTTCGGTGCTGCGTGAGGTGCTGGGGGGAGCGGTCAGGACTCGCGGGCGCCGAGCATGTCCTCACGGGTCGGCAGCTTGACCCGCAGGCGGTCCTGGGCCTCACCCAGGGCGATCTCGGTCGCGTCGATCTGCTCCCAGTGCTCGATGGTGACGAAGTCGATCCCGCGGTCACGCAGGAAGGCGTCGACGTCAGCGGCCTCGCGCGACGGGGCGGTCTCCGAGGTGGTCTCGAGGACGTGGCCCACGGTCTCGGCGGCGTCGGACTTGGTGTGGCCGATGAGGCCGACCGGTCCACGCTTCACCCATCCGGTGACGAACGTGTTCGGCACGTGGTCGCCGTCGAGGCCGAGCACGCGGCCGCCCTCGTTGGGGATGACGAGGTCGCGCTCGTCGAAGGGCAGGCCCAGCAGCGGGGAGGAGGCGTAGCCGACGGCGCGGTAGACCGACTGGACGGGCCAGTCGGTGAACTCGCCGGTGCCCCGTACGGAGCCGTCGCCGACGAGCTCGGTGCGCTCGGTGCGCAGGCCGACGACCTCGCCGTCCTCACCGAGGATCTCGGTGGGCGCCTCCATGAAGTGGAGGTGGATGCGGTGCGGCTTGCCCTCGATGTCGCGGCCGACCCAGTTGGCCAGGATGTCGAGCACGAGCTTGTGGGTCTTGTGCTTGGCGATGTGCTCCATCGAGTGGTCGTCGACCTCGAAGCCCTCGGGGTGGACGATGACCTCGACGTTGGGGGAGTGGTTGAGCTCGCGCAGCTCCATCGGCGAGAACTTCGCGTACGCCGGACCGCGGCGGGCGAAGACGTGGACGTCGGTGATCTTCTTCGACTTCAACCCGGCGTACACCTGCTCGGGGATGTCGGTGACCAGCATCTCGTCGGCGGTCTTGGCGAGCACGCGGGCCACGTCGAGGGCGACGTTGCCGACGCCGATCACGGCGGCGTGGGTGCCGTTGCCGAAGTCCCAGGTCTGGGGGACGTCGGGGTGCGAGTCGTACCAGGAGACGAAGTCGGCCGCACCGTAGGAGCGCTTCAGGTCCTCGCCCGGGATGCGGAGGTCGCGGTCGGCCATGGCGCCGGTCGAGAAGATGACGGCGTCGTAGAACTCGCGGAGCTCCTCGAGCTTGATGTCGGTGCCGTAGTCGACGTTGCCGATGAAGCGGACCTCGGGCTTGGCGAGGACGCGCTGGAGAGCCTTGATGATCTCCTTGATGCGGGGGTGGTCGGGGGCGACGCCGTAGCGCACCAGGCCGAACGGCGCCGGCAGGCGCTCGAAGAGGTCGACGGAGACGTCGACCTCGGACTTGGTGAGGATGTCGGCGGCATAGATCCCGGCGGGGCCAGCGCCCACGACGGCAACACGAAGAGTCATGGGACAAGCGTGCGTGATCGGTCCAACCTGTCGCAACGAGGGTTCGCTTGGGTCCTCACAAGATAATGTTGTGAGAGTGCTGTCACCCCACGTTCCCGACCTGCGTGCGCTCGAGCTCCTGCTGGTCGTCGGACGGACGAGGAGCCTGGGAGCGGCGGCCATCCAGCTGGGCATCAGCCAGCAGGCGGCGAGCTCGCGGATCCAGACGATGGAGAGCCTCGTCGGCGAGCCGCTGCTGGTCCGCAGCAAGCGGGGCTCGGAGCTGACGCAGATCGGCGAGCTGGTCTCGCAGTGGGCCGCGCGCGTGGTCGAGGCTGCTGAGGAGCTCGACACCGGCATCGCCTCCCTCAAGGTGGACCGGCGCGGTCACCTGGCGGTGGCGGCCAGCCTGACCATCGCCGAGCACCTGCTGCCGGGGTGGATGGTGGCGCTGCGCGCCGAGCAGGTGCGCGGTGGACGCGAGGCGTCCGAGATCACCATGACGGCGACCAACTCCGCCAACGTCGTCAAGCTGGTGCAGTCCGGAACCGTCGACCTCGGCTTCGTCGAGGGGCCTGAAGCCCCCAAGGGGTTGCACCACCGCAAGGTGGGGGTCGACGAGCTGGTGGTCGTGGTCGGACCCGGCCACCCGTGGGCCAAGCTCGGGCGCCGGTCCGTGAGTGCCGAGCAGCTGGCCGCCACCCCGCTCGTGGTGCGCGAGCAGGGCTCGGGCACCCGCACGGTCCTGGAGCGCGCCCTGGCCCGCCACCGGATGGTGCCGCCGGCCCTCGAGCTCTCCAGCACCACAGCCGTACGCTCTGCGGTCGCCGCCGGCGCCGGACCGGCCGCCCTGGGGCGTCACGCGGTCCGCGACGACCTCGCCAGCCGGCGTCTCGTCGCCGTCAAGGTCTCCGGGCTCGACCTGACCAGGGTGCTGCACGCCGTGTGGCTCGGGGGCCCGCAGCCACCGGAGGGTCCGGCGCGCGACCTCGTGGCGTTGGCGGCCCGGAGCGCGCGATGACCCTCGTGGACGCCCTCCGCGACCCGCGTACGCTGCTGGGCCCCTGGGTGTTCGAACGCGTCATCACCGACCGGCTGGCCGACGAGGTCATCGAGGTGAGCGGCACGCTGACGCTCAGCGAGGAACAGGGCGGCCGGGTCCGATGGGCCGAGGCCGGTGTCATGCGACGCGGCAGCGCGCAGCTGGAGGTCTTCCGGACGCTCTTCGTCGTCGAGCGCGAGGACGGGTGGCTGGTCACGTTCGACGACGGGCGCGACTTCCACCCCTGGTCGCCGGGTGCCGAGGTCGTGCACCTGTGCGGTGAGGACACGTACGCCGGCCTGGTCGAGGCCACCGGACTCGGCGAGCCCGCCGGGGGAGCGGGCCGTCGTTGGCAGGTGACCTGGCGGGTCAGCGGGCCGCGCAAGGACTACCTGATGGTCACCCGGCTGACCAGCGCCTGATCAGACCTTCTTGACGACGCTCGACTTGAGCTGGAGCGGGCCGAACCCGTCGACCTTGCCCTCGAGGTCGTGGTCGCCCACGCCTTGGGCGATGCGGATGCCGCGCACCTTGGTGCCGACCTTGATGGTGCCGGCGGCTCCCTTGACCTTGAGGTCCTTGGCGATGGTGACGGTGTCACCGTCGGCGAGCTCGTTGCCGACGGCGTCCCGGACGACCGCGGCGGCCTCCGCCTCGGCCTGCTCGGCGGGGGACCACTCGTGCGCGCACTCGGGGCAGACGAGCAGCTCGCCCATCTCGTACGTGTACTCGCTGGAGCAGTGCGGGCAGGGCGGGAGCGTGTCGGCCATGTCCCCAGCCTAGGCGCGGGTCGTCGGCGGGGTGGGCCCGCCGTCTGGCCGCCCCGATGTGACCACCGTTGGGCGGTTCGGGTACGGTTCTTCTCAGCGACGCGGGGTGGAGCAGTTCGGTAGCTCGCTGGGCTCATAACCCAGAGGTCGCAGGTTCAAATCCTGTCCCCGCTACCACGACTCAGGCCCGGATCCTCTGGATCCGGGCCTGAGGTCATTTTCTGGGCAGCGCCTCCCTCTCGGCAGGGCGCGACGTTTGTGGCCGGGTTTGAGTGCGCCTCCAAGTGAGGTTAGCCTTAGTTAGGGCAACCTAATTCGAGGAGCGACGCGTGATCGTCTGCCAGTGCCGCGTCGTCAGCGACCGGGACATCGATGCTGCACTCGCCGACGGGGCGCGTACGGTCGCAGCGGCCTGCCGCTCCACCGGGGCGGCCCAGGACTGTGGCTCCTGCATCTTCTCGGTGAAGAACGTCGTCGCCCGCCACCACGCCCAGGAGTGCGCTCACCTCGCTGCGGACGGTGCAGCGAGCTGACGGCTCCTGCGAACTAAGCCTGTCCTCACCCCGTGGGGCATGTGCCAGAGTCGAGATCTGGGTCAGTACCGATCTCGGAGGTGGGCCGTGCAACCCGTCAACCCGCGAGTGGTCGAGCTCCTCAACGACGCGTTGACGTTCGAGCTCACCGTCACCAACACGTACTTCCTGCATGCGCGCATGCTCGAGAACTGGGGTCTGGGCAGGCTGGGCAAGGTCTTCTACGACCTCTCCATCGACGAGATGCGCGACGCCGACGACCTGATCAACCGGATCCTGCTCTTCGACGGGCACCCCAACCTGCAACGCCTCGGCGCGATCGTGGTGGGGGAGACCGCCGAGGAGATGCTCACCCTCGCCGCGGAGAGCGAGCGGGCAGCCGTCGCGCAGTTCAACGCCGCGGCCCGCGAGTGCCACGACTTCGGCGACCACGGGACGGCTGCGGTCTTCGAGGAGATGGTGCGCGACGAGGAGAAGCACGCCGACTGGTTCGAGAGCCAGCTCGACGCGATCGCGCGGATCGGGGTCCAGGGCTACCTGGCCCAGCAGGTCGTCACCGGGGAGGGCCCGGGGTAGGCGACCGCTCAGGCGCGCGAACGTGCCAGGAGGTAGACGAAGTACGGCGCGCCGATCAGCGCGACGACCAGTCCTGCCGGCACCTGCGCCGGGCTGATCACCGTACGACCGATGGTGTCGGCGACCACGAGGAGCAGGGCGCCCACCAGGACGGCGACTGGCACGACGCGTGCGCTGCGCCCGCCCACCAGGGCCCGGGCGATGTGTGGTGCCACCAGGCCGACGAAGCCCACCACGCCGACCGCCGAGACCGCCATGGCGGTGAGCACCGCGGCGGTCGCCAGGACGAGTAGGCGGACCTTCTCCAGGGAGACGCCCACGAGGCGCGGGGTGTCCTCGTCGAGGGCGAGCAGGTCGAGCTCACGGCGGACCACGAAGGTGAGGGGCAGCGCCACCGCGAGGGCGATCGCGACGGGGACCACCTGTTCCCAGCTCCGCCCGTACGTCGACCCCGACAGCCAGGTGTAGATGCGCGGGGTGTCCCACGGGTTCGAGCGCACCAGCAGGAAGGTGCTGAGCGACATCGTCGCGTACCAGACGCCGATGCCGATGAGCACGAGGCGGTCGGCGTCGAGGCCGCCCCGCCAGGCCAGTCCGTAGACGAGGGAAAAGGCGACGAGTGAGCCGACCGTCGCCGCCATCAGCATCGTGGTGGCGGAGGCTCCCGCGCTGGTTCCGCTGCTGAATCCGCTGCCCAGGCCGGTCACCACGACCACGGCGCCCAGGCCTGCCCCGCCGGTGATGCCGAGGATCCCCGGCTCGGCCAGCGGGTTGCGGCAGGTGGCCTGGACGATCGCGCCGGCGAGGGCCAGGGCGCCACCTGCGAGCAGTGCCGCCGCGACCCGGGGGGCCCGCTCGTCCAGCGCGAACCGGACGAGGGGGAGCCCCTCGCCGCGCAACCAGGCGCTGACGTCACCGAGGTAGAGCCACTGGTGCCCGGCCAGCAGGCCCAGGACCACGACGCCGGCGGTCATGGTCGCCACGACCAGCAGGACCACGACGAACCGCGTCCGTCCCCGGGCGGCGACGGCTGCCGCGGGAGGCTGGCGGCTCGGACCGGCGTCGCGGCTGCCGCGTGCCAGGAGCACCATCACGACGGCGCCGAAGATGGTCGTCGTGACGCCGGTGGGCACCGACATCGCCGCGTCCGCGCCGACCGCGGCCCGGACGGCGACGTCGGCGACGATCACGATCAACGCGCCGAGGAGGCCGGCGGCGGGCAGGAGCACGGCGTGACGCAGCATCGCCGGCACGACCTTGCCCAACAACCGGGCGATCACCGGGGCGCAGAGCCCGACGAAGCCGATGGGTCCGGCCAGCGTCACCGACGAGGCGACCAGGAGCACCGCGAGGACGGTGCCGATCGCACGGGTGGAGCGGACCGGGACGCCGAGGACGGCGGCGGAGTCGTCGCCCATCGCCAGCAGGTCCAGACGGCGGGCCAGGAGGAGGCCCGCCAGGGTTGCGACCAGCACGACGGGGGCGGCCTGGGTGAAGGCGCGCAGGCCCAGCTGGCTGAGCGAGCCGCTGCCCCAGGCGAAGAGGCTCGTGGTCTCCTCCTGGAAGAGGATCAACAGCGTCGAGGTGCCGGCCTGGAGCGCGAGGGCGACGGCCGAGCCGGCGAGGATGAGCCGGGTGGTGGACGTACCGGCGCCGCCCGCCAGCGCGAGCACGACGCCCGCGGCGACCACGCCGCCCGCGAAGGCCGTCAACCCCGAGGCCCACAGCGGCACCGAGAGGCCAAGGGCCGCCACCAGGGTGACCGCGAAGTAGGCACCACCCGTGACCGCGAGCGTGTCGGGCGAGGCCATGGCGTTGCGCGCGAGGGACTGGAGGAGCGCCCCGCCGACGCCCAGGGCGAAGCCGACGGCGATGCCGGCGGCCAGGCGTGGGAGCCGGGAGCCGGTGAGGATCTCCCGCGTGGTGGCGGTGGAGTCGTGCGAGGGCGCGCGACCGAGCACGAGGTCGACCAGGTCGCGTACGCCGACGGCCGACGTCCCCTGGGTGAGGTGCCAGGCCCCGGCCAGGACGAGGGCGACGAGCAGCCCGGCGAGGACGATCGCGGCAGCCCCGGCGCGGGGACGTCGGGCGTCGCCACGGACCTCCGCGGGAGCGGAGGACGACGGCGGTGCCGGGGGCGCCTCGATCATCAGGGGGTCACTCGTGCCGTTCGTCGATCACTTGGTCAGGAACGACACGTACGCGTCGACCATCTGGGTGGCCGAGCGCGGGCCGCCGAAGGTCCAGATGCCGCCGGGGAAGGCGTACGTCCGGTCCTCGGAGACGGCGGGGATCGACGTCCAGACCTTGCTCTGCGCCAGCTCGGCGTCGACGTCGGAGTCGGGGTTGGCGGGGTCGCTGGTGCCGGTGTAGAAGAACGTCGCGTCGCCGACCTTGGTCATGCCTTCGATGTCGGTCTGGCCGAGCCCGTAGGCCGGGTCGACCTGGCCGGTCCAGACGTTCTTCAGCCCGAGCTCCTCGCCGAGCTCACCGACCAGGGAGCCCTGCCCGTAGGGGCGGATGGCCACGTTGGCTCCGTCGACGTAGCCGTCGAAGTAGACGAACTCGGTGCCGGCGGCGTCGCTGTCGGCGATCGTCTCCTTGGCCTCCTCCAGCGCGGAGTCGAAGTCGTCGAGGACGTCCTCGGCATGCTCTTCGCGACCGGTGGCCTCGGCGATGAGCTCGAAGGTCGACTTCATCTGGGCGATCGGGTCCTTCGCGTCGGCTCCCTTCGTGGCGAGCACGGGCACGTCGTACTTGGCCAGCTGCTTGAGGATGTCGTCCTTCGCCGTGTAGGCCTCGACCACGATGAGGTCGGGGTCGGTCGCGAAGAGGGCCTCGAGGTTCGGCTCGCCGCGGGTGCCGACGTCCTTGGTCTCGGCGGGCAGCTCCTCGGAGGTGACCCAGGTGCTGAAGCCCTTGGCGTCGGCGACCGCGACCGGCGCGACGCACAGGGTGAGCAGGTCCTCGGTCTGCTGCCACTCCAGGACGGCGACCCGCTCGGCGGGCTTGTCGAGCTCGATCGTGCGGCCGTAGGCGTCGGTCATGCTCACCGGGTCGGTGGAGGTCTTCACGCCGTCGCACTCGGCGGAGGCCCGGGGGGCCTCGTCCTTGGCGCTGGAGTCGTCGGTGGTCTGGCCACAGGCGGTCAGGGCGAGGGCCGTGACGCCCGCCAGGGCGGCGGCGATGGTGTGCTTGAGCATGTCTTCCTTCTGTGTGTCGTGGGTGCCGGCTCAGCGCCAGCTGTGTCGTTGGCGCCGGCTCAGCGCCGGAGGTGCCTGCTGCGAGGGTCGATCCGCAGGCGCCCGGTCTCGGGGTCGACGGTCGTGTCGATCAGGAGTCCGTACACCTCGGAGAGGTGGTCGGACGTGAGCACGTCGGCAGGGTCGCCAGCAGCGATCACGCGCCCGTGGTGCAGCAGGACGACCCGGTCCGCCACGGCGGCGGTCTGGTTGAGGTCGTGCAGGACGACGCCGACGGCGGTCCCGTGGTGGTCGGCCAGGTCGCGGACCAGGTCCAGCGTCTCCACCTGGTAGCGCAGGTCGAGGTGGTTGGTGGGTTCGTCGAGAAGGATCACGCCCGTGTCCTGCGCCAGGCAGCTGGCCAGCCAGACGCGCTGCAGCTCGCCCCCGGAGAGCTGGTCGACGGGGCGGTCTGCCATCGCGGTCACGCCCGTCAACGTCATCGCGTCGTCGATGGCGCGGTGGTCGTCCGCCGACAGCGCGGAGAAGCGGTGACGGTGCGGGTGACGCCCGAAGGTGACCACGTCCTGCACCGTCACGCCCGACGGGTGGGGCCGTGACTGGGAGAGGAGGGTGACGCGGCGGGCGAACGCGCGTGCGTTGAGGGGAGCGCTGTCGACACCGTCGAGCTCGACCGACCCCGAGGTGACGGGGTGGAGGCGAGCCAACGAGCGGAGCACCGTCGACTTGCCCGACCCGTTGGGGCCGACGAGGGCGGTGACGACGCCGGGGCGGATGTCGACCGAGACTCCGTGGACGACGGTGGTGCGGGGGTAGCCGAGCACCAGGTCGTGTCCGGCCAAGGTCGTGGTCATGAGGTAAGGCTAACCTTACCGAGAGACTCTGCCAACAGTCAGTACCGCAGAAAACTGCGGCGCCGACGGGTGCAGTGTCCCTCGCGGAGAGCTGCGCGACGAGCCGTCGCCGTGCCTCACTGGGCCCTCGCCGAGCCGTCGCTGGGGAGCCTCGCTGGGGAGCTCGGAAGGGCAGCCGCCAGGAAATTGAATGACCCCGCCGGCGTCTCGGGTCGCCAGCGGGGTCAGGAAAAGTGTGCAGGATCGAGACGACGCACGGGAGTGGGTTGGCGAAAAACGTCCCGGAAAAGGCCAGGTGGTCTGGTCCATCTCGGGGGCGTCCGGGTGGGTCCGCGTCCGCGCCTGTCGCCGGTCCGCGAGGTGGGCGCAGCGCGGCGTGAGCGTGGTCATGCCCGAGTGGGGTATCTATAGAGGGGTGAGCTCGTACGAAGCGCAGCCCGAGAAGTCCGCAGCGGGTGCCCCGGAGGTGGTGGACCCCACGGCTGTGCTGAAGGCTGAGGCGGCCGTCAAGGCCGACGCGGTCGAGCCACTGCGGTCGCTGGCTGGGGTCGCGCCCGGCGAGGACCCGCGCGACGTCCTGCGCGACGTCCGCGCACACCTGGCGACCTTCATGATGGAGTACAAGTTCGCCCTCGACGAGGTCGAGACGAAGACGAACATCTTGCGCGAGGAGTTCGAGCTCGCCAACGACTACAGCCCCATCGAGCACGTGAAGTCGCGGCTGAAGTCGCTCGAGAGCCTGGCCGAGAAGGTGGCCCGGATGAACGTCCCGAGCGACCTGGCGTCCATCCGCGAGGAGATCCGTGACATCGCCGGCATCCGGGTCACCACCGCCTTCGTCGAGGACACCTACCTGATCGCCGACATGCTGACCCGGCAGCGCGACCTGACGGTGCTGGCCCGCAAGGACTACATCGCGGAGCCGAAGGAGAACGGCTACCAGAGCCTGCACCTGGTGGTCTCGGTGCCGGTCTTCCTCTCCGACCGCACGGTGGAGGTGCCCGTGGAGGTGCAGATCCGCACCATCGCGATGGACTTCTGGGCCAGCGTCGAGCACCAGATCTACTACAAGTACGCAGGCCAGGTGCCGCCGCACCTCAACCTCACCCTGACCGAGGTGGCCCGGATCGCGGCGGCCCTCGACATGGAGATGGGTGCGCTGCGCTCCGAGGTCCAGTCGCTCGCCCAGGAGGCGCCCCAGGTGCGGGGGGAGACCTTCCGCCCGGACGACCCGCTGCGCTGATCCGCCGCCGACGGGGCTCTGGGGCGCGTACGCCCGATGGCTGGCAGGATTCCCGGTGGCTCGTCCCAGGAGCCCGGAAGGAGAGCGCCATGACCGACCACGCAGCCGGCGGTGACGGCCTGTACGCCGTGCTGAGGACCGAGGACGGCGCCGAGGCACGGGACCCCTTCGGGGAATGGCGCGCCGCGGCGTCGGCCGCGGCCTGGCGCCTGGCGACCCAACCCACCCACGACGAGGTGCGTCACGCCGATCCCGTCATCGCCCTGGAGTGGACCCTGCTCGTCGAGAGGCACGGATGAGCCCCGCCGAGGCGCCGCGCGTCCTGGTGGTCGGCGCTGGGCCCTGGGCCGAGGCCACGCTGGCTGCCCTTGACGAGAGGCGGACGGACGGCGCAGGCGCGGTCGCGGTCTCCAGTGCGGTCGCCGTCGCCAGCGACGCCTTCGCCGCCGTGCTGGAGGAGCGCTCGCCCGCGGTCGTGGTGGTGACCGAGGCCGACCCCGGCGACCAGGTCCTGCGGGCCTGCGCGGAGCGTGGGGTCCCGGTCGTGGACGTCCATCGCTCCATCGCCTCCCTCGACCGCGCGCGCGACCTGCTGGAAGCACGACCCGGCGCCCGCCTGGTGGCGGCCGACGGCTGGGCCGGTGACGTCGCGGCCATGGCGGCGGTCGGCCTGGCCCTGCCCGACGACGGGGGGAGCCGCGAGCAGGAGCACGTGGACATCGACGTGCTGCTCGACGCCGGTGACCGAGCGCCCGACTCCTGGTGGGACCGCTTCGTTGGCCTGCACCGCAGCTTCGCCGTCTACGACCGCGGCCAGCGTCGGCTCGTACGCGGGCTGGGGGAGCCCAAGCCGGTGCCCTTCACGGCGGGCATGCGTCGTGCCCGCCGCATCGCGAGCCCGGAGCAGGAGACTCTGGTCGAGGGTGGGCATGCCGGATCGGTCGCCCTGCGCGTGGCCTTCGCCCGCCGATCGACCGACCTGTGGCTGGCGGTGCTGGTGGGCTCGGGGGCGTGGCGTTTCCTGCCCGCCTCGTGGCGGCGTGCCGTCCTGGAGCCGGCTCGCGCCGAGCCCCCCGCCCCTCACGAGATATGGGTGACCCGCCTGGCCGAGCGCTCCGCGGTGCGGGTCCGGGTGCATGACCCCCTCGGGCGTGCCCACCTGGTGGGGGCGAGTGCGGCGACGCAGGTCTGCCGGCTGCTCGACCCGTCGCGTGAGCCCGTGCCCGAGGGCGTCAGCGCGCCCGAACAGGCTCCGGACCTGTCCCGCGACCTCGACGAGCTGCGGCGTCGCGGAGTGACCTTCGACGTCGAGGTCTTCAGCGAGGCGTCCTGAGTCGGCCGGGCCGCCTCGCCGGGCGGTGCAACCGGCGCGGACACCCGGGGTCAGGCCAGCCGGGTCAGCCCGACAGGGCGGCGGGAAGCCCGCCGCGCCACCCCAACAGCTGTGAGGCGCGGTGGGCAGCCGTGACCACCGCGCGGGCGTGCTCGGGGCGTACGGCCTCCCCCATGCGCTGTGCCGGTCCGCAGACCGACAGCGCGCCGACGGCGGTCCCGTCGCCGTCCAGCACCGGGGCGGCGACCGAGACGGTCCCGTGGATCGGGTGGGCGGGCGACTGCGTCCATCCACGCACGCGTACGCCGTCGATCTCGGCCCGCAGGCAGTCGTCGTCAGGTGCGACCTCGTCGAGCAGGCGGGCGGAGCGGTCCTCGGGCTGGAAGGCGAGGATGCAGCGGCCGGTGCTGCCCGTGTGCAACGGGAAGCGGCGACCCACCTCGACGGTGCGTCGCACCTCGTTGGCGCTCTCCTCCTGGGCGATGACCACGTACTGGTCACCGGCGACCGCCGAGAGCACGGCGCTCTCGCCGGTGGTCGCCTGCAGGCGGCTGAGCTCTGGGCGGGCGGCCGCGCGCAGGGCGGAGGAACGGCTGGCCCGCGCGCCCAGGGCCACGGCCGCCGCTCCGAGGGAGTAGCCCTGACCCAGGGGGCAGGGAGTCAGGAGGCCGCGTTCGACGAACGTGGTGACGATGCGGTGCACGACCGCCTTGGAGACCTGGAGCCGCCGGGCGATCTCTGAGATGCCCAACGAGTCGGCGTCGTCGAGGAAGAGCATCAGCACGTCGGCAGGGCGGGCCGCCGTCGCCGTCGTCCTGCCTGTCATGCCGAGCTCCTGACGCGTCGCGATCGCGCCGCAATATACGGTCTGCGTCCGGCCGGAGCCCGGGCGGGTTCACCCCAGGGCGGCGGCGATCTCGTCCGCGGCGGCGCGAATCAAGGCGATGATCTCGTCGCGCCGCGCGTCGTCGGTGCGGAAGACCGGGGCCGCAGTGCCGATCGCCGCCACCACGCCGTCGCCGAGCCGGATCGCGGCCGCGCACCCCCAGATGCCCTCGTCGATCTCCTCGAAGCTCTGGGTCCACCCGGCGTCCAGCGTCGCGTCGAGTGCCTCGTCGCTGAGCAGGGCGAGGCGCTCGGGGGGCAAGCCAGGTCGTACGCCCTCGACGTAGCGCCGCCGCTCGGCACGCGGCACGGCCGAGAGCAGCACTCGCGACAGCGAGCCCGCGTGCAGGTCCATGGCCTGGCCGGGGTCGAACTGGAGGCGCACGGGGTGCATGGACTCCACGCGTTCGACGCAGTAGGCCGAGGTGCCACCGCGGCGCGCGACCAGGACGGTCTCGCCGATCTCGTCGCGCAGGCGGGTCATCACGGGCAGCGCCACCTCGGCCAGCGGTGGTTGGGCGGCCTCGCACGCCCGCGCGAGCCCCAGGACGAGGTCGGTGACACGGTAGGTGTTGCCCGTGCCCGGGGCGCTGTCGAGCAGGCCGACCTCGCGCAGCAGGCCCACGTAACGGTAGGCCGAGGTGGTCGCCAGGCCCAGCTCGTTCGCCAGGTCTGCGACGGTCCAGGTCGGTCGCTGCTCGGTGAAGCAGAGCAAGGTGTGGAGCAGCTTGCGGCTGCTGCTGGCGCCGCTGACGCGCGGCGTGTGGTCGGAGGTTGGCATGGGACTCCTCGGTGGATCTCGGACGGGTCGATCTCGGGCGGGCGGTCTCGAAAGGGGGCGTTTCGCTTGCGGCGCTCGCACTGCTCACTTAGCCTTAAACCGTTATGTGGAAGCGCGGTTTCCATATTATAGGAAAAGCCTCGATGGAGGAAGACTGCATGACCGAGACCGACATCCCCACGCTCCTGGCGCAGAGGGACAACCCGCCGTTCGAGACGATGCACACCGTCGCCATCTCGGGCATGGGTCCCGTGGGCATGGTGGCTGCCCTGCGGCTGGCCCTGCTGGGCCATGACGTCATCGTCTTCGAGGCGTTGCCCGAGCTGTCGGAGGAGGCGCGAGCCTCCACCTTCCACCCCTCCTCGCTCGAGCTGCTGGAGCAGCTGGGCGTCGTGGACGAGCTCCACGCGGTCGGCCTCAAGGCGCCGATCTACCAGTACCGCGAGCGCAGTGGGGCCGTGCTGTCCCAGATGGACATGACCCTGCTCGAGGGGGAGACGAAGTACCCCTACCGCCTCCAGAGCGAGCAGAACAACCTCACCCAGATCATCCTGCGCAAGCTCGAGCAGATGCCCAACGTGACCCTGCGGTTCAGCTCGCCGGTGGTGCGGGTCGAGCGCGGCGACCGCCACGTGCGCATCCACCTCGAGGGCGGTCACCGCGACGAGCCGGTCCTGGCGCGCTGGATGATCGCCTGCGACGGCGCCTCCTCCCCGGTCCGCAAGTCGCTGGGCATCGCTTTCGAGGGCACCACCTACGACGAGCGCTTCCTGGTCATCTCCACCACGCACGAGTTCCGTGACGACTTCCCCGACCTCGCCTACGTCTCCTACATCTACGACCCGAAGGAGTGGGGCGTCCTGCTCCGCACGCCGAACCACTGGCGTGCCCTCTTCCCGGTGACCGACGCGGAGACCGACGAGGAGGTGATGAGCCCCGACAACATGGAGGCGCGCATGCAGCGCCTCAACCCCAAGGAGACGCCGTACGACATCGTGCACCGCAACGTGTACGCGGTGAACATGCGCTCCGCGTCGACGTACGCCTCGGGCCAGGTGCTCCTCGCCGGCGACGCGGCCCACTGCAACAACCCGCTCGGTGGCATGGGCATGAACTCCGGCATCCACGACGCGTGGACGGCCGTCGAGTGCATCCACGCCGTGCTGGCCGACGGCGTCGACGCGACGCACGCCGCCCAGCTCTACTCGGAGCTGCGCCGCGACGCTGCCATCAACCACGTCCAGGCGCGCGCGCAGAAGAACTACGACAGCATGCGCCAGGACGACGACGCCGCCCGCGCGGAACAGGCTGACGAGCTCTCCGCCCTGGACCGCGACCTCTTCGAGAAGCGCGAGCACCAGCGCACCGCGGCGATGTTCACCTCCCTGCGCATCACGCTCGGTCGCCTCAAGCGCGAGCTCCACGCCGTCAAGGCGCCGAACCGCTCCGGCGGTCAGGAGCTCTCACGGCTGCTCAGCCTGGGTCCGGTCACCGCGGCCGGGGCCTACGACGGCGTCTCCGCGAAGCTGGTCGAGAGCTCCGGCTTCAAGGCCGTCTACGTGCCGGGCTCTGCGGTCTCCGCCGCGGTGATGGGTCAGCCCGACCTGGGCTACCTCGGCCTGGCCGAGATGGCTGAGGCGGTCCGTCGGATCACCTCCGCCACCACGCTGCCGGTGATCGTCGACGGCGACACCGGCTACGGCGGGGTGCTCCAGACCGGGGAGGCCGTGCGCCGCCTCGAGCAGGTCGGTGCCGCCGCGGTCCAGTTCGAGGACCAGCTGGCGCCGAAGCGCTGCGGGCACCTGGGTGGCAAGGAGCTGGTCGAGACCGAGGAGATGGTGGCCAAGATCCGCATCGCCGTCGCCGAGCGCACCTCCGCCCTGATCATCGCCCGCACCGACGCGAAGGGCGTCGACGGCTTCGACGCCGTCCTGGAGCGCGCCGCGGCGTACGCCCGTGCCGGCGCCGACCTGGTCTTCGCCGAGGGCGTCACCTCCCGCGAGGAGCTCACCGCCCTGCGGGCGGTCGTCCAGGGACGCCCGCTGATGGTCAACCTCTCGGAGGCCGGCGACAGCTCTGACCTGCCGCCGATCGAGATCGCCCACGAGGCCGGTGTCGGCCTGCTGATCCACCCGGTCTCGGCGGTCCTCGCCGCGGCCGAGGGCATCGCCGAGACCTACCGTCGCCTGCTCTCCACCGGCACGTCCGGCAAGGGGCAGCAGGACTGGAAGGCCTTCACCACCGTGCTCGGGCAGGACGAGCAGCTCGAGCGCGCCGCGCGTCTCGCAGCCGACGACGCCTGACACTCCCCACCCAGCCTCACCCGCCCCCCTCAGCCTCAGCCCTGACCCGTCAGCACCTCGAGAAGGAGACATCCCATGCCCGTCGGTACCGGAGCCGTCATCACCCCGCAGGAGAAGAAGGGCACCAAGTTCGCCCTCGTCCTGCCCTCCACCAACACCTCTGTCGAGCGTGAGCTCCACGACCTGCGCCCCCAGGACTGCTCCTGGCACACGGGCCGGATCATGATCAACGCCCCTGCCCTGGACTCGGCCGAGGCGTTCGGCCTCTTCCGTGAGGGCCTCAACGAGGCGATGCCGTCGGCGCTCGAGATCGTGATGACGTGCAACCCCGACTACATCGTCATGGGCATGAGCGCGGAGACCTTCTGGGGCGGTGTCGCCGGCAACGCCGAGTTCGAGCAGCGGGTGCGTGACCTGACCGGCCGCGAGGTGACCACGGGCGCCACCGCCGCGGGTGAGGCGCTGAAGGCGTTCGGCGCGAAGCGGATCGGCATCGTGACCCCCTACCAGCCGGTGGGCGACGAGCAGGTCGTCGCCTACTTCACCGAGCTGGGCTTCGAGGTCGCGGGGATCACCGGCCTCTGCTCGGAGTCGGCCACCTCGATCGCCACCGAGTCGCCCGAGAAGCTGCGCGAGGCCTTCCTCTCGGTCGACGGCGACGACGTCGACGCACTGATCCAGTGCGGCACGAACCTCGAGTGCGCCGCCACCGCTGCTGCCCTGGAGAAGGAGATCGGCAAGCCGGTCATCGCGATCAACATCGCGACCGCCTGGCACGCCTTCCGCACCAACGGCATCGCCGACCGGATCACCGGCTACGGGCGCCTGCTCGAGGAGCACTGACGCCTCGCTGACGCGCCCTCGCTCGCGTCTCCCGCACACGGCGTGCTGACCGGTCTAGTGTCGGAAACAGGCGTCGAAGGGAGAGTGCGATGAGCGAGGCAACGCGCGGTGAGGGCCCGACGGGATGTGACTGGGACGCGCTCGACGCCCGGTGGAGCGAGTTCGAGCGTGCTCTCTCGCGCCACCTGGCCCGGATGGTCGACCCCGACGAGGCCGACCTGCTCATCCTCGAGGTGCCCGGTTTCGACGACGACGAGCCGGGCACCGCGCCGTACGCCCAGTTCTCCGCCTGCGACGGGGGAGAGGCGCTCCACACGGAGGTGGCGGGCAACGCCCACCTCGGGTCCCCCTTCAGGCTCGACGAGGCCTCCAGCGCCCGGACGCGGCAGGCCGGGTGGGCGGGGGCCGACGGGCACGAGAAGAACTGGTTCCGCGAGGACCCGGTGTCCCGGGCGCCCGAGGTCGCTGCCGGGGTCGTGGAGGCGCTGCGCACCCAGTTCGGGGTCGTCCACCCGGAGCTGCTCACCTACCGGTCCTGGGGGCCCGCGGCCCGGATCGCCGACGACCTGGGGCTCTGCCAGAGCGCAGCGGTGCCCATCGACACGGTCGACCAGCGAGGTCGTACGACGGAGTCGTTCCCCGAGGGGGAGGTGCACGAGCCAGCGAGTCGTGACGACCTGCTGGCGCTCGTCGGCGGCGTGCTGCGCCTCAAGTTCGACCGGGTGACGTTGGAGGACGACGGCGACTTCGTGGTGCTCCACCAGGGGCAGCCCGTGTTCGTCCGGGTGCTGTCCGACCAGCCCGCCGTGCAGGTCTTCACCCGCGTGGTCCACGGCGTACGGTCACGCCGGGGCGCAGCGGTCGAGCTCGGGCTGCTCAACCGTGACCACCCGTGGGTGAAGTGGACGCTGCACAGCCGCTCGGTGTGGCAGAGCCTGATGGTGCCCGCGATGCCCTTCGCCGAGGTGCACCTGGCCGGGATGCTCGACGTCTTCCTGATGGCCATGGCCGACACCCGTCACGACCTCGCCGTGAGGACCGACGGCGAGGTCGCCTGAGCCTGCTGCCTCGCGCTGCCCCTGCACCTGCCCCAGCAGGCGCACGAAGGGCCGGCCCGGGGGTGAGGCCGGGCCGGCCGTTCGCTCTTCTCGGGGGGTCGGGGGTGGGGCAGTGGCGGAGGTCAGGGAGTCACGGCAACAGACGCGCCGTGCTGCAGTTCGACGACGCCGGTCGGCCGTTGAGGCGGTCGACCACCCAGTCGCGGGCCGATCCCTGCTGGGTCAGCAGCGGGCCGAGGTGGGTGAGCATGAGCCCTCCGCTGCTGGCGAGCTGGATCACCGGTCGGTAGGTGACGTTGGCCCCCTTGGCGCACCAGTCGAGGGCGAGCTGCTTGGCCTGTCCGTGGGCGACGATGTCGTCCTTGGTGCCGGTCAGGACCTGCACCGGGATGGTCGGCTTGAGGCGGCCGATCCGCTGGTCGTCGACGGCCTTGAGCAGCGTGGGCTCCTTCGCCACGTCGGCCGCGGCGAGGTTGCCGCTGCGGGTCCAGCGCGACGTCTTCTGGAGCCCGAAGGCGAGGATCGCGTCGGCCACGCACTGCTCCTTCGACTTCTCGATCGCCGCCCGGCCCTCGGCGTTGACGAGCTTGTCGAGGTAGGGCGTGAGCTCGGGGCGGTAGGCGTGCAGCGCGTTGATCGACCACGGGATGGCCCCGGTGAGCAGCGAGCCGTCGACCGACTTCATGACCTCGAAGAGGTTGGCCGGCGGGCCTCCCACGTAGGCGCCCTTGAGGTTGAGCTCGGGGGCGTAGGTGGGGGCCAGCTCTGCAGCTGCCCCGGCGGCGCCGCCACCCTGGGAGTAGCCGTACAGGCCGATGCCGGAGCGCTTCGTCAGTGACGTGCCGGGCAGGGCCAGAGCGGCCCGGGCGGCGTCGAGCACGGCGTTGCCCTGGTCGATGCGGTTCATGTACGTGTGCACGCCGGGGGTGCCCAGGCCGACGTAGTCGGTGACCACGACGGCCACGCCGTCGTTGAGGAAGCCGTAGATGGAGGGCACCTCGTAGCCGACCATGAACTTGTCGTTCTCGACGTTGACGAACCTCTCGAGGGTCTTCGACGGAGCGCAGGCGTCGGCGACGCCCTGGGTGCCGACGGAGAACGACACCAAGGGACGGTCGCCGGTGCCGGACCACCGCTTGGAGGGCTCGATGTAGACGCCGGAGACGGCGGCAGCGGTGCCACCCTCGGTGGTGGTGCGGTACATGATCCGCGTGGCCGTCCCGGGCAGGCGGGTCTCCCGGCCGCCCAGCGGGAACGAGATGCCGAGCTTCATGGGCTCGGCCTTGACGAGTGCGCCGTTGGCCGCCGGCAGCTCTGCCGGCGGCGTGTAGAAGTCACCCTCTGCGGCGGAGGCGGGGGTGGTGGGGCTCAGCAGGCTGAGCAGCACGACGCCGACAGCGGCAGCGACGCGGGTTGATCGGATCATTCCAGGCTCCCTCACACTGATCTCCCGTGAGCCGGCGCGCGCGAGCGCACCGACGACACGGCTGTCTCCCTTGGCGACAACGGTGGCGGAAAGCCCGGACGGCTGGTTGTCAGATCACGACAACGTCTTGTCGGATGACGACAAGTGGGCGCTTTGCCGCACAGCTGCGGCCGTGGCGCCCCACCATGCTCGCGCCCGTCGCGAGAAGGTGGCGGCCTCCGCGTAGCCGATCCGCTGGGCGACCTGGGCGATCGGCAGGTCGGTGCCGGTGAGCAGCTGCCGAGCCGTGTGGCGGCGCAGGTCGTCGAGCACCTCGCCGAACGACGTCCCGTGGGCCTCCAGCAGACGTTGCAACGTGCGGGGGTGCACGCTCACCTGCCTGGCCACCGCGGTGAGCGTGAGGGGCGTCTTGCCCATCGCGTGCGAGAGCGCGGTGCGTACGACGTGGACGACGTCGTCGGCCGGGTTGCGTCGGTGACGCGCGAGCATGGCGATCGCCAACCGGTGCAGCTCCTCGTCGTGCTCGCGCAGCAGGAGGCTGGCCAGGTTGCCGGTGATCCGTACGACGGCCGCTGGGCGCCCGCCGCGCACCGGGCCACGGAAGTGGCGCCGGTAGGCCTCCGCCTCGCCGGGTGAGGGTACGTGGGGGAGCTCGACGCTGCGCAACCCGTAGGGACCGCCCACCAGCTCCACCGCGGCGCGGTGTGCGAACCCGAGGACCAGCCCGGTGCTCTGGGGGCTCGGGGTCCGGTCGGGCCCTGCGTCGAACTGCACACCGGCCACGCCGGGGGAGCCCAACGGGTCCGGCACCGCCTGCAGGCGCAATCCTTCGGCGTGCACGAAGAGGAAGTCGCTGACGTAGTCCAGCGCCGTGGCCAGGGACTCCGAGTGCTTGACCGCCAGGCCCAGTGGCCCCAGGAGGGAGAGGTCCTGGCGCCTGGCCATGCGCAGGCCGAAGTCGGGGCAGCCCAGCTCGTCGGCTGCCGTCTCGAGCGCGGTCGCCACAGCCACGTCGGAGACCAGCTCGTTGGTGGAGTCGAGGGCGGTGACCGACATGCCGGAGCGCCGGGCGATGTCGTCGGCGTCACCGCCCAGCTCCTGCACGGTGGCGCGGAAGCCGTGCAGCCCGGCAGATCGGATCATCGACACGAACGGAGGATCCGTGGCGAAGGCAGGCGCGGTCAAGGCGCTTCCGGGCTTCTGAGATCCTGAAGGTGGGTTCGGCCCCCGACCGGAACGTGCAGAGATCATCGAGGAGGAGTGGGGAAGTGGGCGGAAGCCACGCGCACGAGGCGCATCCCGAGAGCGTCAGGATGCGGCGTTGGGCGTTGATGGTCCTGGTGCCGTTCGCCCTCCTCACCGTGGTCGCCATGGTGCTGTTGTGGCCGGGAGAGGTGCAGCGGGAGGACCAGACGCCGGGCGCCGGCCAGCTCGGTGGCGAGGTGGTCTCCATCGACAAGGAGACCTGCGCCGAGGAGGTGGCCGACGAGGTCAACGGGTGCGGCACGGCGACGGTCAAGGTCACCGACGTCGCCGAGGCCACCGAGACGGAGGGCGAGCCGCCCGCCGAGGTCGGGGAGGAGGTCGAGGTCTCGCTCCCCAACGGACCCGGGGCCCCACGTCTCGACGTCGGTGACGACGTGCTGATGCTCCACATGGCGACTCCGGACGGTCAGACCTTCGACGTCGTCGACCACCGACGCGGTTCGCAGATGTGGGTGCTCGCCGCAGCGTTCGTGCTCGCCGTGGTCGCCTTCGGCCGGTGGCGTGGAGTGACCTCCCTGGCCGGCCTCGCCCTGACCTTCTTCGTGCTGCTCCACTTCGTCGTCCCGGGGATCCTGGGCGGTGAGTCGCCGGTCGTGATGGCGCTGGTGGGATCGGCGTTCATCGTGCTGAGCGTGATGTACCTGACCCACGGCTTCAGCCTGGTCACCACCGTCGCGATGCTCGGCACGATCGCCAGCCTGGCCCTGACCGGCGTCCTGGCGTGGTTGGCCGTCTGGGGACTGCACCTGAGCGGCGTCACCGACGACATCTCCACCACGGTCGGGATGGACCTCGGGGTGGACATGCGTGGACTGCTCCTGGCCGGCATCGTGATCGGCTCGCTGGGCGTCCTCGACGACGTCACCGTGACCCAGTCCGCGACCGTGGCCGAGCTGGCGCGGGCGAACCCTGACTACGGGGTCGGCCACCTCTACCGTGCAGCCGCGCGGGTCGGCCGCGCCCACATCGCCTCGGTGATCAACACCATCATCCTCGCCTACGCGGGCTCGACGCTCCCGTTGCTCGTGCTGATCGTGGCCAGCAACCCCTCGCTCGGTGACGTCGTGAGCGACCAGGTGCTGGCGCAGGAGATCGTGCGCAGCGCCGTCGCCACGATCGGGCTGGTCGCCGCCGTGCCGCTGACGACCGCCCTGGCGGCCGTGGTGGCGGGCCGCCTGGCCCGAGACTGACGCGGGTCAGCCCCGGAGCACCTTCGACACCTGCGCCGAGAGCTCGGCGACGGCGTCGGCTGCCTGGTCGTCGGCTGCCGGGTCGTCGGCTGCCCGGTCATCGGCGCGCTGACCGGGGTCGAGGAGCCTCGTGGTCGAGCCCACGGGGTCGACGCACACCACCGCCAGCACCTCGTCCGGCGTCGGGTGACGGTCCTGGGCGCCCAGCCCGAGGCGTACGCGGTCAGCGACGTGGTGCCACACGGCACCGGAGCGCTTCCCGGGGGTCGTCCACCCTGCCGCGGTCAGCACCAGGGGCGTCCCGGCGGTGGTGTCGACCAGCTGGCCTGCGGTGTTGCGCCACAGGCCCACCTCTCCGTCGGCCAGCGTGCGGCGGGCGCGCGCGGCGCCGTGGGAGGAGACCATCGGCAGCCCCACCGTGGGCGAGTGCTCGTTGACCGACCACGGCAGCTCGACACCGCGAGCAGTCCGAACGCCCGGCAGCCGTGCCGCGCCCGTCGGCCCACTCAGCTCGGTGACGCGGGTGCTGCAAGCCCCGGGAGGCTGTCGGAACCGGTGCTCCCACCCGCCCACGACCTCCACAGCGCCTGACGACTCCCGCTCCTCCTCGAGCAGGGTCGGCCACGGCTGCTCGTCGACCTCGGCGTCGAGCAGCGCGGCGAGCCGGGTGACCTGCGCCCGTGCGTGCGCGGCGGCCCGGGGACGCACCGGTCCACCCGGCAGCACCAGCCGGAAACCGAAGCCGAGGAAACTCGCCACCCGACGGTCCCAGGCGTCCGCGTCGCACGTCACCTCGACCCCGTCGACCCAGGTGCGTGCCGCCCCGGGAGACGGGGTCGCGGCGTTCACGGTCGGAGGCTCAGCGTCCGTCCGCGGCCAGCGCCGCAGCGCGGAACGCGGCGGAGCGCTCGGTGTAGTCGGCGAACTCGTCGTAGCTCGGGGCCCCGGGGGAGAGCAGCACGACGCGGGCCGGGTTGGCCGCCGAGCCGGCCCAGGTCACCGCCTCGCCGAAGGAGTCGAAGAGGTGGGCGCCCAGGTCCGGGGCCTCCGCAGAGATCCGGGCTCCGGCCGGCCCCACCAGCAGCACCACCAGCTCGGGGTGGGAGCGCAGGTGCGAGAGCAGCGGTGAGAAGTCCAGGCCGCGGTCCTCACCGCCGACGACGACGGAGATCCGCTCGCCCGGCAACGATGCGAGCGAGGCCACGACGGCCTCCGGGGCGGTGGCCAGGCTGTCGTCGATCCAGCGCCGCTCGTCGCCGGACGGCACCGGCTCCATGCGGTGCGGCAGCGGGGCGAAGGTGCGCAACGCGGCCGCGAGGGTGGTGGGTGCGATGTCGAAGAGACCGGCGAGCCGCAGGGCCACCGCGATGTTGGCGGCGTGGTGACGACCCGGCAGCGGGAGGTCGGGGGCGGCCACCCGGGTGCCGTCGGGCCACACCACGTCGCCGGCCTCGTCGACGTGGACGCCATCGGCGTCGGTGAGCAGCACCTCGGTGCCGGGCGAGACGCGCTCGCGCACGCGGCGTACGACCTCGGGAGCCTCCGCCGGCACCACCACGACCTCGGGCCCGTGAGCCACCGCGTTGAGCTTGTCGTGGAAGTACGCCTCGAGGGATCCGTGCCAGGTGAGGTGCTCAGGGAAGAGCGAGGTCACCGCGACGACGCGCGGCGAGCGGGTCAGCGACTGGGCCTGGTAGCTGGAGAGCTCCATGACCACGACCTCGGCGGGCGGGTCGGTCTCGGCCAGCACGCTGGTGCCGATGTTGCCGCGCAGCGAGGAGCGCAGTCCGGCCGCAGCGAGGAGGTGGTGCAGGAGGCTGGCGGTGGTCGACTTGCCCTTGGTGCCGGTCACCGCGACCACGCGCTCGGCGTTGTCGTTGAGCCAGAGGTCGGTGAGGCTGGTGACCGGGGTGCCTGCCGCGACCAGCTCACGGTGGAGGGGGTGCACGACGGGGACGCCGGGCGACTTCACCACCACGTCGGCGGCGAGCAGACGCGTACGCCCCTCCTCGCCGTAGGCCAGGTCGGGGTGCGGACCCTGGACCCGGTCGGGCTCGGCGACGCCGACGTCGACCCCGAGGTCGCGCAGGTGCTCGGTGACGGAGGCGCCCTCGCGTCCGAAGCCCCAGACGACGACGCGACGCCCTGAGAGGTCAGAGAACCTCACGTGCTGCCTTCTCGTAGGAGGCGGGCAGCAGGTGGTCGTCGCTGAAGCCGAAGGCCGACTCGACGCCTGCCTCGTCGACGAGGCAGGCAGCGACGGCCGGGTCGGTGAAGAACGGGTGGCCCTCCCACTCGGGGTGCCGGCTGACCAGGGTCAACGCTGCGCGGCACTCGTCAGGCTCGCCCACGCACTCGAACGGCTTCATCCGACCGTCGGCGTTGAGCAGCTCCAGGAAGCCTTCGCGCTGGTCCGGGTCGGCGAAGAGGTCACGTCCCCCGAAGATGCCCTGGAGCGCCTCGCGGCCCATGAAGGGCGAGAGGCACAGGAAGACGAAGTGGCACTTCGGGCACTCGCCGCACCACAGCCGACGCCGGGACTCGTCGAGGTGGAAGGCGCGGTTGCAGCTGGTGAAGACCGAGTGGTAGCCGGTGAGGGCACCGAAGCGGCGCATGATCGCGAGCTCGGTCAGCGGGCGCAGGAACGAGAAGTAGCGCACGCCGGCACCGGCCGAGGCGTGGGCGAGGAGGCGCTCGAAGTCGATGCCCTTCGACCACTGGTGGTTGACCTCGATGCCCTCCCACGTGATGTTGCCGAAGGACGACGACGCCTCGTTGGAGAAGACCACGGCGTCCAGTCCGAGCCGCTCGGCCGTCAGCAGCCCGATCACCGAGTTGACGGCCGTGACGGGCACGTGGCCGTTGAGCGCGCCAGCAGCGTTGAGCTCGAAGAGCAGCGGGTCCAGCGCGCGGCGGGCCACCACCAAAGGAAGCTCGGCCGTCCGGGCGGTCGCCTCGATCGGGGCGTACGAGTTGACCGAGAAGAGGGTCGGGGTGACGCCCATGCCCCGCAGCGACTCGATGGTGACGATGGAGTCCTTGCCGCCACCGACGGCGACGAGCGGACGGACCGGGTCGTGGGCGACGGACGCGTGCGGCTCGGGCTCGGGGAGTGGCGGGGCCTCGACGCCTGGCCGCAGGGCCTGCGGCACCTGGTTGCGGTAGGCGAACTCGCCCAGGCCGTGGGCCACCACCTCGACCAGGAAGTCGCGCTCGACCTGGGTCAGCCCGCTCGGCACGCGCACGGTGGCGGGGATGCAGGTCTTGTAGTAGCTCGGCGCCGCGGCGAGGGCCAGCAGGCGGAGCAGCCGGACGGAGGGCGTCACCGTGGAGTCACCCGGGAGGGTGACGCGTTCGGTGAACTCGACCGACTCGTCGGTCTCACGGTGGACGATCCGGTAGGGCAGCGCGATGACGGCCCCGTCGACGGTCGGTTCCAGGACCTCGAGGACGAGCGATGCTGCAGGCGTCGACAGGACCCAACTCATGCGCGCCAGCATACGCAGCGCGGCCACGGCTCCCGGCGTCGGCGAGCTGCCCGCGGAGTGGGACGTCAGGCACACCCGCATGGCGGGCCGGGGCGCTTCGGCACAATGTCGGCCATGGCCAAGACCAATGCAGGCAACTTCTTCGAGGACTTCACCGTCGGTCAGGTGATCGAGCACGCGACTCCGCGGACCGTCACCGAGGGGGACCGCGCGCTCTACGGCGCCCTCTACCCGACCCGGTTCGCGCTCCCGTCGTCCGCCGAGTTCGCAGCGTCCGTCGGGCTGCGCGGCGCCCCCGTGGAGGAGCTGATCGCCTTCCACATCGGCTTCGGCAAGACGGTGCCGGACATCTCGCTCAACGCGGTGGCCAACCTGGGCTACGCGGAGTGCCGTTTCCTCGAGCCCGTGGTCGCCGGTGACACCCTGACCACGAAGTCCGAGGTGATCGGCCTCAAGCAGAACTCCAACGGCAGGACGGGCGTCGTCCACGTGCGCTCCACCGCGACCAACCAGCGGGACGAGGTCGCTGTCGAGTGGGTCCGCTGGGTCATGGTCCACAAGCGCGACGCCTCCGCCCCGGCTCCCGAGACGGTGGTGCCGGAGCTGGCCCAGGTCGTCGACGTCGCCGACCTGGTTGTCCCGGAAGGGCTGGACTTCCGCGACTACGACTTCACCGCGGCCGGCGAGCCCCACCGCTTCGACGACTACGAGGTGGGCGAGAAGATCGACCACGTCGACGGCGTGACGCTCACCGACGCCGAGCACATGATGGCCACCCGGTTGTGGCAGAACACGGCCAAGGTGCACTTCAACACCGAGGCACGCCCTGACGGCAAGCGCCTCATCTACGGGGGCCACATCATCTCGATGGCCCGTGCGCTCTCCTTCAACGGTCTGGCCAACGCCCAGCTGATCGCCGCCATCAACGCCGGCGCCCACGCGTCCCCCGCCTTTGCCGGTGACACCGTGTACGCCTGGTCCGAGGTCCTCGACAAGGCCGAGACGTCCGCGCCGGGCGTCGGCGCGCTGCGTCTGCGCCTGGTCGCGACCCGCGGTCGGGACGAGTCGATGACCCTGCGGGGCGAGGACGGCAAGTACGCCCCCGACGTCCTGCTCGACCTCGACCTCTGGGCCCTCGTCCCGCGCTGACCGCACGGTCCCGCGAGGCGGCGACGCCCTGACCCCCGGGTCAGGGCGTCGCGCCCGGGCGTCCGCGACGTGGCCCCGGTGCCGAACCGTCACCGGACCCCTGTTTGCATTGCCCCATGACCGACGAGAAAGCCCTCGCCGAACTGGGTCGCCTGCGCGCGAGCATCGACAACCTGGACGCAGCACTGGTCCACCTCCTCGCGGAGCGCTTCAAGTGCACCCAGCGGGTCGGTGAGCTCAAGGCCTCGGCCGCGATGCCGCCGGCTGACCCGGCGCGTGAGGAGTACCAGATCAAGCGCCTGCGCGGCCTGGCGGAGAGCTCCGGGCTCGACCCGCAGTTCGCGGAGAAGATCCTCGGCCTGATCATCGAGCAGGTCATCCGCAACCACCGGTCGCTGCAGGAGAAGTGAGGCGCGGGCGCCACCCGCGCGCCTGCGTCGCCGAGTGAACGCATCCTCGATGCGTGGTAGGGAGGTCGTGTGCCGGACGCCCCGGAGACGCCTACGCCCCGGGACCCCCTGAGGGGGGTCCTGCTCGAGGCCCTGCTTCGCGGTACGTCCCTGGCCATCGCCGTGGGGGACACGCAGGGCCGGGTGCGGCTGATGAGCCCGGGGCTGCAGGAGCTGATCCAGAACCGCTTCTCACCGGTGCCGGTCGAGGACATTCCGCGCTACTTCCGGGTCTACACCGAGGACGGTTCCCGCCTGCTGCGCAGCGACGAGGAGCCGCTCAACCGTGCCCGACTGGGGGAGACCTTCCAGGACCAGGTGATGGCCGTCGAGCTGCTCGACGGCAGCCACGTCGTCCTGCGGGCGCGCGGTGCTCCGTTGCTCGGTGAGGACGGGGCCGTGCAGGGCGGGTTCGTCCTCTTCGACGACATCACGGCGCAGCGTGCGCAGGTGGAGCGCCAGAACGCACTGCGCGACCGGCTGGTGGAGACGGTCAACCACGAGCTGCGCACGCCGCTGACGGCGTTGCTCGGCCACGCCGAGATGCTGGAGGACCTGGTTCCCCAGCTCCCGGGGTGGGCGGCGACCTCGCTCGACCGGGTCCTGGAGGCGGGCGAACGGTTGAGTGACCTCGTGAGGTCGGTCTCCGCCCTCGTCGACCTCGAGGAGGTGGGCCACGTCCATCCCGCGGAGCACGACCTGGTCCCGCTCCTGAAGCGGTGCGTGGACGACGCCACCGCGAAGCGGCCGTGCCACGGCGTGGTCGTCACGGCACCGCCCACCCTCATGGCCATGGTCGACGAGCGCCTTCTCGCGCGCTCGCTCAACGCCCTGCTGGTCAACGCGCTCCAGCACGGTCCGCCCGGCGCGCCGGTGCACCTCACGGCCAGACAGACGAACGCGGGGATCGAGGTCACCGTGGAGGACCGGGGCGCCGGCATCTCCCGCGCTGAGCGTGAGCGCCTCGTGATGCCCTTCGAACGAGGCGTCGAGGGACTGACCGCTCGTCCCGGGAGGGGGTTGGGGCTCGCCGTGGCACGCAGCGTGGCCGAGGCCCACGGTGGCGGTCTGGAGCTGCACGACAACGAGCCGAACGGGCTGCGGGCCGTCCTGAGACTGCCTTCGCCGGTCCACAGGGCCTAGCCGGGCGTCCGGAGCGCCCGGGGACCAACGCCCGAGCCCGGTACTGGTCGGTCTAGTACTGGTCGGGCTGTACGTCCCTGAGCTGGGCGTGAGCCTCCAACGCACGCTCGGCGTACGTCCGGCCCACCTCCACCATCTCGGCCGCACGGTGGAAGTCGAGGGTCTTGCAGATGTCCTTGGGCATCGTGATCATCACGTCCGGCGGATAGCTGGCGAGTCGGTAACGGGTGACGACGCTCTGCAGGGCGTCGAGCGACAGCTCCATCACGCTCAGCATCCCCAGGTCGGCGGGCAACCCCTCGAAGCTGCCCCCGGCCTCCTCGTGGGCGGGCAGGCCCGTCGCGTCGTCGCCCTCGATCTCGGGGTGCGTCGTCTCGGCCCGCCGGGCCGCCAGCCACGAGGTGATGCGGCGTCCGGTCTCGCTGTCGAAGACCTGGGAGGCGGTGCGTCGCAGACGCTCCTGCCACTCGCTCTCGGTCCGGGGATCGGCGGACTCACGCACCCGCTCCGCACCGACCGGCGTGCCGTTGACGTTGACCGCCACGACGAGGTCGACGTCGAGGCCGGAGAGCGGTGCGATCGGCACCGGGTTCATCAGGCCGCCGTCGGCCAGCAGCCGCCCGTTGAGCATGACCGGCGTGAAGAAGCTCGGAAGCGCGATCGAGGCGCGTACGGCCATGTCGACCGGCCCTTCCTGGAACCAGACTTCCTTGCGCCCCAGCAGGTCGGTGGCGACAGCGGTGAAGGGCATGGGCAGGTCCTCGACGCGTGCCCCCGCCAGGAGCTCGCTGACCCGGGCCATGACCCGGTCGCCCTTGATCGCGCCGGGGGAGCGCAGGGTGGGGTCGAGCAGCCGGATCACGTCGCGCTGGGTGAGACGGCTGACCCAGTGTTCGTACTCGCCCAGCACCCCCTTGGCGTGCAGGGCGCCGACGAGCGAGCCCATCGAGGTGCCGGCGATGCCGACCACCTCGTAGCCACGCTCCTCCAGCACCCGCACGACCCCGATGTGGGCGTAGCCACGCGCGCCACCGCCGCCGAGGGCCAGTGCGATGCGCTTCCCGGTGGTCATGGCCCCATGCTAGCCATCGGGGCGCAGTTGTAGGTTTGCTCTGGCGCGGCCCCCCGAGTCGCCGGCGCCAGGAAGGTATCGATGAGTGCCGAGTCCCCCCTGTGGGCCCAGTCCTACGCCCCCGGCGTGCCGTTGACGCTGGAGTACGGCGACACCACGGTGCTGGACCTCTTCGAGTCAGCGGCTGAGGCGTACGGCGACCGCCCCGCGCTCGACTTCATGGGACGCATCACCTCGTACGCCGCGACGCACGACGCGGTCCTCCGCGCGGCCTCGGGTCTGCGTGACCTCGGGGTCCGGGCGGGCGACAACGTGGCGCTGGTGATGCCCAACTGCCCGCAGAACGTGATCGCGTTCCTGGCCGTGCTGCGGCTGGGCGCGACCGTCGTCGAGCACAACCCGCTCTACACCGCCTCCGAGCTGCGAGGGCCCTTCCTCGACCACGGCGCCCGCGTCGCCGTCGTGTGGGACAAGGTCGCTGGCGTCGTCGGCTCGCTGAAGGACGACTGCGCGCTGGAGCACGTCGTCGCCGTCGACCTCACGAGTGAGCTGCCACTGACCAAGCGCCTCGCTCTCAAGCTCCCGATCGCCAAGGCTCGCGCCGCCCGCGACCAGCTCCACGCGCCTGCGCCCGGGACGACGCCGTGGCGCGAGCTGCTGGCCCACGAGCCCCTGCCCGACGACCATCCCCGCCCGGTCGCCGACGACGTGGCGCTGACGCTCTACACCTCCGGCACCACCGGCGCTCCCAAGGGCGTGCCGCTGCGTCACCGCAACCTGGTGGCCAACGTCCTCCAGGGGCAGAAGTGGGTCTCGGGCATGGTGCCGGGCCAGGAGTCGGTCCTGGTCGCGCTGCCGCTCTTCCACGCCTACGGCATCACCGTCAGCGTCCTGCTCGGCCTCTCGGTGGCGGCCAAGCTGGTGCTGCTGCCGAAGCCGGAGATCCCGCTGGTGATGGAGGCGATCAAGCGCGACGTGCCGTCCTTCGTGCCGGCCGTCCCGCCGCTCTACCAGCGGATCGTCGACGAGGCCGAGCGCAGCGGCGTCTCCATCCGCGGCATCAAGTGGGCCCTCTCCGGGGCGATGCCGCTCCACGCCCCGCTGGTCGACCGGTGGGAGGCCGCCACCGGTGGGCTCCTCGTCGAGGGGTACGGGCTCACCGAGACCTCGCCGGTGATCGTCGGCAACCCGATGTCGAAGGGCCGGCGGCCGGGTTCGATCGGGGTTCCGTTCCCCGACACGCAGGTGCGCATCGTCGACCCCGAGAACCTCGACCGCGAGGTGGAGCTCGGCGAGCGCGGTGAGCTCCTGGTCAAGGGTCCCCAGGTCTTCGACGGCTACCGCGGCCTTCCCGAGGAGACCGCCGCCGCCTTCCACGACGGTTGGTTCCGCACCGGTGACATCGTCACGATGGCGCCCGACGGCTTCATCACGGTGGTCGACCGTATCAAGGAGGTCGTCATCACCGGGGGGTTCAACGTCTACCCCTCCGAGGTGGAGGCCGTGCTGCGTCGCCACCCGAGCGTGGCCGACGCCGCCGTCGTGGGCGTACGCACCATTGAGGACTTGGAGGAGGTCGTCGCCGCGGTGGTCGCCGCCGAGGGCGAGACCGTGGATCCCGAGGACGTCCGCTCGTTCGCCCGGGCCGAGCTCACGCGCTACAAGGTGCCGCGCCGCATCGTGGTGGTGGAGACGCTGCCCACCAACCAGATGGGCAAGGTGCTGCGACGCGAGGTCGTCGACCTGCTGCAGCAGTGAGCTGCGGGGCGAGACGTCCTGGCTGCGTCAGCGCACGAGACGTGCCGTGACGCGCACGGCGAGCTCGCCCACGGGGTCGCCACCGCACGCCCAGCCGGAGTTTCGGCCGCAGCGGCGGTGGTCGGCGGCCGTGTGGGTGGTGAGCACGACCAGGCGCCGCACCTTCGTGGAGGAGGCGGGGAACCGCGCCCTGGCCCGCCCCGCACCGTCCAGCTTGAGGCGCCGCAGGCGTACCGACCCGTCGGCCCGGTGCACGAGCACCGAGACCCGGGCGTACGTCGCGCGGGTGGCCCGTACCTCGAGGCGCAACGTACGACGCCCACGCGGCAGTGCTCCGACCGTGACCTGCGTGGTGCGTGAGGACAGGTGTGGCAGCCTCGCTGCGCGCGAGGCGGTCCGCTGGGCCCGACCGAGGCGGAGGCGGTCGGTCACCGGCGCGCTGCGGTAGGCCCCACCCTCGCGGTAGTGGCGTCCTGGTCGGAGGTTGGCGCGGGTGAAGTCGGAGTAGAACGCTGGCCAGGCCGCCCCGCGGCTGGCGAGCACCGACCGCACGCCCTTCAGCGACCACTCGTCAGGGGCGCCGCGGGAGGCGTCGAGGCGTTCCCAGACGCGGCGGACCGCGGGGGCACCGAACCGCTGGGCGAGGAACTGCACGAAGATCCAGTTGCCGTAGTGCCCCGACTCGGCGTCGAGCGGCGTGGTGGGGGAGCCGAGCTGTCCCTTGGCGAGGAACTGCCGGTTGTCGTTGACGCCGTCGAAGACGACCTCCTCCATCCAGGTGGCGGAGGCCTCCATGAACCACGTGTCCTCGGAGAGGTCGTAGTTGAACTGCACCGCGTGGAAGAACTCGTGGGCCACCGTCGCAGCCAGGGCGTCGTTCGGGCGCCCGCCGAGACCCAGCATGTCGTTGTCCAGGACGCAGTACGACGTGGCGCGGGCGTGCTCCCCGGCCACCAGGTCCTCCGGCGCGCAGAAGCCGTAGTAGCCCTGCGGGGACAGGTCGGCGAGGTAGACGTCGAGCCGACCGTCGGTGCTCTCCTCGCCGTCGGCAGCCGCCTCGCTGCCGCTGGCCGGGGCGCGGTAGCCCAGGTCGTCCACCACGCGCCGCCACGTGGTCTCGACGAGCGCCAGAGTGCGGGCCGTCCACGCGTCGGTGGCGGCGTGCCGTGACGTGGTCACCCGGGTGACGCAGACGTCGGCTCCGCAGACGCGCTCCGGGGTGGTTCCCGTGGGGTAGCGCCACTGGCCGGGAGCGGTCGCGGCCGTCGGTCGGGAGAGGAGGCGGGAGGCGGCCGCGCGCCCGGCGCGGTCGAGGTCGCCGCGCGCGAGCCAGAGGTCGCGCAGCGTCAGGGTCAGGTCGGTCCCGGGGGCACCCGGGTCGGGATCCGCAGCCACGCCGGCGACCTGCTCACGTGCCGTGGTGAGTGCGGTCGAAGCGTCGGCTGCGTCGCGGGGGGCGTCGGTCGCCGCGTCGGCCAGCGCGGAAGTCGCGCCGAGGGGGCCGAGCGGAGCAACGACGAGGGCAGCGAGGAGCGCGGCCACCAGGCCGATGACCAGTGCGACCGGGTGCTTGCGCGCGACGACCGGGCGTCCCCGCCCGGGGCCGCTGGCCGGCCGCGGGCCCGGCGTCACAGCTCGGCGATGTGTTCGATGATCGCGGTCGTGGAGATCGCGGGGGTGCGGGCGAGGTAGACGACCTCGCAGATGTCGTTGAACTCGTCGAACTTGCCGGCCCAGTCGTCGCCCATCACGAGCACGTCGGCCTGGTGCTCGAGGATGTAGTCGCGCTTCTGCTCGAGGCTCTCCTCCACGAAGACGTCGTCGACGACCTTGAGGGCGTTGACGATCGCCAGGCGTTCGGCCTCGCTGAAGACCGGCGTACGCCCCTTCTTGCGCAGGTTGAGCTCGTCGGCGGAGACCCCCACCACGAGGCGGTCACCCAGCGAGGCGGCTCGCTCGAGGATCCGCAGGTGACCGACGTGGAAGACGTCGAAGGTGCCGAACGTGAGGACGGTGCGTGGCATGGGCGTCATCCTTTCACGAGCAGGGCAGGATGGAGGCGATGACTGACACCACCACGCCTTCGTCGGGGAAGCCGATCTCCATCGTGACCCCGGAACCGGAGGCCGACGCCGCTCGACGCCGCGGCCTGCGCACCATGCGTACGCTCGCCGTCGGCCTGCTCGTCCTGGCCGCCATCGTCTACGTCGCCACGTTGGGCCGCGACGGGGTGTGGGGCTACGTGAACGCCGGCGCCGAGGCCTCCATGGTCGGCGCGATCGCGGACTGGTTCGCGGTCACTGCGCTCTTCCGTCACCCGCTCGGCCTGCCGATCCCGCACACGGCACTGGTGCCGAAGCGCAAGGACGACCTGGGGCGCGGGCTGGAGGAGTTCGTGGGGGAGAACTTCCTGCAGGAGGAGGTCATCCGCGACCGTGTCGAGGCCTCCACGATCTCGCTGCGCATCGGCGAGTGGCTCGCGGAGGAGGAGCACGCCCGGCGCGTGGTCGACGAGGCGTCCGAGGTCGCGGCGATCGGGTTGGGCAAGGTGCGCGACGACCACGTCGTCGACTTCGTCACCCAGGCCCTGATCCCGCGGTTCCGCGACGAACCGATCGCGCCGCTGGCCGGCAGCCTGCTGACCGAGGTCGTCCACGACCGGGTGCACCACGGCCTCGTTGACCTCGGGATCGTCGAGCTGCACCGGTGGCTGGTGGAGAACCCCGAGACCTTCACCCAGGTGCTGCTGGAGCGCGCGCCGTGGTGGACGCCGCCGCGTCTCAACGAGGTGGTCACCGCCAAGCTGCACACCGAGGCGCTGAAGTGGCTCGAGGACATCCGCGACGACCCGCGCCACCATGCCCGCGAGGCGCTGGACTCGATGCTGGAGCAGCTCGCCAGGGACCTTCTGGACGACCCGGCCACCCAGGCGCGTGCCGAGGGCCTCAAGAACCGACTGCTCGAGCACCCGCAGGTCACCTCCACGGTCGTCTCCCTGTGGAACGCGTTGCGTCGCGCCACCCTGACGTCGTTGCGTGATCCCTCCGGCGCCCTGCGGGAGCGGGCGGTGGTGGAGCTGCTCGACTTCGGCACCCTGCTGAGGTCGGACGCGGGGCTGCGCGGGCGCCTCGACCGGATGGCGGCCGACGCCGCGGTCTTCGTGGTGGCGCGGTACGGCGCCGAGGTGACGGCGGTGATCACCCACACCATCGAGCGGTGGGACGGCCGTGAGGCGGCGGAGAAGATCGAGCTGCACGTCGGCCGCGACCTGCAGTTCATCCGGATCAACGGCACGGTCGTCGGGGGAGTGGTCGGCCTGCTGATCCACGCCGTCAGCCAAGCGCTCGGCCACTGAGCCGCGCCGCCGGCACCCGGTGGGAGACTGGTGCCATGACGACACCCCCCGACTCCGGAGCCGAGCCCATGGACGTGGGCATCCGCGACGAGTCCATCAGGCTCGGCCAGTTCCTCAAGCTCGCGAGCCTGGTCGAGCACGGGGGAGAGGCGAAGGAGCTCGTGGCGCAGGGCGCCGTGGCCGTCAACGGCGAGGTGGAGACCCGTCGAGGTCGCCAGCTGCACGACGGCGACGTCGTGACGCTCGGCGGCCAGGCCGCTCGCGTCGTGCACGGTGAGGTCGTCGACAACCTGCCCTGGTGATCGCCGGGCGCCTCCGGAGACGACAGAGCCGCCGCACCCCACGTGGGGCACGGCGGCTCACGTACGCCTCACTTCACGGCGAGCAGGTCCACCACGAAGATCAGGGTCTCGTTCGGGGCGATCGCGCCCGGTGCGCCACGCTGGCCGTAGCCCAGGTGCGGCGGGATCACGAGGCGACGACGACCGCCGACCTTCATGCCCTGCACGCCGGTGTCCCAGCCCTGGATGACCTGGCCGATGCCGAGGCGGAACTGGAGCGGGGTGCCGCGGTTGTAGCTGGCGTCGAACTCCTCGCCGGTGGAGTGGGCCACGCCGACGTAGTGGACGGAGACGGTGCTGCCGGAGGTGGCCTCGTCGCCGTCGCCCTCGATGAGGTCGGTGATCTCCAGGTCTGCGGGGGCGTCACCCATGTGCGGGTCGACTTCGGGCTTCTCCATGGCTGCCTCTCGTTGGTGCGGGTGCGGGCACTCGTGTGCTCGCCACGTTCATCCTAAGCAGCGGCCACGGCGCCGCCGGCCCCCACGTAGGCTGCGCCGGGGCCGTGCCCGGCCCTCACGACCGCAGGAGATGTCCGATGACGTTGCCCATGACCTTCACCCTCTCCGACGACGAGCGCCCGACCTCTTGGTACAACGTCGTCGCCGACCTTCCGACGCCCCCTCCGCCGCCGCTGCACCCGGGCACCCACCAGCCCGTGGGTCCGGACGACCTGGCTGCGCTCTTCCCCCCGGAGCTGATCGCCCAGGAGGTGACCACCGAGCGCTACGTCGAGATCCCCGAGGCGGTGCAGGAGGTCTACGCCCAGTACCGTCCCGCGCCGCTCATCCGAGCCCGCAAGTGGGAGGAGAAGCTCGGCACGAAGGCACGCATCTACGTCAAGTACGAGGGCGGTTCGCCGGCCGGCTCGCACAAGGTCAACACCGCCGTGCCGCAGGCCTACTACAACAAGCTCAACGGCATCGACCGGCTCACCACGGAGACCGGCGCGGGGCAGTGGGGCACCGCGCTCGCGTACGCCTGCTCGCTCTACGACATGACCTGCGAGGTGTGGCAGGTCGGCCACTCCTTCGACACCAAGCCGCAGCGACGCACCCTGATCGAGGTCTTCGGGGGCACCGTCCACCGTTCGCCGTCGCAGATGACGGAGTCGGGCCGGGCCTTCGAGGAGGGCCACCCCGGCTCGCTGGGCATCGCGATCTCCGAAGCCGTCGAGCTGGCAGCCCAGGACGAGTCGGCGAAGTACGCGCTGGGCTCGGTGCTCAACCACGTGCTGCTGCACCAGACCGTGATCGGGCAGGAGGCTGTCCTGCAGCTGGAGAAGGCCGGCGAGTCCGGCGCCGACGTCGTGATCGGCTGCGCCGGCGGCGGCTCCAACCTGGCGGGGCTGGTCTTCCCCTTCCTGCGGGGCAACCTGACCGAGGGCAAGACTGCGCGCCTGGTGGCGGTCGAGCCGTCGTCCTGCCCGACGATGACGCGGGGGACCTACGCCTACGACTTCGGTGACACGGCCGGCCTGACGCCCCTGATGAAGATGTACACCCTGGGCCACGACTTCGTGCCGTCCCCGATCCACGCCGGCGGCCTGCGCTACCACGGCATGGCTCCGCTGGTCAGCCACGTGGTGCACGAAGGGCTCGTCGAAGCGGTCGCCCTCGACCAGGACGAGTGCTTCGCCGCCGCGGTCGAGTTCGCACGTACGCAGGGCATCGTCGCCGCACCGGAGTCGTCGCACGCGCTGGCCCAGGCCCGCCGGGAGGCGCTGGCCGCCGACGAGGCGGGCACCGAGCCGGTGATCGTCGTCGGCCTGTCCGGCTACGGGTTGCTCGAGCTGGGCGCCTTCGACTCCTACCTCAAGGGCAACCTGAGCGGCGACTCACTGCTCTCGGACGCCGAGCTCGAGGCGTCGCTGGCCACCCTGCCGCAGGTGGACGAGTCGCAGATCCACGCCTGACCCTGATCGACCACGGGGCCCTCCCGCGCGGCGCGAGGGCCTCGTGCGTCGTGGCTTGCGGGTGGGCCTTCAGGACGTGTGGACGTACTGGCTGAGCTGGTCGCGCTCGAACTCCAGCTCCCCGATGCGGCTCTTCACCACGTCACCGATGCTGACCACGCCGGTCAGTGCGCCGTCGGTGAGCGCCGGGACGTGCCGGATGCGCCGGTCGGTCATCAGCTGCATGAGCTCGGTGACGTCGTCGGTGCCCTCGCACGTGTGGACCTCGGCGGTCATGATCGTGGAGACGGTCCGATCCAGGATGCCGCTGTCGTCGCCCAGGTGGCGGACGACGTCGCGCTCACTGACGATCCCGTCCAGGGCCGCGCCGTCGCTGCTCACGATGACGGCACCGACGTTGTGCTGCGCCATCAGCGCGACCAGGTCGGCGACCGTGGCGTCGGGCGTGATCGTCACGATCTCCTGGATCTGCTTGCCCTTGAGCACGTCGTTGACTCTCATGGCTCTCCTCCTGTCCAGGAACCTTTGCGGTCACCGTAGTGCCCCGCGGCGGTCCTGAACAGGGGTGGCAACGATCCGGTGGTGGCCGGTGTGGCCGTGAGCGTGCGTGCCGCCTCGGGTCAGGAGGTGGGGCGTCGACGGAGCTCAGTCACCGAGCCGGCCCCACGGGACTGCTGGTCGGGGTCACTGCCGTCGTGCTCGGAGCTGCCCAGGAAGGCCAGCGCCGCGTCGTGCAGGTGGCCGTTGGTGGCCACCGCGTTGCCTCCCCAGGGGCCGTCGTCGCCGGCGAGGGAGGTGAAGCGGCCACCTGCCTCGCGCACGATGATGTCCAGCGCGGCCATGTCGTAGAGCTCGAGCTCCGGCTCGGCGGCGATGTCGACGGCGCCCTCGGCCAGCAGCATGTAGGACCAGAAGTCGCCGTAGGCGCGGGTGCGCCACACCCGACGGGAGAGCTGGATGAAGGCGTCGAGCTGCTCGCGCTCCTCCCAGCCCGACAGCGAGCTGTAGGAGAAGGAGGCGTCCTCGAGGCGACGTACGTCGGAGACCTCGATCCGCTGGCCCTTGAGCAGGTTCTTGCCGGTCCAGGCGCCGCCGCCCTTCGAGGCCCACCACCGACGCTGCAGCTGGGGGGCCGAGACGACGCCGACGACGACCTCGCCGTCGACCACCAGCGCGATCAGGGTGGCCCAGACCGGGACGCCCCGCACGAAGTTCTTGGTGCCGTCGATGGGGTCGATGATCCACTGGCGTTGGCTGTGGCCGGTCGAGCCCTGCTCCTCGCCGAGGATCGCGTCGCGGGAGCGGGTCTTCGACAGCGTGCGGCGGATGCCCTCCTCCACGTCGCGGTCGGCGTCGGTGACGGGCGTCAGGTCGGGCTTGCTCATGACGTGGAGGTCGATCGCCTTGAAGCGCGACGTCGTCAGGGAGTCCGCGTCGTCGGCCAGCACGTGGGCGAGTCGCAGGTCGTCGGTGTAGTCAGAGGAGCCGGAGCCGGAGATCGACATGGGGCAAGGCTAGATGCTGCGGCTGGCTCTCAGTACTCCTGCCCGCCCTCGCGCGCGGCGAGGAGGCGGCGGAAGGACTCGACGCGGTCCGGGTCGGCGGTGCCGGCGGCGAGCGCCTCGTCGAGCTCGCACTCCGGCTCGCCCTCCCCGTGGGTGCACCCTCGGGGGCACTCCTCGGTCATCTCGTCGAGGTCGGGAAAGGCCTCGATGAGTCGCTCGGGCTGCACGTGGGCCAGGCCGAACGAGCGGATGCCGGGGGTGTCGATGATCCACCCGGCGTGGTCGGGCAGCGCGAGGAGGTAGGCCGAGGTGGAGGTGTGGCGCCCTCGTCCGGTGACCGCGTTGACGTGTCCGACCTCGCGGTGGGCGTCGGGCACCAGGGCGTTGACCAAGGTCGACTTGCCCACGCCGCTGTGACCCACGAGCACGCTGGTGTGCCCCTGCAGGGCAGCACGGACCTCCGACAGGTCGTCGCCACGCTGCGTGACCACCCACGGCACGCCGAGGGAGCGGTAGGTCCGCAGCAACGGCTCGGGATCGGCCAGGTCCGCCTTCGTCAGGCAGAGCAGCGGCGCCATGCCGGCGTCGTACGCCGCGACGAGCGCGCGGTCGATGAGTCGGGGGCGGGGCTCCGGGTCGGCGAGTGCGGTCACGACGACCAGCTGGTCGGCGTTGGAGACGATCACGCGCTCGACCGGGTCGTCGTCGTCGGCGGTGCGGCGCAGCACGGTCGTGCGCTCGGTCACCTCGACGATGCGGGCGAGGCTGCCGTCGCGGCCCGACACGTCTCCGACGACGCGCACGCGGTCGCCGACCACGACCCCCTTGCGGCCGATCGGGCGTGACTTCATCGCCATCACCCGATGGCCGTCGACGTCCAGGGTGAAGCGACCGCGGTCGACGGTGATGACCCTGGCGTCCACCGCGTCGTCGTAGCTCGGACGGTCCTTGGTGCGCGGGCGCGTACGCCGACGGGGTCGCTCGTAGCTCTCGTGGTCGGTCTCGTCGTAGCGGTGGCTCATCGTCTCGTGGACCCGCCCTCAGACCCGAGCGGCCCAGAGGCCGGACCAGACGGAGGCGAAGTCGGGGAACGTCTTCGACGTGGTCGCGATGTCCTCCACCTCGACGCCCTCGACCGCTGCCGCCAGGATCACGCCGGCGTGGGCCATGCGGTGGTCGGCGTAGGTGTGGAAGATGCCGGGGCGGAGGGGGGAGGGGTGGATCTCGATCCCGTCGGGGAGCTCGGTGACCCGGCCGCCGAGACCGTTGATCTCGGTGGCGAGAGCGGTCAGGCGGTCGGTCTCGTGTCCGCGGATGTGCGCGATCCCCGTCAACCGGGAAGGAGTCTCCGCGAGGGCGCACAGGGCGGCGACGGCCGGCGTCAGCTCACCCACGTCGTGCAGGTCCTCGTCGATGCCACGCAACCGCGCGGGACCCGTGACCGCCAGGCCCTCCTCGACGAACCCGACCTCGCAGCCCATCCGTTCGAGGATCTGCGCCATGGCCGCCCCCGCCTGGGTGGTGGCGCGGGGCCAGTCGCGCACCACGACGCGTCCCTGCGAGACCGCAGCCAGGGCGAGGAACGGAGCAGCGTTGGAGAGGTCGGGCTCCACGAGGTGGTCGCGGGCACGGATCGGGCCGGGGGCGACCGCCCACCGGTCGGGGACCGAGTCGTCGACCTGGACGCCGTGCTGGCGCAGGAGCTGGACCGTCATGTCGATGTGGGGGAGTGAGGGGACGGGAGCGCCCTGGTGGACGACCTCGACCCCTTCGTCGAACCTGGCCCCGACCAGCAGCAGCGCGGAGACGAACTGGCTCGACGCGGAGGCATCCAGGACGACCCGGCCGCCCCGGACCCGACCGGTGCCGTGGACCTCGAACGGCAGCCCGCCCCGGTCACCGTCCTCGACGCGTACGCCGAGCGCTCGCAGCGCCGTCAGCATCTCGCCGACGGGGCGGTTGCGCATGTGCGGGTCGCCGTCGAAGGACGTGGAACCCGGGGCCAGCGCCGCGACGGGCGGCACGAACCGCATGACCGTGCCGGCCAACCCGCAGTCGACGGCACGCTCCCCGTCCTTCGCCTGGCCGCTGAAGGCGGCGGGCGTGACGTGCCAGTCGGGACCCTCGGTGTCGACGTGGGCGCCGAGGCTTCGCAAGGCTGCGGCCATGAGCAGGGTGTCGCGCGAACGCAGGGCCTTGCGGACCACCGAGGGCCCGTCGGCCAGCGCTGCCAGGATCAGGGCGCGGTTGGTGAGTGACTTGCTGCCGGGGAGGTCGACGACGAGGTCGACCGGCGACGAGGCATGCGGCGCGGGCCAGGGATCGAGGGTCTCGGGGAGCAGGCTCACCGGACCAGCCTAGTCATCGCGTGAGTCTCGGTGCAGGTGCAGGTCGAGGCTGTTGTTGGAGAGATCGACGTCCTCGACGTCGTCGCTCGCCACGGTCAGGGTGAGCACGGGGGAGCCGGCCAGTCGGACCACCGAGAAGGTGATGACCTGGTCGGTTCCGGTCCCGGTCAGGGTGCAGCGCACCGGGCCACCGAGGAAGGACGAGCAACCCGGCGTGCTCGTCGAGTAGAGGTGGAGGCCGTGGTCCCGCACGGTGAACGTCGCGGTGGCTCCCTTGGGCAGGCCCGAGACCGTCGCGGTGACCTCGTGGTTGAGGAACCCGCGGCTGGAGGTCGCCGAGAGCTTCACGTCCGGCTGGGGCTCGGGGGTGGGGCTGGGCGTCGGCGTGGGTGTCGGGCTGGGGTCAGGCGTCGGCGTCGGCGTCGGGGTGGGGTCCGGCGTGGGCTCGGGTGTCGGGGTGGGGTCCGGCGTGGGCTCGGGCGTCGGGGTGGGGTCCGGCGTGGGCTCGGGCGTCGGGGTGGGGTCCGGCGTGGGCTCGGGCGTCGGGGTGGGCGACGGCTCAGGCGACGGGCTCGGGGAGGGCTCTGGCGATGGGCTCGGGGACGGGTCCGGTGAAGGGGTCGGGCTGGGCTCAGGCGTCGGCGTGGGCGTCGGGGTTGGCTCGGGCGTCGGCGTCGGCGTCGGCGTGGGCGTGGGGCTGGGCTCGGGCGTCGGGCTGGGCTCCGGCGTGGGGCTGGGACTGGGCTGAGGGCTGGGGGAAGGCGTCGGCGTGGGGCTGGGCTCCGGAGAAGGCGACGGTGAGGGGTCCGGAGAAGGGGACGGCGACGGAGACGGTGAGGGCTCCGGCGACGGCGAAGGGCTGGGTTCCGGCGACGGGCTCGGCTGGGGCGTGGGGCTGGGGCCAGGCGTCGGCGTCGGTGACGACGGCTCGGACGTCGGGCTGGGCTCGGGCGTGGGTGAGGTGCCCGGGCCCGGCGTCGGAGCAGGGTCGGAAGGGCTGGGCGAAGGGCCAGTGGTGGGGGCCGGCCCGTCAGTCTGGGACGGTCCGTCAGTCGGCGCGGGCTCGTCCGGCGGCGGGACGGGCCCGTCGGGTCCGTCAGGCCCACCGGGGCCGTCAGGCCCACCGGGGCCGTCAGGCCCGCCGGGGCCGTCGTTCGGGGGGTCGCCGTCGGGATTCGGCGCGTCGGTGGGGACGCCACCCGCGCCGGGCGGTTGGTCTCCGGGCGCGGGGACGTCCCCGGGCGGGAAGGGCACGCCGAACGGCAGGCCGCCCGCTCCCAGCGGCACCTCGCCGTTCGGCCCGCCGCGCCCCTCCGGCATCCCGGGCAGTGGCGTGGGCAGGACGGAGGCAGCGCTATGTGGGTCGGACGCGACGAGGGGTGGCTCCGTGGGATTCATCGCCATGATCACGGCGGCAGCCGCCGCGCCGGCGAGGGCCAGCCCAGCGGCTCCGGCGGCCACGGTGGCGACGGTGTTTCCCATGACCGCGTCGCGGACGCGACCGGCCGCGCTGGAGAAGGAGCTCGCCGCGCCGGCGCCACCCGCGGCGGCCGAGCCGACGTACGCCGTGGCGAGCCCGCCCAGCAGCAACGGCGCGAGGATGCCCGCCAGGTTGTTGTTGACCTCGGTCAGCTCGAGGTAGATCGCCATGCATCCGCGGCACTCGTCGAGGTGCGACTCCACCTTGGCCGAGTCGCGCCGCGACGTGCCGTTGCGGATGTAGGCGCCCATGGTCTGGTGCACCCAGCGACAGGTGTCGCCCTCGATCTCGTTGGCGTGCTCGTTGAGGAACGCCTGTCGCAGGCCTTCCCGGGCCCGGTAGGCGAGGGCTGAGACGGAGTTGGGCGTCATGCCGAGCAACGGAGCGACGTCTGCGGGCTTCTGCCCCTCGACCTCCGTGTGCCACAGCACCAGCTGCCAGCGCTCGGGCAGCGATGCGAACGCGCGCGCTGCGGCGGCGCTCTCGAACCCCTCGACGGCGGTGTCGCGGAAGGGCACGCCGGGGTCGAAGGGCTCTAGGTCGTCGGTCGGCTGCACCTTCGAGGAGGCGCGGGCCTTGTCGACCCGCAGGCTGCGCAGGGCAGTCAGCAGGTAGGCACGGAAGGCGACGTCGGGGCCACCGCCACGTTGGAGCACGCCGAGCACCTTCGCGAACGCCTCGGCCACCAGGTCCTCGGCATCGGCGCGTTGCGCCAGCTGACGAGCCAGCCGCCGGGCCGCCTCGACGTGTCGTGCGTACAGCAGTCCGTAGGCATCAAGATCTCCGCCGCGGACCGCCGAGATGAGTTCGGCGTCTCCGGGCTCGTCGATCAAGGGCAGCGCTGAGGTCACGGCACTCGCATCCGAGGACGATGGGACTCGCTCAGCGTAGCGATTTCCCGGCGCCGACGCGCTCGTCCGAGGAAAACTTCTCATTTGGCGTCATGCGGCGCCGTGCTGAACGTCTCTTCGGCAAGCCGTTCGAGTCAGAGGGGAGGGAGTCATGGGGATCTTCGCCGCATGGGGGCGCCAGAGCGCCACGGCTCCCTCGCACGGACGTGAATCACCGACCTCGGCCCGCGGGGGGACCATGGGGCTCCCCGTGGGGTTCGAGGCGGTCGGAGAGGCGATCGCGGAGGCTCGCTGCCCGCTCGCTGCCTGCGAGGCGGTGGGCCGGGAGGCCGCCCTGGACGGCGCCTCGGTGGACGAAGCGCTCGCCGGGTTGCGCCAGGCGTGGCAGGCGGTCCTGCGCGACGACCCGCCCTACGACGCCGTCGCGACGTTGGTCGGCGCCTGGAGCGAGGCCACCCTCTCGGTGGTCAGCCACATCAGCTGCGAGGACCCGATGACAGGGCTGTCCAGCGTGGCGCACATGCGCAGCAGCCTGGCCCTGCTCTACCGGGGCCACCGCCAGGGCGCCCCGCACCCGCGTGACAGCCATGCCCTGGTGGTCGTCGACCTTCCCCAGGACCGGCACGGCGGGGAGAGCAGCGGCGACCCCATCGGCCGCGCGATGCGGATGGCGACGCTGGGCGAGGCCGTCCGCACCGTCTTCGCGGGGCAGGAGGTGATCGGCCGGGTCAGCGCCAACCGCGTCGCCGTCCTGGCCGAGCGCGACGCACGGTTGGGCGTCAGGGCGCGACTGCTGCGCCGCTTCGTGGAGGGCGTCGACACCAGTGGGTACGACGCCCGGGTGTGGATCGAGGGCCTCCCCGCGAGTGACCTCGCGAGTGGCCTGCTGCTCGACGAGCTGGCGCGTTCCTGAGGTCCGTCGCCAGCACCGTCGCGACCACTAGGGTGGGTGCATGTGTGGTCGCTACGCGTCGAGTCGGCGCCCGGAGGACCTCGTCGAGGAGTTCGAGGTCGTCGACAACCGGGTGCCCGCGCCCTTGGAGGCCGACTACAACGTCGCCCCCACCAAGGAGGTGTACGCGGTCCTGGAGCGCCCTCCCCGAACCGGCACCGGCACCGGTGCCGACGGTGACGAGGTCGCGCCGCAGCGCCAGCTGCGCACGCTGACCTGGGGCCTGGTGCCGTCGTGGGCGAAGGACCCCTCGATCGCCAGCCGCATGATCAACGCCCGGATGGAGACCGCCGCCGAGAAACCGGCCTTCCGCAAGGCGTTCCGCCAGCGACGCTGCCTCCTGCCGGCCGACGGCTACTACGAGTGGTACGAGACGTCGCAGGTGACGAAGAGCGGCAAGCCGGTCAAGCAGCCCTACTTCATCCGCCCTCGTGACGGCGGCGTCCTGGCCATGGCCGGCCTCTTCGAGATCTGGCGTGACCCTGACCGGCCCGACGACGACCCCGACCGGTTCCGCTGGACGTGCACCGTGCTGACGACTGACGCGGCCGACGACCTCGGACACATCCACGACCGCATGCCCCTCATGGTCGAGCGCGAGCGCTGGGACGACTGGCTCGACCCGTTGCTGACCGAGGTGGAGCCGGTCCAAGGGCTCCTGGTTCCGGCCGCTCCCGGCCTTCTCGAGGCCTACCCGGTCTCCCGCGCGGTGGGCAACCACCGCAACAACGGGCCGGAGCTGGTCGAGCCGCTGCCCCTCACTGACGCGGGCGACGCAGGGTCGGGCGAGGATGGGGCCCTGTTCGACGTCGACGAGGTTGGTCCGAGGTGAGGGGAAGCGCATGAAGATCGAGGAACAGCTGGTCACGACGCCCGTCGGTGAGGGGCGCCTGGTGGTGCACCACGCCGATGACCCGGTCGCCGTCCTCCTGCTGAGTCATGGCGCCGGCGGCGGGATCGAGGCCCATGACCTCGTTGCCCTGGCCGAGGCACTTCCCCTTCAGGGCGTGACCGTGGCGCTGTTCGAGCAGCCCTGGCGCCGGTCCGGGCGCAAGATCGCCACGGCCCCTTCGACGCTGGACGAGGCCTTCGTGGCCGCGGCAGGGCACGTCCCGCAGGGACTGCCACTCATCGTGGGGGGCCGTTCGGCCGGTGCTCGCTCGGCCGCGCGCACCGCACTCCGGATCGGGGCGAGCGGATGCCTCGCTCTCTCCTTCCCGCTCCACCCGCCCGGCAGGCCCGAGAAGTCCCGACTCGGGGAGCTGCACGGCAGCGAGATCACCACGCTGGTCGTGCAGGGGGAGCGCGACACGATGGGGGCGCCGTCGGAGTTCCCCGACGACATCGACCTCTGCGTCGTCCCGTACGCCGACCACTCGCTCAAGGTGCCCAAGCGCGCGCCCGTCGAGCAGGACGAGGCGCTCGCCATCGTCGTACAGGCCACCCTCGAGTGGGTGGTGCGTGAAGCAGCCGGTGACGCGCTGGGGAATCAAACGGCGTGAGGTCGTGTTGTGCCCGGCGTGCTGGCAACCCTGACGACCGACGACACGACGGTAGTGTGGGACTCGATGACTGACTCCCTCACCGCCGAAACTGACGCGCAGCGCGTCGAGCGCTTCGAGCGCGACGCGATGCAGTACCTCGACCAGCTCTACTCGGCCGCGATGCGGATGACCCGCAACCCCGCCGACGCTGAGGACCTGGTCCAGGAGACGTACGCGAAGGCCTTCGCCTCCTTCCACCAGTTCAAGCCCGGCACCAACCTCAAGGCGTGGCTCTACCGCATCCTGACCAACACGTTCATCAACGTGTACCGGAAGAAGCAGCGGCAGCCGCAGCAGTCGATGGCCGAGGACGTCGAGGACTGGCAGCTCGCACGTGCGGAGTCCCACACCTCCTCCGGCCTCAAGTCGGCCGAGACCGAGGCGCTCGAGCGCCTGCCCGACTCCGAGGTCAAGGCAGCGCTGCAGAAGTTGCCGGAGGAGTTCCGGCTGGCGGTCTACCTGGCCGACGTGGAGGGCTTCGCCTACAAGGAGATCGCCGAGATCATGGAGACGCCGATCGGCACCGTGATGTCTCGACTGCACCGTGGCCGTCGCCAGCTGCGTGACCTGCTGAGTGACTACGTCCACGAGAACGACCTGCTCCCCAGGGGCGCCAGCACGAAGGGCGGGGACAAATGAGTCACGACCATTCAGACGACTGTGCGGACTACCTCGAGCGCATCGTCTACTTCCTGGACAACGAGCTCGACGGTGCCGACTGCGACGCCGTGAAGCGCCACCTCGACGAGTGTGGTCCCTGCCTGCGGAAGTACGACCTGCAGCGCACGGTGAAGACGGTCGTCGCGCGCTCGTGCAGCGAGTCCGCACCCGAGGGTCTGCGTGAGCGCGTGCTCGTCCAGCTGCGCGAGGTGCAGGTCCGCATCACCGAGGTCTGAGGCCTCCTACGAGCCGCACCGGGTGTCGTCGGGGGAGGGCGATTCGCCTCTGCGCCCCGGAGTTTGAGAAGATGACCCTCACTGACATCCAGGAGGAACACCATGGGCAAGACCGGTCGCAAGCGCCGCGCTCGTAAGAAGAAGGGCGCGAACCACGGCAAGCGCCCCAACGCCTGAGCGCGTACCAAGCACCAGGACCCCCGAGCCTCACGGCGCCGGGGGTCCTCGTCATTTGGCCCCGTCCCTTGGCCAGCCCGGCCAGCGCCGTCAGCCCAGTCTGGCCATGAACCTCTCGGCGTCGACCACCACGCGAGTGATCTCGCCGGAGGCCACCACCTTGGCGGGACCCTGGGGGCCCACGTTGCGCGCGCCCACGGCGAACCGGTGCAGGCGCCCGTCGACGTACGCCGTCGAGACCTGCACCTCGACCACCTGCCCCACGGCGCTGGGGGCGAGGTGCTGCACGTCGATCCGGGTGCCGACGCTGGTGCCTCCCTCGGGCAGCGACGGCGCCACCGCCTCGCAGGTCACCATCTCCAGCCACGCGATGAGCGTGGGGCTGCCCAGGACGCGCAGGGTGCCGCTGCCCACGGCCACGGCCGTGTCTTCCTCCGCAACGGTGAAGCGTCGGGTGTGGGTGGTGGGGGCGTCCATCTCTTCTCCTGTGCTGGCGGCCGGTGGCCGGGTCAGATGCCGAACGTGGCGCGGGGGTAGGCGGCGTCGACGTCGGTGATGACGTTGACCAGGTAGGGCACCCCCGAGGCGTACGCGCGGTCGAGGGCGGGGCCGATCTGCTGGGGGTCGCTCACGGTCTCGCCGGCGCCTCCGAGCGCCTTCACCACGTCGTCGTAACGGGTACGGGGGGCGAGGTCGGCGGCGACGTCGTAGCCGTACAGCATCTGCATCGGGCCCTTCTCCAGGCCCCAGGCGGAGTTGTTGCCCATCACCATGACGACGGGGAGGTCGTGGCGCACGAGCGTGTCCACGTCCATCAGGGAGAAGCCGGCGGCGCCGTCGCCCAGCAGGAGGGTGACCTGGGCCGAGGGGCGGGCGATGCGCGCGGCGATCGCAGCACCCAGGCCGGCGCCCAGGCAGCCGTACGGGCCGGGGTCGAGCCAGCCACCGGGCCGCTTCGGCTCCACGAACTTGCCGGCAAAGCTGACGAAGTCGCCGCCGTCTCCCACCACCACGGCGTCGTCAGCCAGCCGGGGGACGAGCTCGCCGTAAATGCGCGCCGGGTGGATGGGGTCGGCCTCGGCGGTCAGCAGGGTGTGGTCGCGCGCCGTGGCCGCCGCGACAGTGTCCTGCAGGCTCTGCGTCCACGCGGACCAGTCCGGACGCCGTCCGCCACGTTCGAACTCGTCGGCGATGCCGTCCAGGGCCAGCGTCAGGTCGCCCGCGACCGACCCGGCCAGCGTGGCGTGCCCGGAGACCTGACCCGGGGAGTCGGCCACGTGCACGACCTCGGCGGGCGGCGCGCCGTCCTTGCCACCGAAGGCGCCGTAGCCGAGTCGGAAGTCCAGCGGCGTGCCGACGACGACGACCAGGTCTGCCGTGCCGAGGGCCTGACCGCGGGCCTTCGTCACGAGGAGGGGATGCCCCCCGGGCAGGACGCCGCGGCCCATGCCGTTGGTCAGGGTCGGGATGCCGAGTGACTCGGTGAGGCGCAGCGCGGCCTCCTCGGCGTGGTCGGCCCACACGTCGGTGCCGAGCACCAGGACAGGGCGGCGGGCGCCGGCCAGCAGCGAGGCGATCTTGGCGAGGGCGTCCTGGTCCGGCTCGATCGGGGTGACCCGCTCGCCCGTCGGGGTGGGGCCGCTGGCGCTGGTGAAGAACTCGTCCATGGGCACGTCGACGAAGACCGGTCCGCGGTGTGAGCTGCCGGCGGTGCGGAAGGCTGTGTCGACGCCGTCCAGGACGTCGGCCGCGAGGGGGAGCGTGCGCGCGTCCTTCGCGACCGGTGCGACCAGGGGCGGCTGGTCCAGCTCCTGGAGGCTGCCGGTGCCCCACCGGTTCTGCGGCGCGCGGCCACCGACGACCACCATGGGCGAGCCGTTGAACTGTGCCTGCGCGATCGCGCTGATGCCGTTGGTGACGCCGGGGCCGGCGGTGAGCACGGCCAGCCCCGGGACGCGCGTCAGCTTGCCCGTGGCTTCGGCGGCGAAGGCAGCGGTCTGCTCGTGCCGGACGTCGACCAGGCGCATCGGCGGATCGGCCTTCACCGCGCCGTCGTACATGGGAAAGACGTGGGCACCCGAGAGGGTGAACATCGTGGTCACGCCATGGGCCCGGGCCGCGGTCACCGCCAGCTCGCCGGCGTGGCCGGTGGTCGTCTCGTCGGTCATGTGACGCAGGTTACTTGCCGGTCACCATTCTGGGGAGGTGCTGTCCGTTGCTGGTGCGCAGGGCGTCGTGGAGGGCCAGGAGGAGGTCGGCGCGGGTGGCCGGGCGGTGCGGCCCGAGCAGCAGCTGCAGTTGAAGGGCCCTCAGGAACTCCTGGGCGTTGCGGGTGCGCAGCCACGGATCGGCCGACGGAGGTACGTCGTCGGGGTCGGCCGCAGCGCCCACCCGGGCGACCCAGCGCTCGAGGACGTCGAACGGGACGCGCTCGCGCATCAGGACCTGCATCGTGGCGGCGGCCAGGTGGTCGGTCTCGCCGTGGTCGAGGGGGGTGGGGCGCACCAAGCGGTCGCCGATGACGTCGAGGAGCACCGTGAGCTCCATCGCCCCCAGGTGGCGCGACCCGGCCAGCGCGGCGAGCGCGTCGGCGCCGTGGGCCACGGCGCGCGCGGTGCCCTGCTCGGGGATCCAGCCGCGGAGGTCCTGCTCGCGCAGCAGCCACGTGGTGAGCAGGTCGCCCCACCGCAAGCACGTCGTCGCCGGAGCAGGTGCTCGTCGTTGTCACGGCGCAGGACGTGGGCGATGACGCGGGCCGACCAGCTGCGTCGGAAGACGGTGGGGGTGCCGGTCTCGCCGATCCCCACGCGCAGGCCGGCGACCATGCCGTCGCCGAGCCCCACCAGGAGGTCGTCGTAGACGCCACGTCCGATCCACACGGTCATCACCTGCAGTGCGAGGCCGTCACGAATCTCCGGGTCGGGTGATCCGAGCATGGTGGTGAGCTCGGCGGTGAGGTCGCCCAAGCTGCGGTCGTGGGGCACGTGCGCACCGTCGCGCACCACCCCGCGCCAGTAGCCAACTCCCATGACGTTCATCCTGCCAGCCGAACACCCGTGATGGGGAGGGTACGACCACTCCGTGATCGCAACGACACGGGTCGCGGCCCGACCACGACGGCCCCCGGCAGGAGAGGCTGCAGGACGTCCTAGGGTGGCCCTCGTGCCCTCCCTGACTGAACTGGTGCGTGCCCACACCGACCTCGACGACGCGGACGTCGACTGGCTGACGCGGCTGATGGCCGACTGGCAGATCATCGCCGACCTCTCCTTCGCCGACCTGGTGCTGTGGCTGCGGGACGCGGACGGACGCGGCTTCTGGGCCGGCGGCCAGATGCGACCGACCACGGGGCCGACCGCCCTGGTCGACGACGTGGTGGGCACCTTCGTCCCGGCCGGGCGCCGGCGGATGCTCGACGTGTCGTGGGAGCAGAAGCGCCTCGTCAGGGAGGGTGACCCCGAGTGGAGCGACGACGTCCCGGTGCGGGTCGAGGTGATCCCCGTGCGCCGAGGCGACCGGGTGATCGCGCTGATCATGCGCAACACCAACCTGCTCGGCATCCGGACCCCGAGCCGCCTCGAGCTCGCCTACGTCCAGACCGCCTCCGACCTCGCGCAGATGATCTCCCAGGGCCACTTCCCCCCGGAGGGACAGCGCAGCGAGGAGGCCGACGCTCCCCGGGTGGGCGACGGCTTCATGCGCGTCGACGCCGCGGGACGCGTGACGTACGCCAGCCCCAACGCCTTGTCGGTCTACCGCCGGCTCGGCCACCGGGGCGACCTCACCGGCCTCGTGCTGGGGGACCTCACCCGCGAGCTCGTCCCGCCGCGCCGACGTCCTGACGAGGAGACGCTGAGCGCGGTCCTCGGCGGACGAGCGCCCCGGGCGGCCGAGGTGACGACCGACGAGGCGTCGGTGATCGTCCGCTCCATCCCGTTGCTGCCGAAGGGCGAGCGGATCGGCGCACTCATCCTGCTGCGCGACGTCACCGACCTGCGACGTCGCGAGCGCGAGCTCATGACGAAGGACGCCACCATCCGGGAGATCCACCACCGGGTGAAGAACAACCTCCAGACCGTGGCTGCCCTGCTACGCCTCCAGGCACGCCGCATCGACGTCCCGGAGGCCAAGTGGGCGCTGGAGGAGGCCGTACGCCGTGTCGGCTCCATCGCGATCGTGCACGAGACGCTGAGCCAAGCGGTCGCCGAGCACGTGGAGTTCGACGAGATCGCCGATCGCCTGGGCCGCATGGTCAGCGACGTCAGCGCGACCGGTCACCGGGTGGAGATCCGTCGCGAAGGCTCCTTCGGCGACCTCTCGTCGGAGGTCGCCACCGCGTTGGCCATGGTGGTGACCGAGGTGCTCCAGAACGCGGTCGAGCACGGCTATCCCACGCTCGAGGACCAGCCCCAGGAGGGGTCACCTTCCCTGGAGCCCGGCCTCATCGTGCTGCGTGTCCACCAACGTCGGGGACGGCTCGAGGTCGAGGTGATCGACGACGGCGCCGGTCTGCCCGAGGGCTTCGACCTGGTCGGTTCGACCAACCTCGGCCTGTCGATCGTGCGCACCCTCGTCGAGTCGGAGCTCGGCGGAAGCATCACCATGGGCGCCGCCCCCACTGGGCGGGGGACCCGCGTCGCCATCGACGTCCCGCTCGACTGATCTCCCCCCAGTCCAGCGCGGGACGGGGTCAGGCGGTGCGGACCCGGGCTCGGGCGTTGCGGCGCTTGAGCGCGCGGCGCTCGTCCTCGCTGAGGCCGCCCCACACTCCGTGGTCCTGGCCGGCCTCGAGGGCCCACTGCAGGCAGAGCTCGCGGACGTCGCAGCGACGACAGACCTGCTTGGCCTCTTCGATCTGCAGGATCGCAGGTCCGGTGTTGCCGATCGGGAAGAAGAGTTCAGGGTCTTCGTCGAGGCACGCTGAACGGTGGCGCCAATCCATGGGGGAGGAGTCCTCTTCCTGGGTGGGGGGAGTGTGTGACTGCATGAGGGTCTGTGGACCCTGTGGCAGAGAGGTGGGGCAATGCGCAGAGGGACTTCCGAGGAGTCCGCGGTCAGGCGCATCCCAATCTTCCAACAGATGGGGTTTTGCACAACCCCTTTGGGGCGTCACATCCGTCACAACTAAAGTGGCTGACGTGACCCCGACTTCTGTGCCTACCCCCGGTTCCGAGCCCGCCGGGACGCTCGGTCCCGACTCGCCCGGCCGCGTTCCGTGGGCGTTGGCGATGGCCGCTGCCGCCGTCGCGCTGGAGGCCGTGGTCTTCATCGGCCTGGGGATTGCCGAGTTGGTCGCGCTGGACTCCAAGCGGTTGGCGATGGGACTCAGCACGGCGGCGTTCTTCGTCGCCTACGGCGTCCTCCTGGCCTTCTGTGCCCGCGCCCTGTGGTTGCGTGAGACCTGGGCGCGCAGCATCGTGGTGATGGCCCAGCTGATCCACCTCGGCACGGCGTGGAGCAACCGGGACGCCAGCCCCGGCCTGGCAGCGGCTGCGGCCGTCACGGCACTCGTCGTCCTGGTCGGGATCTTCCATCCCGCCAGCCTCAAGGCACTCGACCGCTGACGCCCACGTACGACGTGGGTGGGCGCCGAAAGCCCACCGGGCCGGCGCCCACGCTGCCGACCTGGGGTCAGGTGTCCGCCTGAGTCAGTCCGTCTCGAGCGACTGACGCAGCTGCTCGAGGGTGCGGGTGAGCAACCGCGAGACGTGCATCTGGGAGATGCCGACCTCGGCCGCGATCTGCGACTGGGTCATGTTCTTGAAGAAGCGGAGCAGCAGGATCTTCTTCTCGCGTGGTTCGAGCTGGTCGAGGAGCGGCTTGAGCGACTCGCGGATCTCGACGTGCTCGATGTTGGCGTCCACCGAGCCGAGCGAGTCGGCCAGTGAGGGGGCGCGGTCGTCGTCGTCGTCCCCGGCGTCCAGCGACAGGGTGGAGTAGGCGTTGGAGGACGCCATGCCCTCGACGACCTCGTCGAGCGTGACGCCGAGCGCCTCGGCGATCTCGCGCGGTGTGGGGGAGCGCCCCAGCTTCTGCGAGAGCTCCCCGGTGGCCGTGGAGATCTGCATGCGCAGCTCCTGCAGACGTCGGGGGACCCGGATGGCCCATCCCTTGTCGCGGAAGTGGCGCTTGATCTCGCCGATGATCGTCGGGGTGGCGTACGTCGTGAACTCGACCCCGCGTTCGACGTCGAAGCGGTCGATCGACTTGATCAGGCCGATCGTTCCTACCTGGACGAGGTCCTCCAACGGCTCCCCGCGGTTGCGGAAACGACGAGCGCAGTGCTCGACGAGGGGAAGGTGGAGGGCGACCAGCTCGTCGCGGGTGGAGCGTGCCTCGCCGGAGTCCGGCTCGGCTGCGACGAAGACGTCGAAGAGTTCGTGGCTGCGTCGCCGGAGAGCTTCGAAGTGGGTCTCGGCCTCTTCCCCGGGTGCTGTGCCCTGGGCGGTCGGAGTCATGTCAGACCTCGGTCCCCTGCAGGTCAGGAGCGTCGAGCAGGGAGTTGACCTGGAGGGTCACGGCGGCGACCCCGTCCTCGTGCGTGCTGGTGCAGGAGGTCGTCAGCGTGGTGAGCACCTGCCAGGCGAACGAGTCGGTCACGACGGCCACGGGGGCTTCGCTCGGCGTGGAGAGAGTGGCCCGGACCTCGCCCGGGGCGACGGTGAAGGTGCACTCGAGGTCGGAGCCGGGGGTCGCCGTGGCGACCAGGAGTGCGGCGGCCTCGCCCACGGCGATGCGCAGGTCCTCGATGTCGTCGACGGTGAAGTCGAGCCGGGCGGCCATGCTCGCCGCGGTGGTGCGCAGGACGTACACGAACGCCCTGTCGGCGGGGACGCTCAGCCGCACCTGTCCTGTCGAGGTGGCGGCGGGGGAGCGGTCGTCCAAGGTCGTCACTTCCGTCCTGCGAGGGGCAGCCAGGAGCAGCTGCGCTGGTGGGTGGTGCAGAGGGGTGTAGCGGAGAGGTGCAGGGGTGCTCCCGGGCCGGGCCCGAGGCGAGACGCCGGACGGGGTGAGCTGCGCAGGGCGCAGCCACCCCGTCCGGCGTGGAGGCCTCAGGCCTTCTTGGTCTCCCACTAGTCCCACCATAACTACAACTGGTGGTAACTGATGGAAGATGGCAGGTGACCTGCGGATATGCCCTGGGGGTCGATGGTGGTTCGTGGTGCTTGGTGAGTCTATTGCGGACTGGCTGCGGACCGTAGGCGCCCCTGGGACCGCGCCCATCCCTCCACGTCGGCTCGCTCCCAGATCTTCCCAGCCTTGAGCACGGCAACGGGTTCCGGGAACCCCTCTGCGGCGGCGAGCTGGTGCACTCGTTGCCGACTCACGGCGAGCATGTCCGCGACCTCTGCCACCCCAACCAGATTTTCTGGCATTGATTTCTCCAAATCCCTTGACGATCGTCAAGTGCATGGGTCACTCTGATGACACGCCTTGACGATTGACAAGCAGCATAGCAATCGCCCGGCCCACGCCACCGATGGTCCCAGCAGAGGAGTTCCCCATGAACGCAACGAGCACCGTCCCGACCGTCCCGTGCCCGACTTGGTGCGTAGCCACACCAGAAGAGCACGCAACCAACACGCCTCCGCTGCACCGCTCCGGACCCGTGGAGGGCATGTTCGAGTACTGGCAATCCGAGGGCGAGCCCATCACAGCCACTCTGCGCGGAGGGGTCGACGACAGCACCGACATGATCGCCGCCGAGTTGCATACCCTCGCCGCCGACGCCTTCGCTGCCGCCGAGTGGCTCGAGAAGAACGGCACCAAGGCATGAGCGCCGTGCCTGTTGCCGTGCCCTGCCCGTCTTGGTGTGACGAAGAGTCGGGACATGGATACGAACTCGTAGGCCCCCAAGACTCAGACGCTCGAATCCACGGCACGATCGCCGCCCGCGAGGGCGACTGGGTCGCCGACGTAACCGGGTTCGGGTACTGGACCGGGAAGGGCGAGACGCTCGAACGACTGGGGATCGAGTTGAATCAGCCCGAGGTCGTGGACAGCCGCGAACTGGCCGTGAGTTCGGCAGAGGAGGCACGCGCGCTCGCACGCCTGCTACTGGCGGCCGCGGACACGATGGACCGCATCAACGCGGAGGTGCCGGCATGAGCGCCGTGGCTAACTGCCCCGCGTGGTGCGTCAGCGCCCACGAAGTCGAAAGCACTCACGCGGAAGACCGCGCGTTCGCGGTTGGGTACCACGAGGGCCAGGCGACGGAGGTGACTTGCACCAGCAAGGCGCTGCTTCCGCTCGCAGGCAGGGTTGTCGAGCTTCCACTCACCCTGGTTGTCCAGCCCGAGGAGTACGTATCCGCGGGACGGCCGGTTGCCCTGGTGAGGCTTGGGGAGAAGGGGGCAGACGGCTGGGAGTTGACGCAGGCAGAGGCTCGGCGGGTCGGTCGAGCCCTCCTCGAAGCGGCCGAGACGTACCGCTGACGCCCCGAAACGACAAGAAACGCCCCGGTCACATCGACCGGGGCGGTTCTGTGTTCTCAGCAGGTCGTCTCAACCTCTCCGGTTGCGCTGAGCCGACGAGGCGGAGCGGCGGGCGACCCCAACTCCGCTTGGTCTGAGCCCTGGAATGCAGAAAAGCACCCCCACCGGGCGAATCGGTGGGGGTGCTTTGCATGCCCGACTAGTCGCCCACTAGAACGTCGCGAGCAATCCTCAGAATGCCATCCATCTCCACACGAGAACGAGCGTTCTTCAACTTCGACGTATCGAGCGTAACGACTCGGCCGTTGTCGAATTGGAGCTCCCAGACCCCTTGAACCGTGATAGTCCCATGCTCGTAGTCACGTGTGGAGTTCGTGTGCGAGAACTTGATTCCCTGCAACGATCGCCAAGGCTGAACGAAGGCCGAGACCGACTCGCCGTCCTGGTCGTCCTGCTTGCTGTCGCCACGCCACTCATCAACCGTCTTGTATCCCACGACTTCCACAAGGCCGAGTGGTGCGCTGGCGATCAGCTTCCACGTGGTTTCGCCTTCTGCCCAGTCCACCATTGCGACGAGCAAATCGGGTGCTGCCGTGGTGAACTCAAGAAGGGTCGCCAGCACCGGGGCCGGAGGCACGACGTAGACCTGGCTTTCGATGACGGTTCCGGCTGTGTACCAAGGAGATTCGCTCATGCGCCCGAAACTATCCGGCGGACACCTCTTGGCGGAGAACCTCCTGCGCCGAATACCCCGTCTTGGTTAGTACGGGAGCGTATCGACGGTTCAGTGTGGGATTGGCGGCGCCGCCGTTCACACCCCTGGACGCCTCCCAGCGGGTGTCTTTGGCGAGCGCGCGAGGAGGCGGTTGGCCCTAACACGTGTCAGCGCAGCTAGGGGCATCCAGGGGTGTACTGCGGAGAGTCTCCGCTTGAACTGTCGTCGCTCATAGGTTCAAACCTACTGTTTGTCCACTTCTCCCATTCCTAGGAGAGATGGGAGTGAGCGGCACCCGCCCGACCGCTGGACGCCCGAAGGCAAGCCGGCCCTCATCAGGGACGACCGTCCCTGTAGCCGACCAGGTACCTGCTGGAAACAGAAGGCGGCTTCAGCTTTGCAGCCGGGTCGATCCTGCTGATGATCCGTGCGACGTCGGCCGCGTCCCTCGAGCCGTCCCGCACCACGACCTTCAGACGAGAGGTTCGGTACCCCGGGTCCCATTCGGCCTGGTACCCCGACGCAATAAGGGCAGACATAGCCTTGTGTCTCAAGCTCTCATCACTGAAGCTGTAGTTCGCGAATGATTGCTGCACGGATGCTCTCCTCCTAGGTGTGCGTTTCCTGCTTCAGAGGACGCTAGGGGCAGCCGCCGACATTGTCTCCACGCCAACAGTCCACGTGAACTGTTCGCTCGCACAAGGCGGGCCATGCGTGAGCGAACGCCGGGTGCAGGTCCAACGTCTTCACGTCCCCCAGAGGCACCCATGCCAGCCGAGCGGTCTCCTGCTTGGCACTCAGCGTGGGCGGTCGTGTTGGCGCGGCGATGAACGTGACGTAGACCCAGCCGCCACACGTCTCGGCGTGCGACCCCATCCGTTCCGCGAGCCGCCCCGCGACTTATGCCAGCGGATACCGTTTGCTCAGCGTGTAGAGCCACGCCCGCATCGGTGGGACGTTCACGGCGCCGTCTGCCTTGACCACCTCCACCCGAGCGCCGTAATGGTGGCGCAGAAGATTGGCGGTGTAGGCGCCGGTCCGGCGCTTCCCGCCCCCGCGGCGTGGAGCCACTGGCCCGACGAGCATGCGCCCCCCGGGCTTCACACGCACGTAGCGTGCGCGCCGTTCCCCGGCAGTCTCGTGCCGGTCCTCGGGCGAGAGCTCATCCCCGCCCCACGCCTGCACCTGGTAGAACACGTCGGGCCACATCCCGCCGTAGTGGTGCACAAGGTAGGCAAGGGACTTGGCGTAGTAGACCCCGCACGAGCACAGTTGTACGGGCGCGGCGTCGTGGTGCCCGTGGAACACGCGCCCATCATCTGGGGCGGCCCTCTCTGACGTAGGGGTGCACACGGCGCGCACTCCCTCTCGGGGCCACTCCAGCGAGGGGGACCACGGGGAGACGATGGCACCAGACCTGGACAGATGACCGAACCGCCAGCCTTCCCTAACGGTGCCGTAGGGCTTGCGGTCCTCCTCTGGGATCTCGGTCAGCCGCCGCAGGTCATCGACGGTGACCGGCTCTGCCTCGAACCGCGCCCGGCGCCGATTGTGCAGAAATGTGTCGATGAGGCGCCGTTCCTCCCCCTCGAACTCCTCAGCCGCCAGGGCTATTTGTCGCTCACTCGCCGTCCACTCAACAGTCATCGGGTCAACTCCTCTAGTCGGTCATGCCAGGTCCGGGCGAACCCGGGATGTAGGTCGAGTCCCGCCACGTCGTCGAGGGGCACCCATGCCACCCGGGCGGTCTCCTGGTTGGCTCGCAGGTCGAGCGGGCGGATCGGTGCGGCGACGAAAGTGACGAACGGCCAGCCCCCGCACACTGAAACGTGAGAGTTCAGGGGCCGCAGCCCCGTGGGGTCTATTCCGCACTCCTCGCGGGCTTCGCGTAGCGCCGCCTCGTCGAACGTCTCACCGCGCTCGCGGGCGCCGCACGGGATAGACCAGGTACCGCCCTGGTGGACACCACGGGAACGCAGCTGGAGCAGGACACGGCCCCGATCAGCCAGCAGTAGCCCTGCGGCCCCGAGACGCCCCCAATGCCGGTGCCCCTCTGTGCAGTAGGTGAACATCACGCGGCCCCTGCCAACGCGTCAAGATCGGCACGCTCCACAGACAGGCCCGCACTGGTCAAGAGCGGTGCAACGCCGGGCGGGGCGGTCTCGTCGAGGATCAATGCCCCGGTCAACGCCAAGAACTCAGCGCGGAAGGTGCCCGGTGGGTCACCGGCGCCCGGAGCAGCAGGTTCCATGCGTCCCCAGGCGGTAACTGTCACTACGCACCAGAACGGGACCACCTCATCGGCGTAGCCTGCGAGACCGCGGGCCAACGTGCTCGCTGCGGTGTCACGGTGCGGGTAGTCAGGCCAGGCCAGCAGGTCGGGCAGTTCCGGCACAACGTGGTAGCCACAGCTGCAACGTGGGTCAGGCGCATGCATGCCGTGGGCGGCATGCGGGGTCGGATAACGGTCCGGGCGGCACTCGGCGGGGTCGTAGTGGCCGAACGTGGGCGAGCCCGGCACGAGGTCGACATGGGCCAGTTTCACCCCGAGAGTGTCGTGCCAAAGGCCCCCCGTCAGGCGCCATCCGCTGCGACGGGCGTAGAGGCTAGGAATCGCCCTTTTTGGGGCGAGCCGTTCGATCTGCAAGGCCGTCATCGTGGTCATTCGTTGCTCCTTCGACCTGAGATCAGAAAGACCCCACACGGATGTGCGAGGTCTGGTGCGCGGATTTGTGAAGTTGGGTCAGATGTCGTTGGGGTCAAACGGCTCCGTTGCGTAGGGGTCCGGTGCGTCCCTGTCATCAACCGCCTTCGCGGCCTCAAGCTCGGCATCAATGTCCAAGAGGCGCTTAGAGAGCGCAGCAAGGTCACGGGGCGCGCAACCTTCTGCGATGACGGTCGCTACGTGGTCACGTAACGCTTCAAGCAGAGCACGTCGATCGCCGCTCTGAGCGGCTTGTAGTACGTCCACGGGGGCCTCCTGGGGCGTGTGGAAATTCGGCGTAGATAGAGGGCCGCCTAGGACGACGAGTGGCGGCGTGGGGGTGGGTGGGGTGGGGTGGGGTGCCCCAGCGACTGTGCGATCGGCGCCGCTTCGTCTAGCTGACGTTGAAGACGTGTGAGCGTGCCCGCTCGAAGGCACCTTGCGCTCGCTCGGCGTCCGCCTGTCGGTTCTCCTCGGCTTCGGCTACTCGCTCCGCGAACTGCTCGAAGGTCGCCAGCGACAAGGGCAACCCAGCGTCGACGGCGCCAGTGGCGCTAGAGATGTGGGCGGGGACGCCGAACGTGTGGCGGTCGTACGTTGCGACGGCACTGGGGTTAAGGGTGTCGGCCACGATGAGCACCCTCGTGTGATCGTTGACGTTCGCAACCCCCATGACCGCGGCGAGCTGGGTCCATGCCTGCTCCACACGCTCGATGTCAGCGCGTGCGTCGCGGGCCATGGCCCAGGGCGTCAGCTGCTGGGCGGACAGGGTGGAGGCGACGGTGGTGCGGGTCAGTTGCAGGTCGTCACGTCCGAGTGCTTCGCGCGCCTTGTTGAGGGAGGCGTCGGCGGCCTCCACAAGGGGGCGCATCGCTTCGATGATCGCGGGGGCGTGCTTGGTCAGGGCGTCGCGCATTGCCTTGTCGCGTGCCGTCTGGAGTGTGTGGTCGATCGCGACGCTGAGTTGGGTGAGGTGCACTCGCGTGATGGCGGTCCGGACGTCGGTATCTTCAGCCGGATCGCGCCCTTCAGCCTGCGCGGCTAGGGCAGCGCGGGCGACTTCCCCCGCGTCGCCGGGGGCGAGGGTGATGCGCGTGCTTTCTTCCGCCTCGGTGAGGTCGGCGGCGAGTCGCTTGGGGAGGTCGAGGTTCATCAGTCGGAAGGTCTGGCGAATCTGCTGGGTTGCGGCTGTGGCGGTGAAGGTCATGGTTGGTCTCCTTGTTAGAGGGGTGGGGTCGTTCAGTGGTCGAGGTTGAGGAGGGTGTGCAGGAACCGCCGGCGCTCTTCGGCAGGGTCTGGACCGGCATTGGGGTGGTGTCCCTCGCGGGCCGCTACGTTGCCGTTTGCCTCGTTTGGGGGCGCGACGGTCGTGTCGGTCTCGGGGGCGGAGCGCTGACGTCCCAGCAGATTTCTGATGAACTGGCGACGCTCTTCGTGGTCACTCACGGTCGGTTGTCCCTTGGTTGTCGAAGTGCCAGGAGTCGGCGGGCACCTGGTCTGTGGGGGTGGGGTGTAGGTACTCCGCGAAGACGTCGCGCAGGGCAATGACTGCGATGGTGTTGAAGTCGTTGCCGAGTCGATCGCGCCAGCGGTGCAGGATTCGGTGGACGCCTGCTGGGTCGGCGATCACTTTGGACAGCCCGATCACGAGGTCGACGGCCATTTCGGCTGCGTTGTCGGAGTCGAGATTCTTGGTCGTGGCGCGTCGGTTGATGTCAGGGCTCACGGGGCCTCGTTCGGTCGGTGGTCGTTGCAGTGCCAGGTGCCGCAGGCGGTGAGGTTGGCGACGTGGCGGGGGTCGGGGGTGATGTAGGCGGGGCAGTCGTGCGCGGGGCAGATCAGCAGGGTTGGTGTGGTCATTGGGTTGCCTTTGGTTGGGGTGGTCTGTCGGGTGCGGGTAGAGGGAGAAGAAGAGAGGGCGTGAGCCTGAAACGACTACGTTGGGCGTAGTCGTTTGGTGCGAAACGACTACGTTTGGCGCAGACGTTTCGGGCGAAGTGACTACGTGCGGCGTAGTCGTTTCGTCAGGACACGGCTCGCAGTGAGCGAGTAGCTGACTGCCGCTTGGGATGGCGTCTGCACGGGGCGTGCTCGTCACCCAACCCGCCGGAGATGCGGTGCCCCGGCACCACAAGGCACAGGGTCTTGCTGTCTGGGGCAAGGAGGTCGAAGTCGATGGCTTCCTGGATCGCTCGCCAGACCGCTCGACGGTCGAGGGGCACGAATGTGCCGTCCTCATCGAATCGGCCTAGTGCCGTGCCGATTTCGCCTTGCTTGAACGTGGCGTGACCGTTTGCCTTGTGGGTGGCGTAGGCCAGGAACGCCACCCGTAGGGCGTATGAGAACTTCGGGTTGGCGGCGTGGTCGAGATAGGGGCCTTGATGGTGCCTCGCCCAGGACCCTTCCTCCCGTCGCCTCACCACAGCACACCTCTGGCGTGCGCTGCGGCGTGCTCGTCGGGTTGCCCGATCTCGACTCGCCAGCCTCTCCGCTCTGCCTCTGCGATGAGGTCACGCGCGGTCCGGGGTCGCGTGTACCAACCGCGCCTCAGGGGCATCCAGAGTGGGATGCGGCCGGTCATGTGCTCGAGGAGCTCACGGCCACGCCAGCCGGCCACGGTGGCGGCATGCGGGCCTTCGAAGGTGACCGTGATGACGGGGGCGCTCATGCGGCCTCCCTGCGTCGGTTCGCGGGATGTACCCAGCCGTCAGCCAGGTGTTTCCACTCGTCACGCCACGACGCGACGCGACGCGCGAACTCGGCATCCTCAGCCGCCTTCTCGGCGGGGGTCTGGTCGATCACGCGACCACCCGCCGATCGTGACGCGGGCACCCGCGACCCTGACGCAGGGCCGCAAGGTCGAAGGCGCCACAGCACATTTGCGTGTCGCTGGGCGCGGGCCGCTCTGCCAGGCATGGTTCTTCGCCGGGGGAGTGGCCGCACGGACAAGCTGTAAGGCGGCGGTGAGAAATGGGGAACGCCCCGGGCCATGGGGCCTCGGGGCGTTCCTTGGTGGATGCGCGTGGGTTAGGTGGGATGGGGGGTACTCTCCTCATGGAGACTCCTTCCGTGCTTCAACGGCTGGGCGGGGCTTCGAAGAGCCGTTCGGTGTTCCAGCACCGGACGGCTCACTTGTTTTCATGTCGTGCGTGGGCGCGAAGTTCGCCCAGAACCTCGTCGGGTCGTGCCCGGATCAACTCAAGGTTTGTGGCGCTGGCCGCGGACAGATAGCGCTTGATGCTGCGGACTCCGCGCACCATCGCGAGGTAGTCGAGGTAGTCGGTGGCCTGCTGGTCGTCGAAGCCGTGGGCATGCAGGCGGCTTCGGGCGAATCGCACGTCTTCGACGGGCCATCGGAGGGCGTGCGGCGGTGAGGCGTTGCGGGCGAGCGGGATCGCCGGGGGAGGGGTGGCCGTTCTAGGCACTGGCCTTCTCGAACTGTTCGTCGATCCAGGCGATGACATCGGCTTCTCGGTAGACAACGCGCCGCCCGAGCTTCGTGGACCTAGGGCCGGTTCCTTGGTGTCGCCAGAAGCGGAGCGTGGCCGCGGGAATGCCGGTCATTTCGGACACTTCGGGCAGACGCAGTAGGTGCGGATTCATGATTACCTCAATCTGGTGTAGTCGGTCTACACCACTGTACACACCCGTTTGGGGTTTGGCAAGCACTCCTAAACGGTGTACCGTGCCCACCATGACTGATCAACCGAAATCCGCAGGGTCCGTCGACCGCTTCGATGCCCAAGTGGGGAAAAACTTGGAGAAGTTGCGCAAGGCGCGAGACCTAACGCAAACGGACCTCGCAGCCAGGGTGGCCGAACGGGGGGTTCCATTCCGACAGCAGACCGTCGTGAAGATCGAGAAGGGTCAGCGTTCCCTCAAGTTGCGAGAGGTGAAGGCTGTCGCAAACGCTTTGGAGGTCGGAGTCGAAACGTTGGTCGCCGAGGAGTCGGTGATGGACTGGTCGGCGGTGTTGATGCGACACACGGGCGACGTCGAGGCGGCTTGGGAAGTGCTCCATGAGGCGGCGCTGTCCCTCATTAGGAAGAAGATGGCGTTGCAGTTCACGCTCGACGGGATTGAGAGGACTGAAGTTCACGTCGAAGACTCCCTTCTCAACGACGCTGCCACACTGCTTCAGGTCGACCCCGTGAAGGTCGTCCAGGGCGCACTCGGAGAGATAGAAGCCGAACGTCGCACAGACAAGGCGCTTATCGAGCGCAGCGTGGATTACGTCATCCACAATGCGGATGCGGATCCGACCGATGGCTAGCATCCAGAAGCGTGACAACGGCAAGTGGCGCGCCCGCTACCGCGATGAGGCCGGCAAGGAGCATGCGCGTCATTTCCCGCGGAAGGTCGACGCCCAACGATGGCTCGACGAGGTCACCGCATCGCAGGTAGCGGGAACCTATGTCGACCCTCGGGCGGGCCTCGTCAAGGTCGCTGACTACGCCGCCGCGTGGGAGAGCAACCGCGTCAACAGAGCCGGCACGCTCCAGATCATCGACAACGCGCTACGCGTCCATGTCCTGCCGGAACTGGGGGAGTACCCCATCAAGGCCGTCCGCCCGATGCACGTTGAGGCGTTCGTCAAGCGTCTGGTCGACAAGGGTCTAGCGCCCGGCACCATCCGCAACATCTATGACGTGCTTGCTCGCGTGTTCTCGTCGGCCGTGCGAGACCGGCTCATTGCCTTCTCGCCGTGCATAGACGTCGCTCTCCCGCCCGGAACGCGCACCGAGGTGGTCCCGCCCACCCTGGATGAGATTCAGGCCGTCTGTGACGAACTGGATGAGCGATGGCGCCCCATCGTGGTGATCCTGGCGGGCTCTGGACTGCGAATCGGGGAACTGCTCGGGCTCAACGTGTTCGACGTGGACTATCTGCGCCGGACCATCGACGTCAGCAAGCAACGCCTCCAATCCAACGAGATCGCCCCCACCAAGTCGAGTGTGAGCCGGGTGGTACCCATCGGTCAGGTCGTCCTGGACGCGATCGCACGACTCGAGCACAACGGCGACGGCCCCCTGCTCCTCGATGAGTTCGGAAAGCCTTTGTCGTACCGACGGTGGAAGCAGATTCTCAAGGACGCAACCAGCAGAGCTGGCGTCGACTTCACAAGCCACGACCTGCGGCACTATTGCGCATCGGTGGCGTTGTCCGGGGGAGCGTCCATCGTTCAGGTGCAGAAGCTCCTCGGCCACGGGTCCGCGAACATCACGCTGCGGACCTATGCGCACCTGGTGCCGGGCGATGAGGACCGCACCCGAAATGCGCTAGACGCCGCCCTCAGCTCCGCGGACTGGCTGCGGACTGGAGCGGCGTCTAGCTGACGTCTTTGCAGGTCAGAGACCTGCTGGATGCCTCAGGCCTTCTTGGTCTCCCAGAAGATCTCGGCGATCTGGTCGATCTTCGAGAGCAGGTCGTCGGCAGCGGCCGCGTCGAGCGTGCCCTTCGTGCCGCCGGCACCGGCCAGCTTGGTGGCCTCGTTGAAGAGGGTGTGCAGCTGCGGGTACTTCTCGAAGTGCGGAGCCTTGAAGTAGTCGGTCCACAGCACCCAGAGGTGGTGCTTGACGAGCTCCGAGCGCTCCTCCTTGATCAGGACGGCGCGGGTGCGGAAGTCGGGGTCGTCGTTGTCGGCGACCTTGGCGATGATCGCCTTGATCGACTCGGCCTCGATGCGGGCCTGGGCGGGGTCGTAGACGCCGCACGGCAGGTCGCAGTGCGCGGACACGGTGACGGTCGGGGCGATGAAGCGGGAGAACATCGGCGTTCCTCTCGGTCGTACGTCAAGCCTGAACTGGTGAATGCGACACTACCCGCATGGGCCGACTTGCTTTCAGGGGTGCCTCGCGCGTCGGGCTCGCGCGCGTAGAGGGCGAATCCATGCGTCCGGCCCTGGATCCGGGGGACCGGCTCCTCGTGCACCACGGGGGCGAGGTGCGGCCCGGCGACGTCGTGGTGGCGAGGTTCCCGGACGGGACGTTGGTGGTGAAGCGAGCCGTCGAGGCGCGCGCCACGAGGACCGGCGCCCCGGGATGGTGGTTGTTGAGCGACGCCCCCGAGGTCGGCGTCGACTCGCGCCACCGCGGCGTGGTGGCCCACGAGGACGTGCTCGGCGTGGCGGTCGCGCGCCTGTGGCCCCGTCCCGGGCGACTGCGCGCTCGCGTTTCCGCAGCCACTGACAAAGTGTAGAGAATATATGACAGTGAGGTGCGTCACCCCGTGCCTCGGCGCGGGATCCACGTGAGGCCATGACACCTTGCCGTGCCAGAATCCGACGCATGTCACACGCTCCCGACAACGCTCCCCACCCCTTCCACGGTGACCCGGTCTTCGACCTTCACGTAGGCGGCAAGTTGGAGACGGTGTCGCGCGTAGCGCTCAAGGGGGCCGAGGAGCTCTCCCTCGCCTACACGCCGGGCGTCGCCCGGGTCTGTGAGGCGATCGCCGCGGACCCCTCGATGACCCAGGAGTACACGTGGGTCCCGAACGTGGTCGCGGTCATCACCGACGGCACCGCGGTCCTCGGCCTGGGTGACATCGGCCCTGCCGCCGCCATGCCGGTGATGGAGGGCAAGGCCGTGCTCTTCAAGCAGTTCGGCGGCGTCGACGCCGTGCCGATCTGCCTCGACACGACCGACACCGAGGAGATCATCGAGACGGTGGCGCGCCTGGCGCCCAGCTTCGGTGGGATCAACCTCGAGGACATCTCCGCACCGCGCTGCTTCGAGATCGAGAACCGTCTCAAGGAACGCCTCGACATCCCGGTCTTCCACGACGACCAGCACGGCACCGCCGTGGTCGCGCTCGCCGCGCTGAAGAACGCCCTCAAGCTCACCGGACGTACGCCGTCCTCCACCCGGGTCGTCGTCTCGGGCGCCGGCGCCGCAGGCGTGGCCGTCGCCCGGATCCTGCTGGGCGCCGGCATCCGCGACATCGCGGTCCTCGACCGCCGTGGGGTGCTCAACTCCGAGCGCAGCGACCTCACCGACGTGAAGGCTGCGCTGGCTCGTGAGACCGCCGACAACTTCGGACGCAGCGGCACCCTCGCCGACGCGATGGACGGCGCCGACGTCTACATCGGCGTCTCGGGCGGCACCGTGCCCGAGGAGATCGTGGCGACCATGGCGCCCGACGCGATCATCTTCGGCCTGGCCAACCCCACGCCCGAGGTCCACCCCGACGTGGCGCACAAGTACGCCCGCGTGGTCGCGACGGGTCGGTCGGACTTCCCGAACCAGATCAACAACGTGCTCTGCTTCCCGGGCATCTTCCGCGGCGCCTTCGACGTGCACGCCACGAAGATCACCGAGGGCATGAAGCTGGCCGCCGCCGAGGCGCTCGCCGAGCTCGTGGGCGACGCCCTGGCCGAGGACATGATCATCCCGTCCCCCTTCGACCCGCGGGTCGGCCCGGCCGTCTCCCGGGCCGTCGCGGACGCTGCACGGCGTGACGGGGTTGCCCGCAAGTAAGGTTGACCGCATGTTCGCCGTCTACGCCTCGTCCTTCGCGCCCCGTGACGCCGCCGACCCCTTGGCCGGACTGGTGGTCGGGGAGCGACCTGACCCGGTCGCTCCCGAGGGCTGGACGACGGTGACGGTGAAGGCGGCCTCGCTCAACCACCACGACCTGTGGTCGCTGCAGGGCGTCGGTCTGCGCGAGGAAGCGCTCCCGATGATCCTCGGGTGCGACGCGGCGGGCCTCGACGAGGACGGCAACGAGGTCGTCGTCCACGCCGTGGTCTCCAGCCCTGACTGGACCGGCGACGAGACGCTGGACCCGAAGCGCTCCCTGCTCTCCGAGCGCCACCAGGGCACGTTCGCCGACAAGGTCGTCGTCCCCACGCGCAACGTGGTGGCGAAGCCGGCATCGATGAGCTTCGCCGAGGCGGCCTGCCTGCCGACGGCGTGGCTGACCGCCTACCGGATGCTCTTCACCCAGGGCAACCTCAAGCCTGGCGACACCGTGCTCGTGCAGGGCGCCGGCGGCGGCGTCGCCACTGCGCTCATCACCCTCGCCCGCGCCGGCGGGCTGACCGTCCTGGTCACCTCGCGTGACGAGGCCAAGCGGGCTCGGGCGCTGGAGATCGGTGCCCACGAGGCGTTCGAGTCCGGCGCCAGGCTGCCCGTCAAGGTCGACGCGGTGATGGAGACCGTCGGTCGCGCCACCTGGTCGCACTCGGTGCGCTCCCTGCGCCCCGGAGGCAAGATCGTCATCTCGGGCACCACGTCCGGACCGCAGCTCGACGACGCCGAGCTCACCCGCATCTTCTTCCTCCAGCTGCAGGTCATCGGTTCCACGATGGGCACGCGTGACGAGCTCGCCGCCCTCGTACGCCTGCTCGACGCGACCGGCACCCGTCCGTTGGTCGATCGCACCCTTCCCATGGAGGACGCCCGCGAGGGCTTCGCCGCCATGGCCGAGGGTGACCTCTTCGGAAAGATCGTCTTCACTCGATGACTCGCACCCACGTCCTGACGGGCGCGGGTGCTGGCATCGGAGCCGCACTCGCGCAGCACCTCAGCGACCGTGGAGACAGGCTGGTCCTGCTCGTCCGTTCCTCGCAACGGGCCGACGAGGTCAGCGCAGTGCTCGGTGCCGAGCACCGGTACGAGGTCGTCGACCTGGCGGACGCCCCTGCCGTGCTGGAGACCGGACGTCGACTCGCCGTCGAGCTGGGCTCCGTGGACTCGCTGGTGCACTGCGCCGGCGTGGTCGACCTCGCCCGGGTCGCGGACCTCGAGCCCGACGCGTGGCGCCACCAGCTGGACGTGAACCTGACCGCTCCCGCGATGCTGACCGCCGGTCTCCTCCCGGCGTTGCGCGGGGGAGGGTCCACGGTGGTCTTCGTGAACTCCACCTCGGGCCTGGCCGCCAACCCGGACTGGTCGGCGTACGCAGCCTCCAAGCACGGCCTGCGCGCGCTCGCCGAGTCCCTGCGCACCGAGGAGGCCCCCCACGGCCTGCGCGTCACCAGTGTCTTCCCCTCCCGCACGGGGACCGCAATGCAAGCCCGTGTGCACACGCAGGAGGGCAAGGAGTACCGCCCCGAGGCCTGGATGAGCGCGGAGTCCGTCGCCTCATCCATCGTCCACGTGCTCGACCTTCCGGCCGACACCACCCTGACCGATCTCACCCTCAGGACGTCACCGTCGCCGACCTGAGTTGTCCATCCCGCCCTCCGCGTGGAGCCCCCTGCGCGACACATCAAAAGAGATCCCCATGAAGTCCTTGCACCCCGCTCTGGCCCCCGTCTACGACGACGTCCTTCGTCGCAACCAGGGGGAGCTGGAGTTCCACCAGGCCGTCTACGAGGTCCTCGAGAGCCTGAGCCCCGTCGTCACCAAGCGCCCCGAGTTCGTCGAGGCGTCGATCATCGAGCGCATCTGCGAGCCCGAGCGCCAGATCATCTTCCGGGTGCCGTGGACCGACGACAACAACCACGTGCACATCAACCGTGGCTTCCGCGTCGAGTTCAACTCCGCCCTCGGCCCCTACAAGGGCGGGCTGCGCTTCCACCCCAGCGTCTACCTCGGCATCGTGAAGTTCCTCGGTTTCGAGCAGATCTTCAAGAACGCCCTCACCGGGATGCCGATCGGCGGCGGCAAGGGTGGCTCCGACTTCGACCCCAAGGGTCGCTCGGACGCCGAGATCATGCGCTTCTGCCAGTCGTTCATGACCGAGCTCTACCGCCACCTGGGTGAGTACACCGACGTCCCCGCCGGTGACATCGGTGTGGGCGGTCGCGAGATCGGCTACCTCTTCGGCCAGTACAAGCGCATCACCAACCGCTACGAGTCCGGCGTGCTCACCGGCAAGGGCCTGAGCTGGGGCGGTTCGCAGGCGCGTACCGAGGCCACTGGCTACGGCACCGTCTTCTTCGCCCGCGAGATGCTCGCTGCCAAGGGCGACTCGTTCGACGGCAAGCGGGTCGTCGTGTCGGGCTCCGGCAACGTCGCCACCTACGCCGTGGAGAAGGTCCACCAGCTCGGCGGCACCGTCATCGCGGTCTCCGACTCCTCCGGCTACGTCGTCGACGAGCAGGGCATCGACCTCGCGCTCCTGCGTCAGGTCAAGGAGGTCGACCGCGGCCGGGTCGGCGACTACGCGGCCGCGCGCGGCGCCCACGTCAACCTCGTCTCCGGTGGCTCGATCTGGGACGTGCCGTGCGACGTCGCGCTTCCCTGCGCCACCCAGAACGAGCTCGACGAGGTCGGCGCGAAGGGCCTGATCGGCAACGGCGTCAAGCTGGTGGCCGAGGGCGCCAACATGCCGTGCACCCCGACCGCCGTGGCCGCCTTCCAGTCCGCGGGCGTGCTCTTCGCGCCCGGCAAGGCCGCCAACGCCGGTGGTGTGGCGACCAGCGCCCTGGAGATGCAGCAGAACGCCTCGCGTGACCGCTGGTCCTTCGAGCACACCGAGGAGCGCCTCGACGCCATCATGTCGGGCATCCACGAGCTGGTGCTCACCACGGCCGACGAGTACGACGTGCCCGGTGACTACGTGACCGGCGCCAACATCGCCGGCTTCACCCAGGTGGCTGACGCGATGCTCGCCATGGGCGTCATCTGAGTCCGGACAACTGCGTCACGCAGGGCGTCGTTCCCCTCGGGGAGCGGCGCCCTGCGTCGTACGTGGCTGCGGGCCGCTTGAGCCCAGGCGGCACGATGTCAGCATGCCCGCCCCGTACGTGGTCGCCGTCAGCCGCGACCAGGCCCACCGTTTCTCCAAGGTGCCCGTCGACTCGATCACCCTCGTCGCGGGGATCGGCGTGCTGGGCGACGCCCACGCGGGGACGTTGGTGCAGCACCGCTACGCCGCCCGCAAGGACCCCAACCAGCCCAACCTGCGCCAGGTCCACCTGATCCAGTCCGAGCTCTTCGAGGAGGCCCGGGAGCGGGGCTTCGAGATCGGCCCCGGCGACCTGGGCGAGAACGTCACCACGGCAGGGATCGGCCTGTTGACGTTGCCCGTCAGCACGCTGCTGGACCTCGGAGGGCCGGTGCTGCGGCTGACCGGCCTGCGCAACCCGTGCGTGCTGATCAACCGTTTCAAGCCGGGCCTGCTCAAGGTGGTGCTGGCACGCGCGGACGGGACCCCGATGGGGCGGGCCGTGCCCGACGAACCGCGGCCTGAAGTGCCACCGGTGATCCGCAAGGCGGGCGTGATGTCGGTGGTCGAGCGGGGCGGGGACGTGCTGCCCGGGGCGCCGATCCGGGTCACCCTCCCGGAGGGCCCGCACGCGCCGATGGAGCCGGTCTGACCTCGCCAACCGACCCGTGGTGCGAGAGGATGCCGAGGTGGTCACCCCTCAAGTCGTCGCCGTCTGCCGGGACCGGCTCCACCGCTTCAGCAAGAGACCTGTCGAGACGATCACCCTGGTCGCGGGGATGGGCGTGCTCGGTGACGCACACGCTGGGATGCTCGTCCAGCACCGTTCGCGGGTGCGGCGCGATCCCCACCAGCCCAACCTGCGCCAGGTCCACCTGATCCACGCCGAGCTCTTCGACGAGGCACGCACCGCCGGCCACGACCTCGCGCCCGGCGACCTGGGCGAGAACGTCACCACGGCAGGGATCGACCTGCTGGCGCTGCCGACCGGGACGCTGCTCGACCTGGGCGGCCCCGTGGTGCGGTTGACCGGCCTGCGCAATCCGTGCGCGCAGATCAACACCTTTCGGCCGGGGTTGCTGAAGGTCGTGCTCGCTCGCGCTGACGGGACACCCATGGGTGACCCCGCGCCACCCACGGGGAGCGCGGGCGCGGCCACGCCTGGGGTGATCCGCAAGTCCGGAGTGATGTCGGTGGTCGAGCGCGGCGGTGAGGTCGTGCCCGGAGCCCCGATCACCGTCACCCTCCCGGAAGGCCCCCACGAACCGCTGCGACCGGTCTGAGGTCAGGCCTCGAGCGCTGCAGCGACTGCCGGACGTACGCCGCGCGGCACGTTGGACCGGGGCGGGTACGACGACAGGGGTGCGTAGCCGTGCTCCTGCACCACCGCGGAGATGTTGGCCATCAGGGCGTCGAGCTGCGACGACGTACGACCGGTGCGGGCGAGCACGTCGGCGATGACGCTGCTCGTGCGCAGGGGCTGGCCGGTGTGCTCGGCGCGCAGCAGGGCGACGTACGCCGCCACGGCCACCACGATCTCGTCCTCACGCCACGCGTCGCGTCCCGGCGAGGGTGTGACGCCGGTGAGGGCCCACCGTCCGTCAGGGTCCACGAGGAGGGAGCCGTCACGTGCCATCGCCGCGGCACACTCCTGCAGGTCCAGCTGCCACGTGTAGAGCAGGTCGCCGGCGGAACGGATCTCGGCCTCGTGGCGTTGCCACGTCAGCCGCGCCACGTCCAGCGGACTGGCGCTGCCGTGGGCGAGTGCCTCGAGGAGCCAGGGACGTACACGAGCGTCGGTCACGGTCACAGCCTGCCGGACGCAGGCAGGGCCGCCTCGGGAGGGTCACTCGAGCTGCCGGGACGGGCCGGGGGAGAGGCGCCTCAGCGCCGGACGCGGTGGCGAAGGCGGACCACCCCGTTGGCGAAGGTGCGGGTGTCGAGCAGCTCGAGCTCGACCTGCCTCTGGTTCCGCGCGAAGTAGGGCTTCCCGCCACCGACCAGGACGGGGTGCACCATCACCCGGTACTCGTCGATCAGCCCGAGGTCGGCGGCCTCGGCCGCCAGGATGGCGCCACCGATGGCGATGTCGCCGTCGCCCGGTGTGTCGCGCCAGCGGGCGACCTCCTCGGCCAGCGTGCCAGTCGCGAGCCGGGTGTTGATGCCCTGCACCTCGGTGAGCGTGCGGGAGAAGACGACCTTCGGCAGCGCGTTCCACCACGTCGCCCACTCCCGCTCGTCGGAGTCGAAGGTGCTCGCGTCGGCCGTCTCCCAGTAGAGCATCGTCTCGTGGAGGCGCCGTCCGAGCAGGTGGACGCCGACGCCGCGGATCTCCTCGATGTGCGCCCGGAAGACGTCGGGGTCCGGCATCGACCAGTCGAAGCCCCCAGTGGCATCCTCCACGAAGCCGTCGAGCGACGCGTTCATCGAGTAGGAGACGGTGCGCATCGTCGTCCTCCGGGTCGTCAGGTCTGGGCCCTGGCGTTCCGGGCACTGGGGCTCCCCGTCAGGCCGGCGCGGGGGTCGCGGGCGGCCGGGAATCCGGGCATGATCGCAACGTAACAGTGCTGTGCGGGTCTGCCCAGCCCCTCGGGCGGCGCTCGTCAGGTGGGCACGAGGAGAGGGCGTCCGATGGCGTACGACGAGGAGCTGGCCGGCCGCATCCGCGAGGCGGTCGTGTCCGCGGCCGGCGAGGACGGCTATCGCGAGATCAGCATGTTCGGCGGGTTGTGCTGGACCGTCAACACCCACATGGCCGTCGGCACCGGCGACGTCGACCTCATGGTCCACGTCGGCAAGGAGGGCGTCGAGTCCGCGCTGGCCCAAGGTGCTCGGCTGGCCACGATGGGGGCGCGGACGATGGGTGGCATCGTGCTCGTCGCGGCCGAGGACCTGCCCGACGCCGCGAGCCTCGACGCCTGGGTGCGCCCCGCCGTCGAACGGGCGATCGCGAGGTCGCCGAAGCCGCCGAAGCGGTGACGGGTGCTCAGGGCATGGTTGATGGAGGGCGGTGTCGGCAGCATGGCGATCTTGGCATGGTTGTCGTCGAGGCCCACGGCCGTGTCCGCCCACCCACCGCTGACGGTGGCGCGCCCGACGACCGTGAGCCCGAGGTCGGTGAAGAACGCGATGGTCTCCTCGATGTCCCGCACCGCGATGCCTACGTTCTCCAGCTTGGTCGCCATGCCTGGCACGCTAGCGATTCACCGCGGTCGGTGCCCGCGCCTCAGGTCCGTACCCGGCGCCGCATGGTCCAGACGTTCTTGCCGTGCTGGCGTGTGTAGTCCAGCTCGTCGAGGACGGCATGCGCGAGCGGAAGGCCGCGTCCGGACTCCGCCAGGGGGTCGGGCATGACTGTGCTCAGGTCTCCCTCGTAGCGCTGACCGTCGTCGGCCAGCACCCCCTCGAGGGCGTCGTCGTGCACCCGCAGGCTGACCGACCACCAGATCTCGCCGGGCGGGCGACCGTGCTCGACGACGTTGCCGGCGATCTCGATGACGGCGGTCTCCAGCATCATGAAGGCCTCCGGGTCCACGTGAGGATGGGCGGCCCGACCGCGCTTGATCAAGTCGTGCAGGGAGCTGAGCCCCTCGGGCACGGCCAGGCCCTCCAAGGTCATGTCGGAGTCGTGAGTCCCCATCAGGTCTCCGGTTTCGTCGGCAGCGTTCGTGCCACGAGCATGACTCGCCCGGAGCGGGTCGAAACCCCTCCGGGCACGGCGTCCGTGGAGTGGACGCAGTCGTCACGCCGTCCGCACGGGACGCTCGGGTCCGTCGAGGCGGGCCAGCATGCGGAACGCGCTGCCCGTGACGTCGCCGGAGATCGCCCCTGCCACCTCCGTGCCGATGGCGGCGACGACTCCCGCGCCGAGGGCCGTGGTCACGGCCGCCAGACGCGCCGCGCGGTCGGCGTGCGTGGGGCGACGATGCCAGGGCATCCAGAGACGTGGCGCGAGGTGTCCGGCGAGGAGCCACGCTGCGGCCACCGTGTCGAGACCGCGGGTGGGCTGGGTGGTCTCGCGCTCCAGCACGGTGAACCCGCGTTCCTCGAGGGCCTCCTGGAGCCGGTCCATCGAGACGAAGTGCTGGTGCTGCGGCTGGAGCCAGGGCATCCAGTAGCGGCCCAGGGCCCGGCCGTGGGCGCAGTCGGGGTTGGGCACCTCGATCATCAGCAGTCCACCGGGCTTCAACGCCGTGACCGCGGCGTCGAGCTCCTCGGCGGGCTCACGGGTGTGCTCCAGGTAGTGGTGCATGCTGACCACGTCGAACTGGCCGGCCAGCTCCGGGGCCACGTCGGGGAACATCCCACGAAATGAGCGGTCGATCCAGCCCCGGTGCGCGGCGTCGTCGATGGCCGCGCCCAGGTCCAGGCCTTCGAAGGAGGTGTCGGGGAACAGCTCTCGAGCCACGAGGCAGAAGTGCGCGTGGCCGCTGCCGACGTCGAGCCAGCGGGCGGGGGCGGGGTCGTGCTCGCGGACCATGGCGGCCCGACCCTCGTAGTCGGTCGACTGGGTGGCAAAGATGCGCTCCATCTCCTCGCCACCGAAGCCGTCGTAACAGTCCTTGTAGTAGAAGTCGAGGCCTTCGGGGGAGAGGCGCGGGTTCTGGAAGACGTGCCCGCAGGAGCCGCACTCGTCGAGCGAGAACGTGCCGGGCTTGTTCTGGATCAGGTCAGGCGTGGTGAGCAGCGTGCTGAGCTCGGTCGAGCCACACCATCGGCACTTGTCGACCCGAGGCTCGAGGAAGCGCTCGGTCCCCAGGGCGATCTCTGCCGCGTACTCCGGTCGCAACGCGTCGCTCTGCACCAGCGACGTGGGCCGTGGCGCCTCGGCGCGCAGCAGCGCGGTGAGCCGGCCGGTCTCACGTGCCCAGCGGGTGCCGGCCGTGCGGGTGAGGTCGCGCGGTGCCAGCGGACCGCGCTGCCCGGCGAAGACCGCCGCCGGCTGAGCCTCGTACGCTGCCAGGGCCGCCAGTCCGGTCGGGCGTGAGGCCAGCAGCCCGCTGCCCAGCACCGCGAGCTGGAGTCCCAGGGCGGCGAGGTTCGCGGTGCCGTAGCGGTCGAAGACCGCGCGCTGCACGGCCAGCTCCTCGTCAGGCGTGAGGTCCACCGCACGCTCACGCGGCGCCACCACGAGATCGCAGGTGCGGGGAGCGTAGCGCTTGACCTGTCGCGCGACCTCGACCATGGCGGGCGGGGGCACCGGGCCGGTGGGCAGCTCGGCGCGCTCGGCCAGCTCGGCGCGCACCACGACAGCGTGTCCGGCGGTGCGTCCCTGGGCCGTGGCGGTGCTGCGGTAGGAAGCGGGGTCGACCAGCCTCAACAGGTCGAGCGCGCGGGCGACCGTCAGGTCGACGGGGACCAGGTCCACCGCGTCGAGCCCCTGCTCCTGCGCCCACGCGACGGCAGCGGCGAGGGTGTCGGGGTGCAGTTCCACCCCGGTGGCGGAGACCACCCGCCAGCCGGTGGTGTCCACCGTGCCCACCGGGTCGGCCGCGGCGGGGAGGCTGTTGAGCACGGGGAGCAGTGAGGCCCGCTCGCGCAGGCGGCGGCCGCTGAGGGCGAGGCTGGCGGCGGTGAGGCTGCTGAGCACGGGAAGGGCACGGAACTTCGGCATGTGTCCTGCTCCTGGTCTGGGCGTGAAGTTACTCGAAGGTAGCGGCTCGGCACCCCGCCGGGAAGGGGCGTCGTCGAGATGGTGCCGCCCTGCGACGCCCCACCGTTGCGTGGAAAAGCCACAGGGGCCGGACACCTTGCGGTGTCCGGCCCCTGGGGGGTGGTGCTCAGTCCTCGGGATCGTCCTCACGAGCCAACCACGTGGCCAGCCGCTCGACCGCCACCTCGAACTCGGGGTGGAGATCGGTGAACTCCTGGAGCCGGTCGGCGAGCCAGGCCAGAGTGACCTCCTCGTCGCCCCGGCGCTTCTCGAGCTCCTCGATGCCGCGGTCGGTGTAGTACATGGTGCGATCCTTCGTCAGGTCTCAGCCTCGGTGCGGACCGAAGGCCTTCTCCATCAGCGACTTCTGCTCCTCGACGTGGCGCTTCAGCGTGCCGACGGACGGCGAGGCGGAGGCCGGTCGCGTGACCGGCTCGACCTCGATGCCCAGCTGCTTCCACACGTTGAGGGCGTAGTGCGGCCACGGACCGTTGTTCTCGGGCTCGTCCTGCACCCAGCGCACGGTCTTGAGGTTGGGGTACTTGGCGAGCTCGGCCTTGATCTCCTCGACCGGGTTCGGGTAGAGCTGCTCCACCCGGCCGATCGCGAAGGTCTCGCCGTTCTCGCGCTTCTTGCGCTCCACGACCAGGTCCCAGGTCACGCGACCCGAGCACATGAGCAGGGTCTCGACCTTGCTCGCGTCGGCCTCGTCGTCCCCGATGAACGGGCGGTAGACGCCCTCGGTGAAGTCGGAGGGCTGCGAGGCAGCCTCCTTGCGCTTCAGCATCGACTTCGGGGTGAAGACCACCAGTGGGCGGTGCTCCTCGCCGAGCGAGTGCGTACGCAGGAGGTGGAAGTGCGAGGCCGGGGTCGACGGCTGGGCCACGACCATGGCGTCCTCGGCACACATCGCCAGGAAGCGTTCGATGCGGGCGGACGAGTGGTCCGGTCCCTGACCCTCGTAGCCGTGGGGCAGGAGGAGGACGACGCCGGACTGCTGGCGCCACTTGGTCTCGCCCGAGGAGATGAACTCGTCGATGACGGTCTGCGCGCCGTTGACGAAGTCACCGAACTGCGCCTCCCACAGGACCAGGGCGTCGGGACGTGCGACGGAGTAGCCGTACTCGAAGCCGAGGGCTGCGTACTCGCTCAGGAGCGAGTCGTAGGCGTAGAACTTGGCCTGGTCCTCGCTGAGGGTGGTCAGCGGGGTCCACTCGTCGGCGTTCTTGCGGTCGATGATCGTCGCGAAGCGCTGCACGAAGGTGCCGCGACGCGAGTCCTGGCCGGCCAGGCGGACCGGGCGGCCCTCCATGAGCAGCGAACCGAAGGCGAGGATCTCGCCGGTGCCCCAGTCGATCGGACCGTCGATGATCGCGGCGGCGCGACGCTGCAGCTGCGGCATGACCTTCGGGTGGACCGTGAAGCCCTCCGGCGGGGTCAGGTAGGCGTCCGAGATGCGCTTCATGACCTCGGGGCTGACCGCGGTGGTGGCGGCGCCGGCCGACTTCTCCGGGTAGTCCGGGACGGTCGTCCACTCCGACGGGGTTGAGGACGCCTCGCGCACCTCGGTGAAGACACGCTCCAGCTGCTGCTGGTAGTCGCGCAGCACCTGCTCGGCCTCCTCCACGGTGATGTCACCGCGACCGATGAGCGACTCGGTGTAGAGCTTGCGCACGGAGCGCTTCTGCTCGATGAGGTCGTACATCAGCGGCTGGGTGTAGCTGGGGTCGTCGCCCTCGTTGTGACCGCGGCGGCGGTAGCAGACGAGGTCGATCACGACGTCCTTGTTGAACTCCTGGCGGAACTCGAAGGCCAGGCGAGCCACGCGGATGCAGGCTTCGGGGTCGTCGCCGTTCACGTGGAAGATCGGCGCCTGGACCATGCGGGCCACGTCGGTGCAGTAGAGCGACGAGCGCGACGATCCGGGGGAGGTGGTGAAGCCGACCTGGTTGTTGACGACCACGTGGATCGTGCCGCCGGTGCGGTAGCCACGCAGCTGGGACAGGTTGAGCGTCTCGGCCACCACGCCCTGACCCGCGAAGGCGGCGTCACCGTGGATGAGGAGCGGGAGAACCGGGAAGAAGTCCGAGCCGCGGTCGAGGACGTCCTGCTTGGCGCGGGCGATGCCCTCGAGGACCGGGTCGACGGCTTCGAGGTGCGAGGGGTTCGCCGCCACGGAGACGTTGATCTTGTCGCCGGAGCCGGCGACGAACTCGCCCTCGGCGCCGAGGTGGTACTTCACGTCGCCGGAGCCCTGGACGGTGCGCGGGTCGATGTTGCCCTCGAACTCGCGGAAGATCTGCGAGTACGACTTGCCCACGATGTTGGCGAGCACGTTCAGGCGACCGCGGTGCGCCATGCCGATGGTGACCTCGTCGAGGTCGCCCTCGGCGGCCGCCTCGCAGATCTCGTCGACCAGCGGGATGGTGGTCTCGCCACCCTCGAGGGAGAAGCGCTTCTGGCCGACGAACTTCGTCTGCAGGAAGGTCTCGAAGGCCTCCGCCTGGTTGAGCTTGAGCAGGATGCGCAGCTGCTCCTCACGGGGGGTCTTCTCGTGGGGGACCTCGATGCGCTCCTGGATCCAGCGGCGCTGCTCGGGGTCCATGATGTGCATGTACTCGACGCCGATGGTGCGGCAGTACGAGTCGCGCAGGATGCCGAGGATGTCGCGCAGCTTCATGAAGCGCTTGCCCTCGCCACCGAACGAACCCGTCGCGAACTCGCGGTCGAGGTCCCACAGCGTCAGGCCGTGCGACTCGATCTCGAGGTCGGGGTGCGTGCGCTGGCGGTACTCCAGCGGGTCGGTGTCGGCCATCAGGTGACCGCGGACGCGGTAGGCGTGGATCAGCTCCAGGATGCGGGCCTGCTTGCTGATGTCCTCGTCGTGCGAGGTCGCGATGTCCTTGCTCCAGCGGATGGGCTGGTAGGGGATGCGCAGCGAGGCGAAGATCTCGTCGTAGAAGCCGTCCTCGCCGTTGAGCAGCTGGTGCACCCGGCGCAGGAACTCGCCCGACTGGGCACCCTGGATGACGCGGTGGTCGTAGGTCGAGGTGATCGTCAGGATCTTGCTGACCGCGTTGCGGGTCAGCGTCTCCTCGGAGGCGCCCTGGAACTCCGGCGGGTACTCCATCGAGCCGACGCCGAAGATCGCGGCCTGACCAGCCATGAGGCGCGGCACGGAGTGGCTCGTGCCGAGGCCACCCACGTTGGTCAGGGAGATGGTGGTGCCGGAGTAGTCGTCCATGCCCAGCTTGTTGTCGCGGGCCTTCTTGACGATCTCCTCGTACGCCGTCCAGAAGCCGGCGAAGTCCATCGTCTCGCAGCCCTTGATCGACGGGGCGACGAGCTGACGCGTGCCGTCGGCCTTGACCTGGTCGATGGCGAGGCCGAAGTTGACGTGCGCCGGGGTGACGAGGGTCGGCTTGCCGTTGACCTCGGCGTAGGTGTTGTTCATCGCCGGGAACTCACGGACGGCGCGGATGATCGCGTAGCCGATGAGGTGCGTGAAGCTCACCTTGCCGCCGCGGGCGCGCTTGAGGTGGTTGTTGATGACCGTGCGGTTGTCCCACAGCAGCTTGACGGGCACGTTGCGCACCGAGGTCGCCGTCGGCACGGACAGCGACAGGTCCATGTTCTTGGCGGTGGCGGCGGGGATGCCACGCAGCGTCGTGTACGTCGGCTCGTCCTTCGCCTCCGACTTGGCGGCCGGGGCCGGGTCCTTGGCCACCGGGGAGGCGGTGCCCTTGGCCGGCTCGGCGGCCGCGGCGGTCGGACGCGGCTTGGCGACCGGGGTCGGGCCCGTCGCCGGCGAGGTGGCGACCGGGGCCGGAGCCTTCGCGGGGGCGGCCGGAGCCTTGGCCGGGGCCGCCTGGGGCTTGGTCGGAGCGGCTGCAGCAGCAGGGGTCCCCTGCGCCGACTTCTGGGCCGACTTCTCGGCCGAACGTCCGGCGAAGTACTCGGCCCACTCGGGGTCGACGCTCTTGGGGTCCTTCTGGTACTGCTCGAACATGTCCTCGACGAGCCACTCATTGGCGCCGAAGTCGGCGCTGGGGCTGGTCGATGCAGGCTGGTCAGAGCTGGGGGACTGCGGCACGGCTTGGTTCGCCTCTTCCGGGTATGCGCGCTGAATGTGCAAGTAAGTCTCGGTCAAGGCTAGACCCACCCGTTGACAAATGCGGGCTCCAGGGTCGGTTTCAGGCAGGCTGTGGCGAGACACACGCGTGCCACCAGCGGAAGGAGCGCACCGAATGTCGAACTGGATGCGACGAGGCGCTGTCGCAACGAGCTTGACCCTACTCCTGGGTAGCCTCGCGGCCTGCTCGGGAGGTGGGGACGACAAGGGTCAGGACGAGCCGACCGGGGACGACGCCAGGGCCGCCGCCATCGAGACGACCGCCAGGGTCGGCCAGGTCCGCGGGCGCCTGCGCCCACCGCAGCGCCGGGCGCTGCTGGCCGAGGTCGGTCCCGTCGTCGACGGCTGGATCGACGCGGCCCACGTGGCGGGGGAGTGGCCCCGAGTGATCGGCGACGAGGCCTGGTCCGGGTTCACGCCCGGGGCGGCCGCGCTGGCCACGAAGCAGAGCGCCCTCACCTCCGCCGCCGAGATCAGTGAGGACGTCGAGTCCGTGACCGCCACCCGTCGGGTCGTGCGCTACGACGTCTTCGCGGCCGGTGGGAAGCCGCAGGGCGTGACCGCCCGCGTCGTCCTCGACTACGACACCACCGGCGAGGTGGAGAAGCGCGTCAAGGTCCGGGGACGGCTCAGCCTGACCCCGACCAAGAACGGCTGGAAGATCTTCGGCTTCGACCTGACGGAGAGTGAGCGATGAGCACGACCGAACGTCCCACGACCCGGACCCGTCGCTGGGTGCGCCGGGTGACGCGTACGACGGCACTCACGGCCGTCCTCGCCACCTTCGCCGTCGTGGTGCCCGACTCGACGGTCGCGCCCACCGAGGTCACCTTCGTGAAGGTGGAGCGTGCCAAGGGGGTCGACCTCAGCCCCGACGTCGTCTGGATCCTCGCCATCGGCTCGGACGCCCGTCCGTGGGAGAACAAGATCGCCACCCGGGCCGACGCGTTGCAGATGGTCGGCATCAACACGAAGACCGGAGCCGCGACCGCGATCGGCGTGGCCCGCGACTCCTACGTCGACATCCCCGGTCACGGTCGCAACCGGATCAATGCCGCCATGACCTTCGGTGGCCCCCAGCTCCAGGCCAGGACCATGGCTGCGCTGATCGGGATCGAGCCCGACTACGTCATGGTCGCGCGCTTCGAGGGGGTCGAGGGCATGGTGCGTGAGATCGGTCCCATCACCGTCAACAACCCGTACTACTTCGCCGACGCGAACCTGAAGAAGGAGGGCTTCCAGCCGGGCAAGATCAAGCTCAGCTGGTACGACGCCATGGCCTTCTCACGGATCCGCAAGGGCCTGCGCGACGGTGACTTCGGACGCTCCGCCAACCAGCAGCGGGTGATCCGCGGCATCCACGCCAAGATCGTGGAGAAGCAGCGTGAGCCGGGCTTCATCGAGGGCGGCGTCGCCGCCGTGCTGAAGCACACCCACACCGACGCCTCGCCGGCCGAGCTCTACCGGATCGCGCAGGCCATCACCCAGGTGAAGAGCAACAAGATCACGACCTGCGTCATCAAGGGCAGCATCGGCCAGGCCGGTGCCGCGAGCGTGGTCTTCCCCGACGTCGCGACCGCCCGCCGCTACGGCGACGACGCCCGCAAGGACGCCACGATCTCGCGGTGCTGAGGTGGTCGCCAAGGCGGCTTGGAATGAGACGAAGGGCAGCGCTGCGGCGCTGCCCTTCGTGACTTCTGCGACCACTGCGTGGTCAGTACCCCCGGTAGGATTCGAACCTACGCTTCCGCCTCCGGAGGGCGGCGCTCTATCCCCTGAGCTACGGGGGCCCGTAGCGCGACGAACACTACCGCTGTTGCGGGGGACCTGTGAAACCACCCCGTGGGCAGGTGTCCCGCGCCCTCCAGCGCTCCCACGTCGCGAGGGATGAAACCGATGACGGGTTCGCCTCGCGGCGCGGATAGGCTGGGCGGGTGACCCCCGAGCATCTCTCCTCCCTGATCGTCGACGTCCTCAACGGCCTGGTGGCCGACGGATCGATCACGCTGCCCGACGGCGTGCCCAGCGACGTGACGGTGGAGCGACCCCGACAGAAGGGCCACGGCGACTACGCCACCAACGTCGCGCTCCAGCTCGCCAAGAAGGCCGGCAGCAACCCGCGGGCCTTCGCCGAGCTCGTGAAGGCGCGGCTGGAGGCCACCGAGGGCATCGCCGCCGTCGAGGTCGCCGGACCCGGCTTCCTCAACATCACGGTGGCCGCCGGCGCCCAGGGCCGCGTCGCCGCCGACATCGTCGCCGCGGGTCAGGCGTACGGCGCCTCCGACGCGTTCGCCGGCGAGAAGATCAACCTCGAGTTCGTCTCCGCCAACCCGACCGGCCCCATCCACATCGGTGGCGTGCGCTGGGCCGCGGTCGGTGACGCGCTGGGCCGGATCTTCACCAAGACCGGCGCCGTCGTCACCCGGGAGTACTACTTCAACGACCACGGTGGCCAGATCGACCGGTTCAGCGGCTCGTTGCTGGCGGCCGCGAAGGGCCTGCCGACGCCCGAGGACGGCTACGGCGGGCAGTACATCCACGACATCGCCGCCGCCGTGGTCGCCGAGCGCCCGGACGCCCTCGAGGCCGACGAGGAGACCGCGCAGGAGATCTTCCGATCGGTCGGCGTCGACATGATGTTCGCCGAGATCAAGAAGAGCCTGCACGACTTCGGGGTCGACTTCGACGTCTACTTCCACGAGGACGCGCTGCACAAGTCCGGTGCCGTCGACCGTGCGGTCGCGCGTCTCACCGAGCTCGGCAACACCTACGAGAAGGACGGCGCCATCTGGCTGGCCACCGAGAAGTTCGGTGACGACAAGGACCGGGTGATCATCAAGTCCGACGGTCAGGGCGCCTACCTCTCCGGCGACCTCGCCTACTACCTCGACAAGCGCGAGCGTGGCTTCGACCGGTGCCTGATCATGCTCGGGGCCGACCACCACGGCTACGTCGGTCGGATGATGGCCATGTGCGCCGCGTTCGGCGACACCCCCGGCACCAACCTCGAGATCCTCATCGGCCAGATGGTCAACCTGCTGCGTGAGGGCCAGCCGATGCGCATGTCCAAGCGGGCCGGCACCGTCGTCACCATCGACGACCTCGTGGGCGCGATCGGCGTCGACGCCGCGCGCTACGCCCTGGCCCGTTACAGCTCCGACTCCAACATCGACCTCGACCTCGACCTGTGGGCCAAGGCGAGCAACGACAACCCGGTCTACTACGTGCAGTACGCCCACGCGCGCGTCTGCTCGATCCTGCGCAACGGCGCCGACCTGGGGCTGGCCCCGGCCGGCGAGGAGTTCGACCCCTCCCTGCTCTCCCACGAGAAGGAGGGCGACCTCCTGCGCGCGCTGGCCGAGTTCCCGCGCGTCGTCGCCAGCGCCGCCGAGCTCCGCGAGCCGCACCGCGTGGCCCGCTACCTCGAGGACCTCGCCGGCACCTACCACCGGTTCTACGACAGCTGCCGCGTCCTGCCGATGGGTGACGAGGAGCCGGGCGCCCTGCACGCAGCGCGCCTGCTGCTCGTGGCCGCGACCCGTACGGTCCTGGCCAACGGCCTCGACCTGCTCGGTGTCTCCGCCCCGGAGCGGATGTGAGCACGACCCACGAGGCCGGCTGGGCCCACGCCTCCGGCGCGCTGCGCGGACCCACATGGCTCCGTGAGCCCCTCGACCCCAACGCGCTCGTGCCGCAGCTGTGGTCGGACCACGCTCGCAAGGTCGACGGCGTGCTCGAGGTCGCCGGCGTGAAGCTGACGGACCTCGTCGCGGAGCACGGCTCCCCGGCGTACGTCCTGGACGAGGACGACTTCCGGGCGCGCGCTCGCGCCTTCCGCGACGCGTTCGCCGACTTCGACGTCTACTACGCGGGCAAGGCGTTCCTGAGCGTGGCCGTCGCCAAGTGGATCGCCGAGGAGGGCCTCTGCCTCGACGTGTGCAGCTCCGGAGAGCTGCTCGTCGCGCAGCGTGCCGGTGTCGACATGGCGCGGGTGGGCTACCACGGCAACAACAAGACGCCTGCGGAGATCGCGCGCGCCGTCGAGCTGGGGGTCGGGCGGATCATCGTCGACTCCTTCGACGAGGTCGCCCGCGTCACCGCGCTCGGCGAGCGCCGCAGCGGCGCCGGCGAGCCCGACGTACGCGTGATGGTCCGCGTCACCGCGGGCGTCGAGGCGCACACCCACGAATACATCGCGACCGCCCACGAGGACCAGAAGTTCGGCTTCTCGATCACGTCGGGCGACGCCTTCGAGGCCGTACGCCGTCTCTCCGAGGCCCCGGGCGTCACCCTGCTGGGTCTCCACTCCCACATCGGCAGCCAGATCTTCGACTCCTCAGGCTTCGAGGTGGCGGCACGCCGCGTCCTGGCCCTGCACGCCCGAGTGGCGAGTGAGCTGGGCGTGACGATGCCGGAGATGGACCTCGGCGGAGGGTTCGGCATCGCCTACACCACCCAGGACGACCCCTCGACCCCGGCGAGGCTCGCCGCGGAGATGGCCGCGATCGTCGCCCACGAGTGCCGCGGGCTGGGCATCTCCGCCCCGCGCCTCTCCATCGAGCCGGGCCGCGCGATCGTGGGACCGTCGATGTGCACGGTCTACGAGGTGGGCACCGTCAAGGACGTGGCCCTCGACGGCGGCGCCACCCGGCTCTACGTCAGCGTCGACGGCGGGATGAGCGACAACATCCGCACCGCGCTCTACGACGCCGACTACTCCTGCACGCTCGCCAACCGCAGCTCCGAGGCGCCGCCTCGGCTGGCGCGCGTCGTCGGCAAGCACTGCGAGGCGGGCGACGTCGTCGTCAAGGACGAGTTCCTGCCCTCCGACGTGACCGCCGGCGACCTGCTCGCGGTGCCGGCGACGGGCGCGTACTGCCGCTCGATGGCGTCGAACTACAACCACGCGCTGCGGCCCCCGGTGGTCGCCGTGCGCAACGGGGCGTCACGAGTGATCGTGCGCCGCGAGACCGAGGAAGATCTGTTGGCAACCGACATGGGTGAATCATGAGCAACAAGCCGTTGAAGGTGGCGCTCCTGGGCTGCGGCTCGGTGGGCTCCCAGGTGGTCCGGCTCCTGACCGAGCAGGCGGGCGACCTCGAGGCACGGGTGGGGGCTCCGGTGGAGCTGGTCGGCGTCTCCGTGCGCCGCCTCGACGCCCCGCGCGAGGTGGATGTGCCGGCCGGACTCCTGACGACCGACGCCGAGGCGTTGGTGACCCGCGAGGACGTCGACGTCGTGGTCGAGGTCATCGGTGGCATCGAGCCCGCCCGCACCCTGATCCTCAAGGCGCTGGAGTCGGGCGCCTCCGTCGTGACCGCCAACAAGGCGCTGCTCGCCGAGGACGGCCCGACGCTCTTCGAGGCCGCCTCGAAGGCCGGTCGCGACCTCTACTACGAGGCCGCCGTCGCGGGAGCGATCCCGATCCTGCGCCCGCTGCGCGAGTCGCTCGCCGGTGACCGCGTCACCCGCGTGCTCGGCATCGTCAACGGCACCACGAACTTCATCCTCGACAAGATGGACACCTCCGGCGCGGGCTTCGCCGAGGCGCTGGAGGAGGCCCAGGACCTGGGCTACGCCGAGGCCGACCCGACGGCCGACGTCGAGGGCTTCGACGCCGCGGCCAAGGCCGCCATCCTGGCCAGCCTCGCCTTCCACACCCGGGTGACCGCGCAGGACGTGTACCGCGAGGGCATCTCCGAGGTCTCGGCCGCCGACGTGGCGTCCGCGCGAGACATGGGTGCCGTGGTCAAGCTGCTGGCCATCGCCGAGCTGCGCGACGACCAGGTCGCGGTGCGCGTGCACCCGGCGATGATCCCGCGTTCCCACCCCCTCGCGAGCGTTCGCGAGGCCTACAACGCGGTCTTCGTGGAGTCCGAGGCGGCCGGCCAGCTCATGTTCTACGGTCCCGGCGCCGGTGGTTCGCCCACCGCGTCGGCCGTCCTCGGCGACCTCGTCACCGTGGGCCGCAACCGCCTGAACGACACCACTGGTGTCGGTGAGTCCGCCTACGCGGACCGCGCGGTGCGTCCGATGGGGGAGACCGTCACCCGCTACCACGTCGCCATCGACGTGCAGGACCGCGCGGGCGTGCTCGCGGCGGTCGCCCAAGCGTTCGCAGACAACGGTGTCTCGATCCAGATCGTCCGTCAGGAGGGTCGTGGCGCCGACGCACAGCTCGTCGTCGTCTCGCACCAGGCCACGGACGCCCAGCTGAGTGCCACCGTCGAGCAGTTGCGGGGCATGGAGATCGTCCGCGAGGTCACCTCGGTGATGCGCGTGGAAGGAGAGTCGGAATGACCGTGCACCAGTGGCGAGGCGTGATCGAGGAGTACCGCCACCTCCTCGACATCCCCGAGGGCACCCCGGCGGTGACGCTGCGCGAGGGCGGCACCCCGCTCGTCGACTCGGGCTGGCTCTCCGGCCTGACCGGCGCAGAGGTGTGGCTCAAGGTCGAGGGCAACAACCCCACCGGCTCCTTCAAGGACCGCGGCATGACGACCGCGATGTCGGTCGCCGTCCACGAGGGCGCCAAGGCGTGCGTCTGCGCCTCGACGGGCAACACCTCCGCGTCCATGGCCGCGTACGCCGCCAAGGCCGGCCTCAAGCCCCTCGTCCTCGTCCCCGAGGGCAAGATCGCCGCGGGCAAGATGGCCCAGGCCATCCTGCACGGCGGTCAGGTGATCATGGTCCGCGGCAACTTCGACGACTGCCTGCGCATGGCGCGCGAGCTGAGCGAGAAGTACCCGGTCGCGCTGGTCAACTCGGTCAACCCGGCTCGCCTCCAGGGTCAGAAGACCGCGGCGTTCGAGATCGTCGACTTCCTCGGCGACGCCCCCGAGCTGCACTTCCTCCCGGTCGGCAACGCGGGCAACATCTCCGCCTACTGGATGGGCTACAGCGAGTACGCGAAGCTCGGCAAGTCCACCCGCCGCCCGGTGATGCGCGGCTTCCAGGCCGAGGGTGCCGCCCCGCTCGTCAACGGTGCGCCGGTCGCCGACCCGGAGACCAAGGCCACCGCGATCCGCATCGGCAACCCGGCTTCGTGGGACCTCGCGGTCGCCGCGAAGGAGGAGTCCGGTGGCTCGTTCACCGCGCTCAGCGACGACGAGATCCTCGCCGCCCAGACCCAGCTCGCGTCGAAGGACGGGGTCTTCGTCGAGCCGGCCTCCGCCGCTGGTGTCGCAGGCCTGCTCAAGGCTGTGGCTGCGGGTGAGGACTTCTCCGGCAAGCAGATCGTCATCACGGTCACCGGTCACGGTCTCAAGGACACCGCCACCGCGCTCGAGGGCTTCGGTCAGCTCGTCGACGTCGTGGTCGACGCCGACGTCGACGAGGCCGCGCGGGCCGCCGGACTGGCCTGAGGGTGGCGACGTTCGTCGAGGGGCCGGTGCGCGTCACCGTCCCCGCCACGTCCGCCAACCTGGGGCCCGGGTTCGACGCGCTCGGCCTGGCGCTGGGCACGCGTGACGAGCTCGTCGCCGAGGTGACCTCGGGCGGCATCGAGGTGGACGTACGCGGCCAGGGCGCGGCCGACGTCCCGCGCGACGAGTCCCACCTGGTCGTCCGCGCGATGCGGATGGGCTTCCGTGCGATGGGGTCGGAGCCGCCCGGCTTCTCACTGGTCTGCAAGAACGTCATCCCGCACACGCGCGGCATGGGGTCGTCCTCGGCCGCCATCGTCGGTGGCCTCGTCCTGGCCCGGGCGATGGTCGCCGGAGGTCAGCTGCTCCTCGACGACGACGCCATCTTCCGGCTCGCGGCCGGGCTGGAGGGCCACCCCGACAACGTCGCTCCGGCGATGTACGGCGGCTTCACCATCGCCGGTCACGACGGGGAGCGGTGGTTCTCGGTCAAGGTGCCGGTCGACCCCCGCGTCACCACCGTGGCGTTCGTGCCCACCGAGCCGGTGGCCACGAAGGTGGCCCGCGGCCTGCTGCCGGCGACGGTCCCGCACGCCGAGGCCGCCGCCAACGCCGGTCGTGCCGCCCTGCTGGTCGCCGCCCTGACCTCCCGCCCCGAGTGGTTGCTGACGGCCACCGAGGACAAGCTGCACCAGGACTACCGCGAGCCCGCGATGCCGGACTCGCTCGTGCTCGTACGCGAGCTGCGCGCCGCCGGCGTCCCCGCCGTGGTCTCTGGTGCCGGCCCCACCGTGCTCGCCCTGACGGACGTCTCCTCGGTGCCGGCGCTGCTGGAGCGTTGCCCGCAGGGGTGGACGGCTCGCCACCTGCCGGTGGACAGCCACGGCGCCCGCGTCGAGTGATCGCAGCGAGCACTCACCTCCAGCACTGATCAACGACTCACGATCGACGCCCCCCACCCGACGTGGATGCCTGCCGGCACCGCGTCGGGTGTGGTGCTTTGGCCGTGAGCGCGGTCTCACGCGCAGGCCCATCCCTGGTGGTAGCGTGGGCGACGCGCCACTCGGCGCATCCACCCGACTCTGGCGTCTGCCATCGAGGGTGACCTTCTCGCCAGGATCCAGGGCGTTAGCAGCCCGCCGAAGCGAGCAAGTTCAAGAGTCGTGCTGGCCTCCTCGAGCCAGCACCGAACGTGGGAAGGGCTCACGTGAGCGAGACAGGCGAAACCGGCGCTGCTGCGCCGAAGAAGAAGGCCACCAGCATCAACTCCATGCTGCTGGCCGACCTGAAGGCAGTCGCGCAGGGGATCGGCATCCAGGGTGCCGCCTCCATGAAGAAGGCGCAGCTGATCGAGGCCATCAAGGCGACCCAGGACGCGCACGCCCAGAGGAGTGCCCAGCCGGAGACGTCGCCGGACGCCGCCGCTGGCGAGGGGGCGCAGGCTCCGGCCGTGCGCACCACGCAGCGTACGCGGGGTGAGCGCGCCACGCGTGCCTCCCGCAGTGCCGCCGACGCGTCGGTGTCGCCGCAGGGTGACGCAGCCCCGGAGGCCGCTGCCGAGGCGACCGCCGAGGCCGGCGCGCAGCCCTCGCAGGGTGGGGAGCGACGGCGCGAGCGCAGCCGCCAGGGTCAGCAGCAGGACCAGCAGGGTGACCAGCCCCGTGCCCAGAAGGCCGACCAGTCGGCCAAGGGGCAGCAGGCCAAGCAGGACCAGCCGAAGCAGGACCAGCCGAAGCAGGACCAGGCGAAGCAGGACCAGCCCAAGAAGGACAAGTCGGGCAAGCAGGGCAAGGGTCAGGACCGCAGCCAGGAGCGCACCCAGGACAAGGGCCAGGACAGGTCCGGCCAGCAGGACCAGAACCAGGGCAAGCAGGACCAGGGCGGCCAGAGCCCGGCCAAGGGTCAGCAGCAGGGCAAGCAGGACCAGAACCAGAACCGCGACGACGACGACTACGACGACGACGGCACGGGCCGTCGCAGCCGCCGTCGCCGGGGCCGCGAGCGCAGCACCGGGCGTCCGGGCCGCGCCGAGCCGGACACGACGATCCTCGAGGACGACGTGCTCGTCCCGGCGGCGGGCATCCTCGACGTGCTCGACAACTACGCCTTCGTCCGCACCAGCGGCTACCTGCCGGGGCCCGACGACGTCTACCTGTCGCTCTCGATGGTCCGCAAGTACGGACTGCGTCGCGGAGACGCCCTCGTCGGTCAGGTCCGCCACCCGCGTGAGGGCGAGCGTCGGGAGAAGTTCAACCCGATGGTTCGCATCGACTCCGTCAACGGGATGGACCCCGAGAACGCCAAGGAGCGCCCGGAGTTCAGCGAGTTCACCCCGATCCACCCGGAGGAGCGGCTCCGGCTGGAGACCGACGACACCAACCTCCTCGGTCGGGTGGTCGACGTCGCCGCGCCGATCGGCAAGGGCCAGCGCGGCCTGGTCGTCGCGCCGCCGCGCTCCGGCAAGACCGAGGTGGTCGGGGCCATCGCGAGCTCGGTGAGCCGCAACAACCCTGAGTGCCACCTCATGGTCGTGCTCATCGACGAGCGGCCCGAGGAGGTGACCGACTACCAGCGCTCGATCCGGGGTGAGGTCATCGCCTCCACGTTCGACCGCCCGGCCGGTGACCACATCCTGATTGCCGAGCTCGCGGTCGAGCGGGCCAAGCGCCTGGTCGAGCTGGGGCACGACGTGGTGGTGCTGATGGACTCGCTGACCAGCCTCGGTCGCGCCTACCAGACGGTCGCGCCGGCCAGCGGCAAGGTCGTGCACGGGGGAGTGGACGCCGCGGCGCTGCACCCCGCCAAGCAGCTCTTCGGGGCTGCCCGCAACGTCGAGGACGGCGGCTCCCTGACGATCTTGGCCACGGCCATCGTCGAGACCGGGTCGTCCTCCGACGACGCGATCTTCGAGGAGTTCGCCGGCACGGCCAACATGGAGCTGGTGCTGCGCGGCGAGCTCGCCCGCCGGCGGATCTTCCCGCCGGTCGACGTGGTGGCCTCGTCCACCCGCCGCGAGGAGCACCTGCTCGGCGAGCAGGAGCAGCAGATCCTGCTCAAGCTGCGTACGGCGCTGATGGACGTGGAACCGTTGGTTGCGCTGGAGGCCGTGCTCGCTCGGATGGGGAAGACGCAGAACAACGTCGAGTTCCTCAACCGGGTCCAGCAGTCCACTCCTGAGGCTCTGCTCAAGGGCTGACCTCGGTCTGCCTCAGATCAGTACCTGAATTGGGGGAAAGCGGGAGCCTCACGGCTCCCGCTTCCCTCAATCGCTCTCCGGAGTGCCCCGCTGCACCTAGGCTCACGGCACGTCACCACGATGAAGGGGTCACTCACACTCATGGCGCACATCCTCGTTGCCGACGACGACGTGGACATCCGCGAACTGGTCGAGTTCAAGCTCTCCACCCTCGGGCACGAGGTCGTGGCGGTGGCCGACGGCACCTCTGCCGTCGAGGAGGCACGCCGGCGTCGTCCGGACCTGGCCGTCCTCGACGTGATGATGCCCGGCATGTCCGGGCTGGAGGCCGTGCGGATCATCCGGGAGGAGCCCGGCCTCGCCGACCTGCCCATCATCCTGCTGACGGCGCGGGCGCAGGAGTCCGACCGTGAGACCGGCTTCGACTCCGGCGCCGACGACTACATCACGAAGCCGTTCAGCCCTCGTGAGCTCGCCGCTCGCGTCGAGACGCTGCTCAACCGCTGAACCCGTCGACCGCCCCGGTGCGGTCCGGATTTCTGGCTCCGACCACCACAGTGGCAGAATCGATCCTTGGTACCGGCTCACGCGCGTTGCACCAGGCACGCGCGACCCGGCGACCAGGAGAGGAAGACATGCAGAAGAACATTCACCCCGAGTACGTGGAGACCGCGGTCACCTGCACCTGCGGCGCCTCGTTCACCACCCGCAGCACGGCGCCGTCCGGCAAGCTCCACGCCGACGTCTGCTCGAACTGCCACCCGTTCTACACCGGCAAGCAGAAGATCCTCGACACCGGCGGCCGCGTGGCCCGCTTCGAGGCCCGGTACGGCAAGAAGTAAGTGCCTCGTCGACGCCGGTCCCCACTTCGGTGGGTGGCCGGCGTCGGTCATTTCCCCGGGGCGTACGCCGCGCCTCGGGTCGCTCGTCACAGCAGGAGTTGAACCTTGTTCGAGGCCGTCGAAGGCATGGTCGCCGAGCACGCCGATCTCGAGCAGCGTCTGGCCGCCCCGGAGACGCACGCCGACCAGCGGCTCGCCAAGCAGCTCAACCAGCGCTACGCCGAGCTGTCGGCCGTGATCGTCGCGTGGCGCGAGTGGACCGGTCTCCAGGACGACCTGACCGCCGCCCGTGAGCTGGCCTCCGACGACCCCGACTTCGCCGAGGAGGCGGAGGCCCTCGCGGCGCGCATCCCCGTCGCCGAGGAGCGGTTGCGACACCTCCTCGTCCCGCGCGACCCCGCCGACCGCAAGGACGCCCTGCTCGAGATCAAGTCGGGGGAGGGCGGCGAGGAGTCGGCGCTCTTCGCTGCCGACCTCCTGCGCATGTACACCCGCTACGCCGAGCGCGCCGGGTGGTCGGTGGAGATCCTCGACTCCAACGTCTCCGACCTCGGCGGCTTCAAGTCGGTCACCGTCGCCGTGAAGGCGCGCGGCACCGTGGAGCCCGGGGGAGCGCCGTACGCCCTGCTCAAGTTCGAGGGCGGCGTGCACCGCGTGCAGCGGGTCCCCGTGACCGAGTCGCAGGGCCGCGTGCACACCTCCGCAGCCGGCGTCCTGGTGATGCCCGAGGCCGAGCAGGTCGACGTGTCGGTGGACGACAACGACCTGCGCATCGACGTGTTCCGCAGCTCCGGCCCCGGCGGGCAGAGCGTCAACACCACCGACTCAGCTGTCCGGATCACCCATCTCCCCACAGGGATCGTGGTCAGCTGCCAGAACGAGAAGTCGCAGCTCCAGAACAAGGAGCAGGCGATGCGCATCCTGCGGGCCCGGCTGCTCACCGCGGCCCAGGACGCCGCGGACGCCGAGGCCTCCGAGGCGCGCCGATCCCAGGTGCGTACGGTCGACAGGTCGGAGCGGATCCGCACCTACAACTACCCCGAGAACCGGATCTCCGACCACCGCACGGGCTACAAGTCCTACAACCTCGACCAGGTCCTCGACGGCGACCTGGGGCCGGTCATCGACTCCTGCGTCGCAGCCGACCTCGAGGCCCGACTGGCCGAGCTGGAGGACTGAGCCGTGTCCCTGCAGACACGTCGTCGCGCCTGGGCGGCGCGGCTGGACGACGCCGGCGTCGCCTCTCCGGAGGCCGACGTGAGCCTCTTGGTCTCCCACGTCCTGGGGGTCGGACTGGGCCGCCTCGACCTGGTCGACGACGTCAGCGAGGCAGACGCCGCGGCGATCGAGGCCCTGGTGGAGCGCAGGGCGCAGCGGATCCCGTTGCAGCACCTGACGGGCCGCGCGTGGTTCCGCCACGTCGAGCTGGCCGTCGGTCCCGGCGTCTTCGTCCCCCGGCCCGAGACCGAGCTCCTCGCCGGCTGGGCCATCGAGTCCTGCGCGGGAATCGAGGAGCCCGTCGTGGTCGACCTGTGCACCGGGTCAGGAGCGATCGCCAAGGCCGTCGCAGACGAGGTCCCGGGCGCGCGGGTGCACGCCGTCGAGATGGACCCCCACGCCCACGCCTGGGCGGAGCGCAACCTGGCCGGCACCGGCGTCGACCTCCGACGCGGTGACATGGCGCACGCGTTCGACGACCTGGCCGGGACGGTCGACGTCCTGGTGTGCAACCCGCCCTACATCCCGCTGGAGGCGTGGGAGTCGGTCGCCGTGGAGGCACGCGACCACGACCCGCACCTGGCTCTCTTCTCCGGGGAGGACGGGCTCGAGGCAATGCGCGTCCTGGAGGAGCGCGGCGCGCGCCTGCTGCGCACCGGCGGGGTCCTCGGGGCCGAGCACGCCGACGTGCAGGGGGAGAGCGCTCCGGGCGTGTTCGTCGCCACCGGACGGTGGAGCGACGTGCGGGACCACAAAGATTTGGCTGGTCGCGCGCGCTTCCTGACGGCGAGGCTGGCACGATGAGCACCATGCGACTGAGCACCACCACCGAGACCGAGCGTGATGCCGCCGTCGAGGCAGCGAGCCTGGCCGTGAATCGCGGCGAGCTCGTCGTCATCCCGACTGACACCGTCTACGGCCTGGCGGCCGACGCCTTCGAGCCCCAGGCCGTGCAGGCGTTGCTCGCCGCCAAGGGACGTGGCCGCGACATGCCGCCGCCCGTCCTGGTCAGCAGCGCGGTCACCCTCGACGCGCTGGCGACCGACCTCCCTGAGTGGGGACGGGCCCTCGTGGCCGAGTTCTGGCCCGGGCCGCTGACGATCGTGTGCCACCAGCAGTCCTCCCTGAAGTGGGACCTGGGGGAGACCCGCGGAACGGTCGCGGTCCGCATGCCCGACCACGAGGTCGCCCTCGCGGTGCTCGAGCGGACCGGCCCGCTGGCCGTCAGCTCCGCGAACACCACCGGTGACGCTGCGGCGCTCAACGTCGACGAGGCCGTGGAGATGCTCGGTGACAGCGTCGCCGTCTTCGTCGACGCCGGACTCGCCCCTGGCATGGTGCCCTCCACGATCGTCGACCTCACCGGCGACGAGTGCCGCGTCCTGCGGATGGGTGCCGTCTCGCAGGAGCAGCTGCGCGCCGTGCTCGAGCCGCTCGGGGTGGCGCTGACGGGCGAGGGCGTCTTCGACGACGCCGAGTCGGCCGCTGACGCTGGACCCGTTGCTGACGCTGGACCTGTTGCTGACGCTGGAGAGGCCGAGGGCGACGGTCAGGCCTGATGCGTGAGTTCCTCCTGGTCTTCCTCGTCGCGGCGGCCACCACCTACCTGCTGACCGTCATCGCGCGGGAGCTGGCGATCCGCACCGGTGCGGTGGCGGCGGTGCGCGACCGCGACGTCCACGCCGAACCGATCCCCTACCTGGGTGGCGTGGCCATGCTCGGGGGCCTCGTCGCGGCGTACGTCGTGGCGCAGCACCTGCCGTTCCTCTCGCAGAGCGATCCCTTCGTCTTCCGTGACGCCGGCTCCGTGCTCATCGCCGGGGCGCTCATCTGCGCGGTCGGGGTGCTCGACGACATCTTCGACATCAACGCGTTGACGAAGCTCGGGGGACAGGTGCTCGCGGCCGGTCTCCTGGTCGTCTTCGAGGTGAAGTTCTACTTCTTCCCCGGCGGAGCGGACTCGCAGTTCATCCTGACCAACGAGGAGGGCGCCCTGCTGACCGTCCTGCTGGTGGTGACGACCGTCAACGCGGTCAACATGGTCGACGGACTGGACGGGCTCGCCTCCGGGGTCGTCGGCATCGGAGCCGCGGCCTTCTTCCTCTTCTGCTACCAGCTCTCCGACTTCAACGGCGTCACGCTGGCGACGACCGGCGCCCTGCTCAGTGCCGCGCTCGCGGGTGCCTGCGCCGGGTTCCTGCCGCACAACTTCCATCCGGCCAGGCTCTTCATGGGTGACTCGGGGTCGATGCTGATCGGCCTCGTCATGTCGGCCAGCGCCCTGACCCTCACCGGACAGTTCGACGGCTCCGAGATCAGCTTCGGCGCCGAGGGCAGCAGTCCGGGGTGGGCGGTCCTGCTGCCGCTCCTGCTCCCCGTCTCGCTGCTCATCGTCCCGATGACCGACCTGCTGCTCGCCGTCGTACGACGCACGCGTGCCGGTCGCTCGCCCTTCGCCCCCGACAAGGAACACCTGCACCACCGGCTCCTGGAGATCGGGCACTCCCAGCGGCGTGCCGTCTTCATCATGTGGTTGTGGGCCGCGCTGATCAGCTTCGGTGCCGTCCTGGTGAGCCTCTACAGCGGCGTGGTGATCGCAGTCGTCATGGTCCTCGCCACGGCGTTGGTGATCGCCCTCACCTTCCTGCTCCCACGCATGCCCACGCCCCACCTCATGGGTGCGCCCCTGCCGGGGGAGCCCGAGGATTCCGACGCCGCACCGACTTTGTGATAGTTTTCACGAGCGCGACGCCCCGGCGTCGTACCGCCCGCTGACCTGCACAGAACGGCCGCCCCCATGACGACCGAGTCGACTGAACGCCCCCGTGACCCGGGAGCGCGTGTCCTCGCTGGGGTGACGGCACTGGCGCTGGGCGTGGCCGTCGTCGTGACGGGTCTGGGGGCCCTCCTCGGCGGCTCGGACGCGGCGGCTGGTGCCGCCGCTGGGGCCTTCCCGGTGGTGGTGGTGATGGCCTTCGGCACCTACGTGGTGCACGTTGCCGCGCGGGCCGTGCCGTCCCTGTCGCTCCTGGTCGCCCTGATGACCTACGTGCTCCAGATCGTGCTGATGGGCGCCTTCTTCCTGCTCCTCGTCCGGTCGGGTGCGCTCGACGGCTCCGGCGACGGCGCGGCCGACGCCGTGTGGCTCATCGTGGGCGTCGTGATCGCCAGCATGACCTGGAGTGCCGCCCAGATCTGGCTCTCCAGCCGTGCCCGCATCCCGCTGTACGACCTCCCGCGCTCCTCGGAGTCCCAAGCCCGGGAGGTGAGTGAGGGATGAGGATCCGGGACTGCTATTCTCGGCCCCGCGATGGCCAAGAAGAACTCACCCCACGGTCGCGCCGAGGAACCCCCGTCCGACAAGCCGCGCCAGGACCCCTGGAGCGCGTTCGGATACCTGGTCTCCGGCGTGGCGGTCTACGGACTGGCGGGATGGGGCCTCGACCAGTGGTGGGGCACCAACTTCATGGTGGCCATCGGCATCGTCGCGGGAGCGGGGCTGGGCATCTACATGACCCACAAGGCGTTCAGTGTGACGCCACCGCCGAGCGACGAGAACAGCGACGAGAACAAGACCTGACAGTGCGGCAGACACAGGAGACAGCGTGAGTGCGATCGCGATGACCGCGATTCCGACCGAGGGGTTCACCCCTCCTGGTCCGGGCGACTTCAACCTCCCCCCGGTCGGCTACACCCAGGAGACCGCCCCGACGTTCGAGTTCCTCGGGCAGACGATGTACCTGGGCGTGACGAAGCCGATGATTCAGCTGGCCCTCTCGGTCGTCCTGATCTTCGCCTTCTTCTACTACGCCTCGCGCAAGCGAGCCATGGTCCCCGGGAAGCTGCAGTACATGGGTGAGGCCGGCTACGGCATGGTGCGTAACAGCCTGGCCCGGGACAACATCGGCAGCCACGACTTCATGCGGTTCGTGCCGTTCCTGGTCTCGATGTTCTTCTTCATCCTGGTCAACAACTACTTCGGGCTGATCCCCATGGTCCAGCTGCCGTCGACGTCACGCTCCGGCGTGGCGTACGCCCTCGCGATCATCGCCTGGGCCGTCTACAACTGGGTCGGCATCACCAAGCACGGCTTCATCGGCTACCTGAAGCACCAGACCGTGCCGGCAGGCGTGCACGGCCCCGTCCTGGCCCTGCTGATCCCGCTGGAGTTCTTCTCCAACATCGTGGTCCGTCCGGTCACGCTGGCGCTGCGTCTCTTCGCCAACATGTTCGCGGGTCACATCCTGCTGCTGCTCTTCGCGCTCGGTGGCGAGTACCTCATCGCCGAGATGGGTGGCGTCTACATCGGCGCCGGCCTCGTCTCCTTCGTGATGTTCATGCTGATCTGCGTCCTCGAGATGCTGGTCATGTTCCTGCAGGCCTACGTCTTCGTCCTGCTGACCGCCATGTACATCGCCGGCGCCATCGCCGACGAGCACTGATCCACAGACCTGGTCCGGCTTGACCGGACCTGCTTGAACCAACCGAACACCACCCATTCCCAGGCCCTTGGGAACTACGAAAGGAAGAAGCCGTGGAAGGCTCTCTCAACATGCTCGGTTACGGTGTCGCGACGATCGGCCCCGGCCTCGCCGTCGGCCTGATCTTCGCGGCCTACATCAACGGTGTGGCTCGCCAGCCGGAGTCGCAGGGTCGCCTCCAGCCCATCGCGATCCTGGGCTTCGCCCTCGCCGAGGCGCTCGCCATCATCGGCATCGCCCTGGCCTTCGTGCTCGGCGCCTGACGCTGTCACGCTGCCACATCCGACTGATCCGAACTGAAGGACCTGCCCATGCAGACTGAGGTCATCCGGGCCGCGGGCGACGAGGGACTCAACCCCCTCATCCCGCACCCGATCGAGATCCTCCTCGCGGCGCTCTTCTTCACGATCCTCGTGATCCTGGTGAAGAAGTTCATCGTGCCTGCCTTCGAGCAGACGTACGCTGAGCGCACGGCTGCCATCGAAGGTGGTCTGGCCGCTGCGGAGACGAAGCAGGCCGAGGCCGACGCCAAGCTCGCCGAGCTCGACCGCCAGCTCTCCGAGGCCCGTCACGAGGCTGCTCGCATCCGCGAGGAAGCGCGTGAGCAGGGTGCCGCGATCGTCGTCGAGATGCGCGAGCAGGCCACCGCGGAGGCCAACCGCATCCTGGAGACCGGCAAGGCCCAGATCGAGGCGGAGCGCCAGCAGGCGATCACCTCGCTCCGTGCCGAGGTCGGTGGCCTGGCCGCCGGTCTGGCCGGTTCCATCGTCGGCGAGAGCCTCGACGACGACGCTCGTTCGAGCCGTGTCGTCGAGCGTTTCCTGGCCGAGCTGGAAGGCGCCAACTGATGAACTTCCGTGGTGCTTCTGCCGAGGCGTTCGACGCTCTGACCCGTGCCATCGACGGCACGCTGGATCAGGCCGACGACGCTGCACAGGTCGGTGCTGACCTGTTCTCGGTGGCTGAGGTGCTTCGCGACGAGCCGGCCCTTCGCCGAATCGCGACCGACGTGTCGGTCGACGCGGCGGCGAAGGCCGGCCTTGTCAAGGAGCTCTTCACCGGCAAGGTGTCGGCGCCCGTCGTCGCTTTGCTCGGTGACGCCGTGGTCCGCCGTTGGACCCTCCCGCGCGACCTCCCTCGGGCCCTCGAGGAGCTGGGGGTGGTCGCCACGGTCAAGTCCTCCGGTGACGACGCCACGCGTCTCTCCGCCGAGCTGTTCACCGTGGGTCAGGTCTTCCAGGCCAACCCGGACCTTCGTTCGGCGTTGTCCGACCCGGCCCGCTCCACCAAGGACAAGCGCGAGCTCGTCCACGGTCTGCTCGCCGGCAAGACCCTGCCCGCCACCATCGCCCTGGTCGACCAGGCCCTGACCGGTACGCACCGTACGGTCTCGGTCGCGCTCGACAGCTACCAGCAGACCGCCGCTGCGGCGAACGGCAGGACCGTCGCGACGGTCACCGTCGCCAAGCCTCTCTCGGACGCCGACCTGGACCGCATCACTGCGGCCCTGGGACGCGAGTACGACCGTGAGATCCAGGCCAACGTCGTGATCGACCCCGCCGTCATCGGCGGCGTCAAGGTCGAGATCGGCCACGAGGTCATCGACGGCACCGTCGCGAACCGCCTCGACGGCGTACGCCGCAAGCTGGCCGTCTGAGCTCCGCTCAGCAGGGTCAACCCACAAGAACTTCGAGCACACGAAAGTAAGGATGAGGAAATGACGGAGCTTTCGATCCGTCCGGAGGAGATCCGGGACGCGTTGCAGCGCTTCGTGTCGGACTACAAGCCCGAGACTGCCAGCCGCGAAGAGGTCGGCACCGTTGCCGAGGCCGCGGACGGCATCGCCCGTGTCACCGGACTCCCGTCCGCCATGGCTAACGAGCTGCTCGAGTTCGAGGACGGCACGCTGGGCATCGCCCTGAACCTCGACACCCGCGAGATCGGTGTCGTCGTCCTGGGTGACTTCGACAAGATCGAAGAGGGCCAGGTCGTGCGCCGCACCGGCGAGATCCTCTCGGTCCCCGTGGGCGAGGGCTACCTCGGTCGCGTGGTCGACCCGCTGGGCACCCCGATCGACGGTCTCGGCGAGATCGCCACCGACGGCCGCCGCCCGCTGGAGCTCCAGGCTCCCACCGTGATGCAGCGCAAGTCGGTGCACGAGCCGCTGGCCACCGGCATCAAGGCCATCGACGCCATGACGCCGATCGGCCGGGGTCAGCGTCAGCTGATCATCGGTGACCGTGCGACCGGCAAGACCACCATCGCCATCGACACGATCATCAACCAGAAGCAGAACTGGGAGTCGGGCGACCCGGCCAAGCAGGTCCGCTGCATCTACGTCGCCATCGGCCAGAAGGGCTCGACCATCGCCTCCGTGCGTGGCGCCCTCGCCGAGGCCGGCGCCCTGGAGTACACCACCATCGTCGCCTCCCCGGCGTCCGACTCGGCTGGCTTCAAGTACCTGGCGCCCTACACCGGTTCGGCCATCGGCCAGCACTGGATGTACGACGGCAAGCACGTCCTCATCGTGTTCGACGACCTGACCAAGCAGGCCGAAGCGTACCGCTCCGTGTCGCTGCTGCTGCGCCGCCCGCCGGGCCGCGAGGCCTACCCGGGTGACGTCTTCTACCTGCACTCCCGCCTGCTCGAGCGTTGCGCGAAGCTCTCCGACGACATGGGTGCTGGCTCGATGACGGGTCTCCCGATCATCGAGACCAAGGCCAACGACGTCTCGGCGTTCATCCCGACCAACGTCATCTCGATCACCGACGGACAGATCTTCCTGCAGTCCGACCTGTTCGCCGCCAACCAGCGCCCCGCCATCGACGTGGGTGTCTCGGTGTCGCGTGTCGGTGGTGCCGCGATGACGAAGGCCGTCAAGGCCGTCACCGGTTCGCTCAAGGTCGACCTGGCGCAGTTCCGCGCCATGGAGGCGTTCGCGATGTTCGCCTCGGACCTCGACGCCGCGTCGCGTCAGCAGCTCGACCGTGGCCAGAAGCTGATGGCCCTGCTCAAGCAGCCGCAGTACTCGCCCTACCCGGTCGAGGAGATGACCGTCTCGCTGTGGACCGGTACCACCGGCCGCCTGGACGCCGTCCCCACCGACGACGTGCTGCGCTTCGAGGCCGAGTTCCTCGACTTCCTGCGTCGCTCGCACGCCGGCATCCTCTCCGCCATCCGCGACTCGCAGAAGTTCGAGGACGCCACCGAGGCTGACCTGGTGAAGGCGTACGACTCCTTCCTCGACCAGTTCGAGACCTCGGACGGTCACTCGATCAAGGCTGGCCGTGAGGACCACGTCGCCCTCGAGGACGAGGACGTCGAGCAGGAGCAGATCGTCAAGCAGAAGCGGGGCTGACGATGGCCGTATCGCTGCGTGAGTACCGCGCGCGGATCAAGTCGACGGAGTCGATGAAGAAGATCACGCGCGCCATGGAGCTCATTGCTGCGTCTCGCATCATCAAGGCGCAGCAGCGGGCACAGGCGGCAGCGCCGTACGCCCGTGAGCTGACGCGAGCGGTGTCGGCGGTGGCCACGTTCTCCAACGTGGACCACCCGCTGACCACCGAGCCCACGGACTCCAACCGTGCCGCGGTCCTGGTCGTGACCAGCGACCGTGGCCTGGCGGGTGCCTACTCCACCAACGCTCTCAAGGAGGCCGAGCGCCTCATCGAGAAGCTCAAGGAGGAGGGCAAGCAGGTCGACCTCTACGTCACCGGACGCAAGGCGGAGGCCTACTTCAAGTTCCGTGATCGCGCCGTGGTCAGGTCGTGGACCGGCTTCTCCGACCAGCCCACGTACGACGTGGCCGCTGAGATCGGTGAGACGCTGATCGACGCCTTCCTGGCTGATGACGAGACGGGTGTCGACGAGGTGCACGTGGTCTTCACGCGCTTCCGCTCGATGCTGTCGCAGGAGCCGCAGGCCGTGCGCCTGCTGCCCCTTGAGGTCGTGGAGGGCACCGAGGCTCCGGCCGAGGGCGAGCTCCTCCCGCTCTACGAGTTCGAGCCCTCGCCCAGCGAGGTCCTCGACGCACTGCTTCCGAAGTACGTCCAGAGCCGCATCTTCTTCGCCCTGCTGCAGGCAGCCGCTTCCGAGCTCGCTGCCCGCCAGAAGGCGATGAAGTCCGCGACGGACAACGCGGACGAGCTCATCAAGAAGTACAAGCGAATCGCCAACCAGGCTCGCCAGGCTGGCATTACCCAGGAAATCAGCGAGATCGTCGGTGGCGTCAATGCCCTTGCCGACGCGAACGCCGGGAGTGAGTGAGAGAAATGACTGCCACTGTTGAAGAGACCCAGACTGCCGGCGCTGCCGGTGGGGTCGGACGCATTTCCCGCGTCATCGGCGCGGTTGTGGACATCGAGTTCCCGACCGACGCGATGCCGGCCATCTACAACGCCCTCGAGATCGACCGTGAGCTGAACGGCGAGACCGAGACGATCGTTCTCGAGGTTTCCCAGCACATCGGTGACGGCATGGTTCGTGCCATCTCGATGCGCTCGACCGACGGCATGGTCCGCGGTGCCCAGGTGCGCGACACCGGCACCTCGATCAGCGTCCCGGTCGGCGACGCCACCCTCGGCCGCGTGTTCAACGTCATCGGCGAGTGCCTCAACCTCGAAGAGGGCGAGACGCTCGACGTCAAGGAGCGGTGGGGCATCCACCGCAAGGCTCCGGCCTTCGACCAGCTGGAGTCCAAGACCCAGATGTTCGAGACCGGGATCAAGGTCATCGACCTCCTGACCCCCTACGTGACCGGTGGAAAGATCGGCCTCTTCGGTGGTGCGGGCGTCGGCAAGACCGTCCTCATCCAGGAGATGATCGCCCGCGTGGCGAAGAACCACGGTGGTGTGTCGGTGTTCGCCGGTGTCGGTGAGCGCACCCGTGAGGGCAACGACCTGATCGTCGAGATGCAGGAGGCCGGCGTCTTCGACAAGGTCGCCCTCGTCTTCGGCCAGATGGACGAGCCGCCGGGCACCCGCCTGCGCGTCGCCCTCTCCGCGCTGACCATGGCGGAGTACTTCCGTGACGTGCAGAAGCAGGACGTCCTCCTCTTCGTCGACAACATCTTCCGCTTCACGCAGGCCGGTTCCGAGGTCTCCACGCTGCTCGGCCGCATGCCGTCCGCCGTGGGTTACCAGCCGAACCTGGCCGACGAGATGGGTCAGCTCCAGGAGCGCATCACCTCGACGCGTGGTCACTCGATCACGTCGATGCAGGCGATCTACGTCCCCGCTGACGACTACACCGACCCGGCTCCCGCCACGACGTTCGCGCACCTGGACGCCACCACGGAGCTCTCGCGTGACATCGCCTCGCTGGGTATCTACCCGGCCGTGGACCCGCTCACGTCGACGTCGCGCATCCTCGACCCGCAGTACATCGGTCAGGCGCACTACGACTGCGCGATCCGCGTGAAGCAGATCCTGCAGCGCAACAAGGAGCTCCAGGACATCATCGCCATCCTCGGCGTCGACGAGCTGTCGGAGGAGGACAAGACGATCGTTCACCGCGCTCGTCGCATCCAGCGCTTCCTCTCGCAGAACACCTACGTCGCCAAGCAGTTCACCGGCATCGAGGGTTCGACCGTTCCGCTGGCCGACACCATCGAGGCGTTCAACAAGATCGCCAGCGGTGAGTACGACCACGTCGCCGAGCAGGCCTTCTTCATGTGCGGCGGGCTCGACGACGTCGAGGCCAAGTGGGCCGAGATCCAGAAGAACCTCTGATGGCTGGCACGCTGCAGGTGGAGCTCGTCGCCGCCGACCGCCTCGTGTGGTCGGGGGAGGCGAGGATGGTCATCGCCAGGACCACCGAGGGTGACATGGGTGTCCTGCCCGGTCACACCCCGGTCCTGTCGGTCATCATCGAGGGTGTCGTCGACATCCAGACCGCTGAGGGTGAGACCTGGATCGCGGCGGTCGACGCCGGTTTCCTGTCGGTCTCCAACGACCGCGTGTCGATCCTGTCGGAGCGTGCGGAGATGTCGCACGAGATCGACCTGGAGAAGGCGCGTCGCGAGCTCGAGCGTGCCAAGGCAGCCGGCGAGAACGATGACGCGGCCGACGAGGCAGTTCGTCGCGCGGAGGCTCGTGTCCGCGCCGTCGAGCGGGCTTCGTGAGCGTCTGAGAAGCAGCTTCACACAGGGTGAGCACTCCGGGTGACCGGGTGCTCACCCTGCTGCATTTGAGGGCCGGTGCACACTCGTGCGCAGCAGCATGGTTCCATCGGTGCCAACACGGAGCCCTAGGAGGAGGACGGATGCACGACGGGTGGCTCGGCGCACTGGACGCCCTGGGCGTCCTGCTGGTCCTTCTCCTGCTCGTCCTCGTCGTGGTTGCCGTCTGGCTCGTCGTGCGTCGCCGCACCATCTCGCGCGACGGAGCGACCTTCGAGCTCAGCCACCGGGTGCGTGACCAGCGTCCGGGCCGAGGGTGGGTGCTGGGGGTGGGCCGCTACACCGGCGAGTCGCTGGAGTGGTTCCGGATCTTCTCGCTGTCGCCGCGCCCCATGCGCGTGTGGAACCGTGACGAGATCGCTTACGTGGCGAGGCGTGAGCCCGAGGGGCCCGAGGAGGGTTCCCTCTACGCCGGGCACGTCGTCGTCGTCTGCCAGACGCCGAACGGCGACGTCGAGCTCGCCATGAGCGAGTCCTCCCTCATGGGGTTCCAGTCGTGGCTGGAGTCCGGCCCTCCCGGGACCAACTGGGACGCCAAGCCCCTGCGCTGACCGGGAGCGGTCGCGCTCAGTCGCGCTCGCCTCCCGGCACCCACAGCACGTCGCCGTTCTCGCGGTTGGCGATCCTGGCGAGGATGAAGAGCAGGTCCGAGAGCCGGTTCAGGTAGGTGATGGCCAGCATGTTCATCGTGGCCTCGTGCTCGGCCCACGCGGCCCACGCGGAGCGTTCTGCGCGGCGTACGACCGTGCGGGCGACGTGGAGGTGGGCTGCGCCGGGGGTCCCGCCGTTGAGGATGAACGAGCGCAGGTTGGGCAGCTCTTCGTTGTACTCGTCGCACCACGCCTCGAGCCGGTCGACGTACTCCTGCTCGATGCGCAGCGGGGGGTACTCGGGGTCGGGGACCACGGGGGTGCAGAAGTCAGCGCCCACGTCGAAGAGGTCGTTCTGGATGCGGGTGAGCACCTTGTCGATGCGTCCTTCGAGGCCACCACACGCCAGGGCCACGCCGATGGCCGCGTTGGCCTCGTCGACGTCGGCGTACGCGGCGAGGCGAAGGTCGGTCTTGGCCGTCTCGCTCATGTCGCCGAGTCGGGTCCTGCCGGCGTCGCCGGTGCGGGTGTAGATGCGGGTGAGGTTGACCATGGCTCCGAGGGTAGCGGGGGAGGCCCGGTCGCGACCGGTGCGGTCGTACGAGGACAGGCGCGCCAGCGGCAGTCGCACCAGTCACATGGGCCCCTTGCGTCGGCGAGCCGCGTCGCCCGGGCGCGCAGAGTTCTTTACCGACGGGTTACGTGGAGTCGCGTCCGATAATCGGGGCGTGCGTCTCGCCGTACCGAATATATGTTTGGTTCGGGCAACTCTTTGGGATACGAACGACGTCATAGAGGTCGAGAGCACCACACGACGGGGTGGGGTGACGGATCGACTGGGGGCGTCGGGGGACGCCTCCGGAACCGGTGGTCGGGCACCGGAAAAGGAGTTGAGTGGCATGGAGATCTACTCGAACGGGAGCACGCTGCGACTGGTGGGGGACTTCGACGTCCGGAGCACCGGCGCAGTGCGCGACGCCATCTATGACACGTTCGCCCAGCAGGGGGACGTCGTGGTCGACCTCTCCGAGGTGCGCACGGTCGACGTCACGGCCCTGCGCGTCCTCGCCGTGGCCACCCACCATGCCTCGCGTCGGGGCGAGCACCTGCGCCTTCGCGGGTGCGGTCCCTCCGTGCGGCGGATGCTCCACCTCTCGCGCCTTGCCAGGATCGTGGAGGTCGAGCGTGTCGCAGCCTCCGCGTGACCCGTCTGCCCGGCTGCGTGACTCGCTCGTGTGACAGGTCGGCGCACGTCGGTGCCCGAAGTGGCATATCCCACTCCGAGACCTCGTTCCCGGTCCGTCCGCCTCGGCATAGCATCTGCACATGACTGAGCCCCAGCCCGCCAAGGACCGCCCGTGGGTGATGCGCACCTACGCCGGCCACTCGACGGCCGCCGCGTCCAACGCGCTCTACCGCAACAACCTCGCCAAGGGGCAGACCGGACTCTCGGTCGCGTTCGACCTGCCGACCCAGACTGGCTACGACCCGGACTCGCCCCTGAGCCGCGGCGAGGTCGGGAAGGTCGGGGTCCCGGTGCCGCACCTGGGCGAGATGCGACGTCTCTTCGAGGACATCCCGCTGACGGAGATGAACACCTCGATGACGATCAACGCTCCGGCCATGTGGCTGCTGGCGCTCTACCAGGTCACCGCCGAGGAGCAGAACCCCGACCTCGACCCGGCCGACGTGGCTGCCCAGCTCGCTGGCACGACCCAGAACGACATCATCAAGGAGTACCTCTCGCGAGGTACCTACGTCTTCGGCCCCGAGCACTCGCTGCGGCTGACCGCCGACATGATCGCCTACACGATCAACCAGATCCCCAAGTGGAACCCGATCAACATCTGCAGCTACCACCTGCAGGAGGCCGGAGCGACGCCCGCGCAGGAGCTCGCGTACGCCCTCTCCACCGCCATCGCGGTGCTCGACCGCGTGAAGGCGTCGGGTCAGGTCTCCGACGACGACTTCGAGAAGGTCGTCGGTCGCATCTCCTTCTTCGTCAACGCGGGCGTCCGCTTCGTCGAGGAGATGTGCAAGATGCGTGCGTTCGTCCAGCTGTGGGACGAGATCACCCGCGAGCGCTACGGTGTCCAGGACCCGAAGATGCGCCGCTTCCGCTACGGCGTGCAGGTCAACTCGCTCGGTCTCACCGAAGCGCAGCCGGAGAACAACGTGCAGCGCATCGTGCTGGAGATGCTCGGTGTCACCCTCTCCAAGAACGCCCGTGCCCGTGCCGTGCAGCTCCCCGCCTGGAACGAGGCCCTCGGCCTGCCCCGCCCGTGGGACCAGCAGTGGTCGCTGCGTCTCCAGCAGGTGCTCGCCTACGAGTCCGACCTGCTCGAGTACGCGGACATCTTCGACGGCAGCCACGTCGTCGAGAAGAAGGTCGCTGAGCTCGTCGAGGCCGCTCGCGCCGAGATGGACAAGGTGCAGGCCATGGGCGGCGCCGTCGCGGCGGTCGAGTCGGGCTACATGAAGTCCGAGCTCGTCACCGCCCACGCGACGCGCCGGGCCCGCATCGAGGCCGGCGAGGAGATCGTCGTCGGCGTCAACAAGTTCGAGTCCACCGAGCCGTCCCCGCTGACCGCTGACCTGGACGCGGCGATCCAGTCCGCGGACCCGGAGGCCGAGAAGTCCGCCCTGGCCGGCCTCGAGGCGTGGAAGGCCCAGCGTGACCAGGTCGCCGTCGACCAGGCGCTGGAGCGTCTCGCCGCCGACGCCAAGACCGACGTGAACCTCATGGAGGCCACGCTCGCCGCGGCGCGGGCCGGGGTGACGACGGGGGAGTGGGCCGGCACCCTGCGCGGCGTCTTCGGCGAGTTCCGTGCGCCCACCGGCGTCTCGGGCTCGGTGGGTGCAGCTGACGCCGGCGAAGCTCTCACCCGGGTCCGGGAGCGTGTGAAGGCGACCGGGGAGGAGCTCGGTGGCCGTCTCCGCTTCCTCGTCGGGAAGCCGGGTCTCGACGGCCACAGCAACGGTGCCGAGCAGGTGGCCGTGCGAGCGCGCGACGCCGGCTTCGAGGTCATCTACCAGGGCATCCGACTGACCCCGGAGCAGATCGTCGCCGCTGCCGCCGCCGAGGACGTCCACTGCGTGGGCCTCTCGATCCTCTCCGGCTCCCACATGGAGCTCGTGCCCGCTGTCCTCCAGGGGCTGCGGGAGGCCGGGCTCGAGGACGTCCCCGTCATCGTCGGCGGAATCATCCCTGACTCGGACGGCAAGGCGCTGGTGGAGCAGGGAGTCGCGGCGGTCTACACGCCGAAGGACTTCGGGCTGACCGAGATCATGGACGGTGTCGTCGACGTGATCCGCGCCGCCAACGGGCTCGACTGATCCGCGTACGCGGCAGGGCTGGCTGAGCGCCGGCCCTGCCGGTCATCCGGGCTCCGGGAAATCAGGTTAGGCAACCCTTACGCCGTGCTACGGTGACGGACATGGGCAAGGGGAAGAAGAGCAAGGGCGACGTCGCCAAGCTCCCCAAGAAGAAGTGCTGCGAGTCGAAGACTCGCTGTGGCCGCTGCCCCCTGCGCATGCTGAAGGAAGGCACGCTCCCCGACGGCTACACCGTCCACAAGCGCACGCTGGTCAAGGTCGCCGACCTGCCTGACCCTTCGCGCAAGAAGAAGCACAAGGCCGCCTGACCGGAACGGTCAGCCGCCACCGTTCCGGGTGGCGGAACAGTTTCCCCTCCCCAGGGCCTCTCGGGTTCCGCGGTGCGGAACGCCGGACTCGATCCGGTAACGCTCGCCGCGTTCCTGAGATTCTCTCTGGACGTCGTCACCTGCCTCGTTACCTTTCGCTTCACCATCCGGAACGGGGAGAGCAGGGAGCGTTCGAGTGATCAGTTCCAGCGTGAAGAAGTCAGTGGCGGCCATCGCGGGGGCGGCTGCAGCCGTGGTGGCAGCCTTGGTGCCGATGGCCCCGGCAGCCCAGGCAGCCGACCAGGCCTGCAAGAACTACAGCTCCTCGAGCAGCACGTGCGTGAACACCCAGCGCACGATCGCCGGCTCGACGTACAGCACCGACTGGTACCTGCCGCAGGGCACCGCCAGCGCCCTCATGGTCCTCAACCATGGCTTCTCCCGTGGCTGCGGCAACCTGCGCGGCACCTCGAAGGCCGTGGCCGAGAAGGGGGTGATGGTGCTCTGCGTCAACGGTGACATGACCGCGGGCAACCCCGTACTGGGTCGCGACCTCGCTGCTGCCCTGACCGCCGGGACGATCACCCCGCCCGGACGCGCCCTGCCCCAGCGAATCATCGTCGGCGGACACTCCGCAGGTGGCCACTTCGCCGGTGCCGTGGGCGCGGCCCTCTCGCGCACCGCGCCCCAGCGGCTGGCCGGCGCGATCCTCTTCGACCCCGTCGCGGCCGAGGGATTCAGCGCGGACCTGGCCGCCATCTCCGCGGGCGGTACGCGTCCGGTGCTCTCCGTGGCCGCTCGCCCGAGCGTCACCAACCTGGCCAACAACTCGTTCGGTGCCCTGCGGGACCTCGCCAACCCGTACGTCGGCATCCAGCTGGTCTGGAAGTCCTACGTGCTGGGTGTGCCGACCGGCGGCAGCTGCCACACCGACGTCGAGGGGGAGGACACCGACTTCATCGGCACCGCCGGCGCCCTGTGCTCGCCGAACTCCACCCAGACCGCGCGGCTGCGTGACTTCGGCTCGTCGTGGGCGCGTGACCTCGCCACCAACACCCGCACCGCTGCGTACTGGTGCACCGACGCCGCAGTGGTCTCCACGTGCGGCTCGAAGGTGAAGGAGCTGGTCGACCGCTCGCTGCCGCTGGCGGCCCCGATCCGCTGACCTCTCACCCACACAACGACACAGGGCACCGGCCTGGCCGGTGCCCTGTGTCGTGCTCAGAAGAGTCGGTGCTCCGCGTCGTCCATCCCGCGCAGCGCGTCGTAGTCGACGACCTTGCACTGGATCCCGCGGTCCTCGGCCAGCACCCGTGCCTGCGGCTTGATGAGCTGGGCGGCGAAGATGCCGCGTACCGGTCCCTTCGTGGTGAGCAGGGGGTCGCGGTTCAGGAGCTCCAGGTAGCGGGTGAGCTGCTCGACCCCGTCGATCTCGCCGCGTCGCTTGATCTCGACGGCCACCGAGAGCCCGGAGGCGTCGCGACACATCAGGTCGACGGGACCGATGGCGGTGGGGAACTCGCGGCGTACGAGGGTCAGGCCGTCGGCGATGGTGGCCGGGTGCTCGGCCAGCAGCTCCTGGAGGTGCTTCTCGACGCCGTCCTTCTGCAGCCCCGGGTCGATGCCGAGGTCGTGCGAGGAGTCGTGGTGGATCTCGTCGATCAGGATGCGCAGGGTGTCGTCGGTCTTCGAGGTCACGGTCCACTCGGGGCGCCCGTCGTCGGACGTGCCCTCGCGCAGGACGCAGGGCGGTGACATCCAGTTGAGCGGCTTGTAGGAGCCGCCGTCGCTGTGCACGAGGACCGACCCGTCCGACTTCAGCATCAGGACGCGGGTGGCCATCGGGAGGTGCGCCGACAGGCGTCCGGCGTAGTCGATCTGGCACGTGGCAACGACGAGTCTCACGGGCGAGCAATCTACCCGTAGCGGGCCCAGGCGCGGCATCCGGCCGCGCAGCCGATTGTGGCGTGCGTCTCGTATATATGGTTTCTCCGCCCCTTGTTACCGCCGGGTAATGCTGGCATGGTGCGTGCATGACTGAGACCGCAGCCGGCACCGAGCAGCTGACCCACGACCTGGTCCTGCCGTACCTGAACCACGCGATCCGCATGTACGCCGAGGGCTACGCCTCGCGCGAGGACATCGACGCCGCCATGCGCTTCGGCTGCGGCTATCCCGTGGGCCCGCTGACCGCGGTCGAGGAGCTCGGTCTGGAGAGGGCTCGGGATCTCCTGGCCGCCCAGTACGCCGCCACCGGCGACGAGCTGCACAAGCCGGCTCCTCTCCTCGAGCAGCGTGTCCAGGCCGGGGCGACCACGCTGGCCGCCGCTGACGAGGGCGAGGCCGTGGCGGAGCCGCAGCTGCGCCACGAGATCAGCAGCGTCGGCGTCGTGGGCACCGGCACGATGGCTGCTGGCATCGTCGAGGTCTTCGCCAAGGCGGGCTTCGACGTGGTCTTCGTCGGCCGCAGCCAGGAGAAGCTCGACGGCGTCGTCGCCGGCATCGCCAAGTCGCTGGACCGAGCGATCGCGAAGGGCCGGAGCACCGAGGAGGCCAAGTCCGAGGTGCTCGGTCGGCTCACCGGCGTCACGGGGCGCGAGGCGCTCGCCGACGTCGACCTGGTCGTCGAGGCGATCGCCGAGGACCTCGCGGTGAAGACGGAGCTCTTCTCCGACCTGGACCGCATCTGCAAGCAGGGCGCGATCCTCGCCACCACCACCTCGTCGCTCCCGATCACCACCCTTGCCCGGACCACGTCGCGTCCGGAGTGGGTCATCGGCATGCACTTCTTCAACCCCGCCCCGGTCATGAAGCTGGTCGAGGTGGTCACGACCGAGGCCACCTCGTCCGAGGTCGACGAGACCACGCGTGCGCTGTGCGGCCAGCTCGGCAAGGTGGCCGTCTCCTGCGGAGACCGCGCCGGCTTCATCGTCAACGCGCTGCTGTTCCCCTACCTCAACGACTCGGTCAAGGCCGTGGAGTCCGGCCGGGCCGACATGGAGACCGTCGACGCGGCCGTCAAGGAGCACGTCAACCTGCCGCTCGGACCGTTCGAGCTCCTCGACGTCGTGGGCAACGACGTCTCACTCGCCATCCAGAAGGAGCTGCACGCCGAGTTCAAGCACGACGGGTTCGCTCCCGCCGCGATGCTGGAGCAGGTCGTCGCGGAAGGTCGCCTGGGTCGCAAGACCAAGCGCGGCTTCCACGACTACGCCTGAGTCCCCACCGTCGTCCCGCTCCGGGAGCCCCAGCGGCCCCCGGAGCGGGACTTCCACCGTCCGGGGCCCTCACGCGCTTCAGCGGGTGTCGGCCACCATGGCAGCGAGGCGTGCGCGGCTGTTGATGTCGAGCTTGCGGTAGATGTTCGTCAGGTGGCTGTCGACGGTCCTGGGGGAGACGAAGAGCTCCTCGGCGATCTGGCGACTCGTGAGCCCGTCGGCCACCCGGTCGGCGATCTCGCGCTCGGCACGGGTGAGCGCCTCGAGCACCGTGTCCTCGGCATCGGCCTGGTGGTGCGCCACCTTCGCGTACCGCAGCCCGAGCGGGGTCAGGTGGCCGGCGTCCAGCCAGCCCGGGGGCACGACCCGGGCGCAGAGCGGACGGCGTGCCGCGAGCAGGCCCCACGGGGCGGCGTTGTGGTGCTCGCGCACCGCGGCGGCGGCGCTGGCGAGCGTACGCCCGTCCCGCTGGTCCTGGGCCTGGGCGACCAGCGCCATGCCGTCGAGGACGTCGGCGACCCGCAGCGGCATGGGCATCGCCACCGCCTGCTCGAGTACCGTCCGGAAGGTCTGGGCGGCCTGGGTGAGGTCGCCGAGCTCGAGGAGGGAGAAGGCCAGGATCAGCCGTGCGTCGACGGCGTCACGACCGAGCTGCGAGCTGTCCGCCAGCGCGACCACGTCGGCGGCCAACCACTTCGCCTTGGCCGCGTCACCGCTCTCCAGCAGGTCACGGGCGTCCTGGAGCAGCACCGGGAGGCGGACCGACCAGGGCAGCGCGGTGCGCTCGGTGGTCGTGATCGGGGCTGACGGGTCGATCTGGCGCAGGAGGGTCTCGGCGAGCAGCCGGATCCGGTCCTCGGCGAGCTGGCGCGACTCCTCCGCGGCTGTCCGGGCGAAGGCCTGCGCCTCGGCCAACCGCCCCTGCTCCAGCGCGGTGCGTCCCATCAGCACGCGCGTCGAGAGGCTGATCCACAGCTCGCTCTCCCCACCCTGGGAGCGGATCACCTGGTTGGCCAGCGAGGAGGCGGCAGGGAACTCCGCGCGCGAGACGTGGATGTCGACGAGCGTACGCATGGCCTGACGGTTCGCGCCGTGGCCGCGGGCGTCCAGGTCGAGCGCGCGCCAGGCCTCGGCCTCCGCTCGGCTGAAGTCGCCGGCGTCGAGGTGCATCTCGGCGCGGATCGCGGCCGTGCGGGCCAGCTCCAGGGTGGGGTCGGGTGCCTGCTGCGCGTGCTCGTCGGCCCGGTCCAGCAGCCACAGACCTTCGTACGTGCCCCGCACCTCCGAGGCGGCGATCCCTGCCCGGCGGGCCAGCTGCGCGCCGATCGCGGCCGGGCCGTCGCCGCTGCGCAGGGCAGCCTCGAGCACCTCCACGGCGTCGCGGGCGCGCATGCAGGTGTAGAGGGAGGAGAAGATCCTGTTGGCGAGCGAGTAGCCGAGGTCGCGGGTGGCCGGATCGGCGCACGCGGTCAGGACTGCGGCTCGCATCGCGGGGAAGTCCGTCAGCCAGACGGCGTCCGCCGCCCCGACGTTGTCCTCGGCGGGGGCGACGGCGTCTGCCCAGCGGTGGAGTCCGGCGAGGCTGTCGCGGCGGTCGCCCTCCTCCGCCCGGCTCAGGACGAAGTCGCGGACAGGGGCCAGGAGGGCGAACCGCCCGTCGGCGTGGACCTCGAGCAGGTTGCGCCGCACGAGCTGGGCCGCCAGGTCGCGTGCCTGGGCGAGGTCGATGCCGCAGACCGCCGCCAGCACGTCGATGCTGGCGTGGGAGTCGAGGTGGGCGAGCCGCCGCAGGCAGTGCTGGGCGTCGGGTGGGAGCACGTCGTAGGAACCGCGGAACGCCTCGATCAACGTCGCCTGGGGCGCGACCCCCGTGACGCCCAGGAGTGCGCACTGCACGGCGACCTGCTCGATGAGCAGGGGCAGTCCTCCGGTCGCACGGAGGAGCCGGCGCACCTCGTCCTCGTGGGCGACGAGGTCGACCTGGCCACCGGCGGCCCTGACGCGTTCGACGAAGACCTCCAGCGACGGCCCCGCCAGGGGGCCGACCTTCCCCGGGACGGGGAGCGGCCCGACACGGACCACCCGCTCACGGGGCTGGCCAGCCTGCGAGGTGGAGGTCACGACCATGCGTGCCTGCGTGGTGGCCTCGACGATCTCCTGGAAGACCGGCCCCAATGACCCGTCGTCCATCTCCAGCCCGTCGACCACGAGCAGGACGCCGGAGTCGTCCAGGCCGCGCCGCAGCGAACCCAGGAGGGAGTCTCCGGGAGCGCGGTCGAGGTCGAGGGCGTCGACGCACGCGGCCAGCACCTCGTCAGCAGTGCCCAGCCCGACCGCGTCGACCCAGAGCGCGTCCAGGTCGCGCGTGGCGTGACGCACCAGTAGCGTCTTCCCGCAGCCGTGCGGCCCGGTGACCGTCACCCAACGAGCGGTCGACAGAACGTCGACCAGCCCGTCGAGGGCCCGCTCGCGGCCCGTGCACCGAGAGAACACTCCAGCAATCTATCGTCCCGCGACGGGGACGACCACGAAACGCGCCTGCCGAAATGGGTAGGACTACCGATGTGCGGAGGTACTCCCGTGCAGGAGGGTGGTGACCATGCTCGCGCAGGCGGCCCGATCGGGGGACGGGCCGGCCAGCGCGGTGCGTGTGGGGGCCGTGGTTCTCGGGGGAGACTGCGGCCTCCTCCATGCGCGCTGGTTAGTTGATTGTCGACCTTGACTAGGCTGGATCCATGGAAGCTCTGCTGGTGCTGCTGGTCATCGTCGCTGCCGCTGTCGGCGGGGCCACCTACTTCGCCTCCCGTTCGAGCGAGCGGGCCGCCGCCCGCGCCGAGGCCGAGCTGGCTCCCGTCCGTACGCTCGTCGAGGAGGACGTGACGGCTCTGGGCGTGGAGCTCCAGGGGCTGGACGCCGATGTCGCGGCGCACTCGCTCGACGCTGGCGCCACCGCCGACTACCAGAGGGCGCTCGACGCGTACGAAGCCGCGAAGGTCGCCGCAGGTCGCCTGAGCAGCCCCGACGAGGTGCGGCACGTCACCGAGATCCTGGAGGACGGTCGCTACGCCATGGCCTGCGTCCGTGCCCGGGTGGACGGTGAGCCGTTGCCGACCCGCCGCCCGCCGTGCTTCTTCGACCCCCGCCACGGGCTCTCGGTGGCCGAGGTGACCTGGGCGCCCCCGGGTGGCGCCAGCCGCGACGTCCCCGCGTGCGCCCTGGACGCGGAGCGGGTACGCGCCGGTGCCGAGCCCGACGTCCGCCAGGTCATGGTCGGCCCCCAGCGCGTGCCCTACTGGCAGGGTGGCCGCGCCTACGAGCCGTACGCCGCGGGCTACTACGGGGCGTTCGCCCCGATGCAGTGGATGTTCATGGGCGCGCTCTTCTCCGGTGGCTTCGGAGGGTTCGACGGCTTCGGCGACGGAGGCGGCGAGGGGATCGGCGACGCAGCCGACGACGGCGGCATGGGCGGCATGTTCGACGGATTCGACGGCTTCGGCGGGTTCGGCGAGTGACGGCAGTCGCCGCCCCCCTGCACACCGTGCAGCTGGGGGAGAAGGGCAGTCCGCTCGTCTTCTGCCACGGGCTCTTCGGCCAGGGACGCAACTGGACCCAGATCGGCAAGCAGTTCGCCCAGGACCACCGAGTGCTCCTGGTCGACCTCCCCAACCACGGCCAGTCGCCGTGGACCGAGCAGGTCGACCTCGTCGAGGACGCCGACCGGCTGGCTGACCAGCTCAGGCCCTTGGGGCCCGTCGCGCTGGTGGGCCACTCGATGGGTGGCAAGGTGGCGATGCTGACGGCGCTGCGTCACCCGGAGGTGGTCGAGCGGCTCGTCGTCGTCGACATCTCGCCGGTGACCTACCGCCACCTGGGCGAGTTCTCCGGCTACATCGACGCAATGAAGGCGATTGACCTCGGCCAGCTCGAGCGCCGGGACCAGGCTGATGCGGCGTTGCAGGAGGCCGTGCCCTCGCGTGGCGTCCGTGGCTTCCTGCTGCAGAACCTGCGTCGCGACGCCGACGGACGGTGGGCGTGGGTCGCCAACCTCGATGCCCTGCGCAAGCACCTCGCCGACATCGGCGGGTGGCCGGACGAGTGGACCGAGGGCGTGGAGCCGTACGAAGGCCCTGTGCTCTGGATCGCCGGCGCCGACTCCCACTACGTCAAGGAGGAGTACGCCCCGGCCATGGAGGCGCTCTTCCCGCGGGTGCGGCGGGTGACCATCAAGAATGCCGGGCACTGGGTGCACTCCGAGCGGCCCGACGTCTTCGTCGAGGTGCTGGAGCGCTTCGTCAGCTGACGATGCCGTCGGGGCGAGAGCCCGATGGCGGGTGTGACAGCCAAGGGGGCTGAAGGGCGGGGACAGCCTCCTTCGGCGACGTCCCCGCCCGTCAGTCAGCTGTCGTCGTCGGCGAACCCGGCGACCACGTCGCGCAGGGCGCCGAGCTGGGCGGTGATCGCCTCGCGACGCTTGGCCATGCGGTCGACTTCTGCCCGCAGCGCGGCGAGCTCGCGCTCCGACTCCGCGTGGCCCGAGGCGGCGATGGCCTCGGCCTGGGTCTTGGCCGTCGTGACGATCTGCTGCGCCTCGCGACGGGCCCGCGAGATCACGGCCTCGGCCTCGGTCTGGGCCTGCTGGCGCTGAGTGGTGGCCTGCGTCGTCGCGGCGCGGGCGCGCTCCTCGGCCTTGGCGGCGCGCTCCTCGGCCTCCTTGACCAGTCGGGCCGTCTCGGCGGTGGCGGAGGAGTGGTGGTCCGCCGCCTCCTTGGCCAGACGCTCCTTCTCGACGGCCAGGGTGCGGCGCGCCTCCTGCACCTCGCGGTCGGCGGCGGCGCGAGCCTGCTCGGCCTCACGGATCGCGGTCGTCCTCAGGTCCTGCGTCTCCTGCTGCGCGGCGAGGCGAAGCTGGTCGGCCTCGCGCTTGGCGGCGGCGCGCAGGTCCTCGGCCTCCGCGATGGCCAGGGCCCGCTCGTGCTCGGCGTCGGCCATCACGCGGGCGCGGCTGTCCTCGAGCTCCTTGAGCTGGACCGTACGCATGTCCTCGGCCTCGCGGGAGGCCTCGGCGAGGATGGCACGACCGTCGCGGTGAGCCTGCTCGCGGATGTCCGCGGCGTCACGCTCGGCGGCAGCGCGCACGTCGGCGGCCTCGTCCTCGGCCAGGCGGAGCATGGAGGCGGCACGGCCACCGAGGCCTGCGTACGTCGGCTTCTCGGCCTCGCCGAGCATCGCCTTGGTCTGCTCCAGCTCGCTCTCCATCGCGGCCGCCTGGGCCTTGGCCTGCTGGAGCTGCGTCATCAGGTCACTCTGGGCAGCGGCGACCTTGGCGAGGTGCTGGTCGACGGCGTCCTTGTCGTAGCCGCCGCGGCGCACCAGCGGGAGAGCTGGCTGTGCAAGGGTGCTCGGGCGAGGGGCGCCGGGTGAGGGGGCGCGTGCGGGGGTGACGCGCACGGGTGCGGCCACCGCCGGCTGCACCTGGGTCTTCTCGGCCTCGTGGGGCTTCGGGTGAACGGCGACGCGCTGCGTCTTCTGTTCGTCGGCTGCCTCCTGCGGCTCCGAGTCGAAGATGGACAGGCCTTCGTCGCGGTTCATGTGTGGAACGCCCTTTCAAATGCGTTGGTGTGGTTTCTCAACCCCCCGAGGACCAGTGTTACTCATGGGAGAAGCGAACACACCCCGGGTCGCCGAACTTCATGTGACGAAGTTCGGCGACCCGGGGTGTGAGGCTGCTCGAGACGCTCGGCGCGGGGCGCCGGACCCCTCGGGGCAGTGTCAGACTGCGAGATCAGACCCCGCGGAAGCGGTTGATCTCGTTGATGTGCTTGTCACGCATCTCGTGGTTGAGCACGCCCAGGCCCGGCTCCGGAGAGAGGCACAGGACGCCGACCTTGCCCTGGTGGGCGTTCTTGTGGACGTCGAGGGAAGCCTGGCCCACCTCGTCGAGGGAGTAGACCTTCGACAGGGTCGGGTGGATGGCGCCCTTGGCGATGAGGCGGTTGGCCTCCCACGACTCGCGGTAGTTGGCGAAGTGGCTCGAGATGATGCGCTTGAGGTTCATCCACAGGTAGCGGTTGTCGTACTCGTGCATGTAGCCCGAGGTCGAGGCGCAGGTGGTGATGACGCCGCCCTTGCGGGTGACGAAGACGGAGGCGCCGAAGGTCTCACGACCGGGGTGCTCGAAGACGATGTCGATGTCCTCGCCGCCGGTCAGCTCGCGGATCTTGGCGCCGAAGCGCTTCCACTCCTTCGGGTTCTGCTTGGTGCCCTCCTCGTTCCAGAACTGGTAGTTCTCCTCGGAACGGTTGATGATCAGCTCGGCTCCCATGGAGCGGGCGATCTTGGCCTTCTCCTCGTTGGAGACGACGCAGACCGGGGTCGCGCCACCGTTGATCGCGTACTGGGTGGCGAACCCGCCCAGGCCACCGGAGGCACCCCAGACGAGGACGTTGTCGCCCTGCTTCATGTTGCCGCCGTTGGCGGAGACGAGCTGGCGGTAGGCGGTGGCGTTGACCAGGCCGGGGGAGGCGGCCTCCTCCCAGGTGAGGTGCTCCGGTTTGGGCATGAGCTGGTTGGCCTTGACCAGGGCGACGTGGGCGAGGCCACCGAAGTTGGTCTCGAAGCCCCAGATGCGCTGCTCGGTGTCGAGCATCGTGTCGTTGTGGCCGTCGGGGCCCTCGAGCTCGACGGAGAGGCAGTGGGCCACGACGCGGTCGCCGGCGTGCCACTTCTGCACGCCGGGGCCAGTGGCCAGCACGACGCCGGACAGGTCGGAGCCGACGACGTGGTAGGGCAGGTCGTGGCGCTTGCCGAGGTCACCGGTGCGGCCCAGACGCTCGAGGAAGCCGAAGGTGGAGACGGGCTCGAAGATCGAGGTCCACACGGTGTTGTAGTTGATGGCCGAGGCCATCACGGCCACCAGCGCCTCGCCCGGGCCCAGCTCGGGGAGGGGGACGTCGTCGACGTGCAGCGACTTGCGGGGATCCTTGTCGCGACTGTCGATGCCCTCGAACATGCCGGCGTCCTCCTTGCGGACGAACGCGGCGCGGTAGTGGTCGGGGATCTCGAGGTTCGCGAAGTCCTCGGACGTGGCGTTGCCGGACTCGATGGCGTCGAGGATGTTCTGCACGGGGCTCTCCTAGGAGGATCAAGGGCGTTCCGGTGAAGGTTACGTGTCAGTAACCTCCACGGGAAGAGGTGTGCGACAGTTCACACGGCCCCGCCGGGGCAGGCACGGTTCCTGCTCCGTGGGAGCCGTGCGAACTGCGACGTGCGTGCGTCAGTGGTCGGCGTCGGCAGCCGGCTCGACGAGCTCCACCAGGACGCCGCCGGCATCCTTCGGGTGCACGAAGTTGATCCGGGAGTTGGCCGTGCCGCGCTTGGGGGCGTCGTACAGCAGGCGTACGCCGCGGCTGCGCAGGATCTCGCTCACGGCCTCCACGTCGGTCACGCGGTAGGCGAGCTGCTGCAGGCCCGGGCCCGAGCGGTCGAGGAACTTGGCGATCGTGGACTCGGCGTTGAGCGGCGCCAGGAGCTGGATGAAGGAGCCGGAGTCCGCGACGGCCACCATGGCCTCGCGCACGCCCTGCTCCTCATTCGTCTCGGAGTGGGCGACCTCCATGCCGAAGACGTCGCGGTAGAAGGCGATGGCCTCGTCGAGGTCGGGAACGGCGATGCCCACGTGGTCGATCGCGGTGAACAGGTGGGAGGGGATCTGCACAGTCATGCCCACCATGGTCACCCGACGCCCACGAGGGCCGTCGGCGGGTCCACATCCGGGACATCGCCCGGCCTCGGGGAGGCGGGGTCTAGGCTCACCTCATCTGTTCGGATCCAAGGAGGGCCCCACTCATGTCAGGCACCACTTCTGTCATCGTCGCCGGCGCGCGCACCCCGATCGGCCGTCTGCTCGGAGGTCTCAAGGACCAGTCCGCAGCAGACCTGGGTGGCGTCGCCATCGCGGGGGCCCTGGAGAAGGCCGGCGTCTCGGGCGAGCAGGTCGAGTACGTGATCATGGGCCACGTGATCCAGGCTGGCGCCGGCCAGATCACCGCCCGCCAGGCCGCGGTCAAGGGTGGTGTCCCGATGGCTGTGCCCGCCCTGACCATCAACAAGGTCTGCCTCTCGGGCATCAACGCCATCGCGCTGGCCGACCAGCTGATCCGCGCCGGTGAGCACGAGATCGTCGTCGCCGGTGGCATGGAGTCGATGACCCAGGCCCCGCACCTGCTGCCCAAGTCCCGCGAGGGCTTCAAGTACGGCGACACCGCGCTGGTCGACTCGATGGCCTACGACGCCCTCTTCGACCAGTTCACCAACCAGGCGATGGGTCTCCTCACGGAGGAGTGCAACGCCGCGGCCCAGAACCTCACCCGCCAGGAGCAGGACGAGTTCGCCGCCCGGAGCCACCGCCTGGCCGCCGAGGCGCAGAAGAACGGCGTCTTCGACGACGAGATCGTCCCCGTCACCGTGCGCAGCCGCAAGGGCGACATCGAGGTCGCCCACGACGAGGGCGTACGTGGCGACACCACCGCCGACTCGTTGGCCAAGCTCCGCCCCGCCTTCAGCAAGGAGGGCACCATCACCGCCGGCACCGCCTCGCAGATCTCCGACGGCGCCGCCGCCGTCGTGGTGATGAGCAAGGCCAAGGCCGAGGAGCTGGGCCTGACCTGGATCGCCGAGATCGGCGCCTCGGGCCAGGTGGCCGGCCCCGACTCCACGCTGCAGCTGCAGCCTGCCGCGGCGATCGCCAAGGCCGTGGAGAAGGAGGGCATCACCGCCCAGGACATCGACCTCTTCGAGATCAACGAGGCCTTCGCCGCCGTCGGCATCTCCTCGGCCCGTGAGCTGGGTGTCGACGAGGAGAAGGTCAACGTCAACGGTGGCGCCATCGCCCTGGGACACCCCGTGGGCATGTCGGGTGCGCGGATCGTGCTGCACCTCGCCCTCGAGCTCCAGCGCCGCGGCGGTGGCATCGGCGCCGCTGCCCTGTGTGGTGGCGGTGGCCAGGGCGACGCCCTGATCATCCGGGTCCCGAAGGCCTGATCGCACCGATGGACGCACGGACCGGGGGCCGACGCCGCGAGGTGTCGGTCCCCGATCTCGTCTCCCGGGCCCGCGAGGGGCAGCCCGCCGCGATTGCGCGGTTGCTCACGCTGGTCGAGGACGCCTCGCCGCTGCTGCACGAGGTGATGACGGCGCTCGCCCCGTACTGGGGGCGCGCCCACGTCGTCGGACTGACGGGATCTCCGGGAGTGGGCAAGTCGACCTCGACCAACGCGCTCGTCGGCGAGCTGCGCCGCCAGGGGCAGCGCGTCGCCGTCCTCGCCGTCGACCCCTCGTCGCCCTTCTCCGGCGGCGCGCTCCTGGGTGACCGCGTACGCATGGGCGACCACGCCGGTGACCCGGACGTCTACATCCGCTCGATGGCCTCGCGCGGCCACCTCGGCGGCCTGTCGTGGGCCGCGCCCCAGGCGGTGCGGGTGCTCGACGCCGTCGGGTTCGACACCGTCCTGGTGGAGACCGTGGGCGTGGGCCAGAGTGAGGTCGAGATCGCTGGCCTGGCCGACACGACCGTGGTGCTGCTCGCGCCGGGGATGGGGGACGGGATCCAGGCAGCGAAGGCCGGGATCCTGGAGATCGGTGATCTCTACGTGGTCAACAAGGCCGACCGTGACGGCGCCGACACCGTACGCCGCGAGCTGCGCACGATGCTCTCGCACACGGAGCGACCGGAGGGCTCGTGGCGACGCCCGGTCCTCAAGGCCGTCGCGCGGTCGGGCGAGGGCGTGCCCGAGGTCGTGGTCAAGCTGGCCGAGCACCGTACGTGGCTGGAGGAGTCCGGTGAGCTGGCGCGCCGCCGCACTGCACGGGCGCAGCGGGAGATCGAGGCGATCGCCCTGGAGACCATGCGCCGCCGTTGGGGGAGCGTGGGGGAGCGCGGGGTGCTGACCGACCTGGCCAGCCGCGTCGTGGCGGGACGGCTCGACCCCCATGCGGCGGCAGGTCAGCTGCTCGACCACTGAGCGGGTTCGGGCTGGCCAGCGAAAGTTGGGGAAGTCGCGCCGCGCATGGTGTGCCTGCGCGGTTTGTCGGTGCGTGACTGGTACCAATGTCGGGACCTGTGACCTGATCTCGGACGGAGCTTCGACCATGAACGCCAAGAAGGTGCTTCTCGTCCTCCTGGTCGGATTCCTCCTCTACTGGATGTTCTCCGACCCCACGAGCCTGGCTGACTCGGGCGAGTCCCTCTTCTCGAACGTGTGGCAGCTGCTGATCCAGCTCTTCCAGGCGCTGCTCGACTTCTTCACCGCCCTCCTGTGAGGCACGCCGTGGTGACGGGGTGAGTGATGGGTCTGGTCTCCGGCTTTCTCGACCCTGACATCGGTCAGTACCTCCTGCGTGAGGAGGGCGAGGTGGTGGTCGACGAGGTGCGTCACCACTGGGCTGCGTACACCCGCGCCGCGCTGGAGCTCGCGCTCGGTGGGCTCGTGCTGCTGACGGTGCCCTTCGTCCGGGCCGACATCGGCTGGGTACCGATGCTCGTGTGGCTGGCCCTGTGGGGGCACGCCGGCTGGTTGGCCCTGCGGGAGCACATGGACAGGTTCGTCATCACGAACATGCGCGTCTTCCGGGTGAAGGGCGTGTTCGACCGACAGGCCGCCACCATGCCGCTGTCGCGCATCCTCGACATCACGGTGACCAAGCCCTTCGTGGGGCGGATCTTCGGCTACGGCCACTTCTGCTTCGAGTCCGCTGCCCAGGAGCAGGGCCTGCGCGACATCAAGTTCGTCAGCCGGCCCAACGACCGCGACCAGGCGATCCAGCGCGTCGTCCAACGGGCCGGTCTCCGAGGACCCCGTCCCAACTGAGGAGAGCGGGACCCCGACCCAACTGAGCGCAGCGGCCGTCAGCGACGCACGGTGGCGTGGATCGTCTGCCCGCTGAGGGCAGCAGCGCCGGTGCTGGCAAGGAACATGGTGATGGTCGCCACCTCGCCGACGTTGACCTCGGGCACGGCCCGAGGGCGCGTGAGCACGGCACCGGCGTGGTCGTTCACCGGAGGCGTGGCGAGGCGTTGCTGGCTGGGCACGGTCACCCGGGACGGGGTGAGCACCGTGTTGACGCGGGCGCCGTAGCGGGACCAGGCGCGACCGGCCTGGGCGGTCTGGGCGCGCAGCTCGTTCTCGGCGTCGGTGGTGGTCTGGGTCAGCTCGAGCCAGGAGAGCGTGGAGCGGGTGTGCACGACAGCGCCTCCGCCCGGCGCCGTGGAGGAGCAGATGCGCTGACGCAGCTGCTGGGTGAGGCGCTGGGGCCCCACGAAGCCCAGGCGCGCCGAGTGGCACAGGAACTCACGCTCGTGCTCGTCCATGGTGGAGGCCAGTCGGGCCCCGGCGGCGTTGACCAGGACGTCGACCGCGCCGATGCGCTCGGCGAAGGACTCGATCGCGTCGTTGCTCGCCAGCTGGAGCTGGTGGTAGTCGAACCGGGAGAGGTCGGCGTCGTAGAGGGACGGGAGGATCTTCGTGCCGGTGACGGACACTCGTGCGCCGGCCTCGGTGAATGCCTGGGCCACGGCGAGGCCGAGGCCCCGCGTGCCGCCCGTCACGAGGACGTGGCGGCCGGTGAAGTCAAAACCGACGTCGATCACAGATGTCTCCCCCACGGAACTCACGGACGACAGTTGCTCAGGCTGTCGCACCGGTCGAGATGGGTCCGCTTGCGGCAGTAAGCGGACCCATGGTTTGTACCACTTGCGAACCGGCCGGGGGAAGTTCGTGACCACTATCCGGCACCCCTGACGGTAAGTGTCTGGACCATCCGTCGACAGCGTCGTGGGGAGACCTCTGGACACGCGGTGGTCAGCATCCGCGACAATGTCCGCATGAGCCAGCAGCCGTTCTCCCGTCCCGGTGCCTACGACCTCTCTGCACTGAAGCGTCCGGCTTCTTCCAGCACTCCCGCAGGCCCGCCCGTCGCCCAGTCCGGTGGCCAGCCCGCCGGCCAGTCCGCGAGCACCGCGGGGGGCGGCACGGCGTACTCCGTGTCGGCCGACGAGCAGAACTTCCAGGCCGTCCTGGAGGCGTCCATGACGGCCCCGGTCCTCCTGGTCTTCTTCTCCCCGTCGCGGATGCCCGAGAGTGCGCAGCTGGCCGCTGACATGCAGACGCTCTCCGACGAGTTCGAGGGGCGCTTCCTCGTCGGGCTCGTCGACGTCGAGGCCGTCCCCCAGATCGCCCAGGCCATGCAGATCCCGAGCATCCCCTTCGTGGTCGCGGTCGTGGACGGCAGGCCGATGCCGCTCTTCCAGGACGTCGCCCCGATCGACCAGCTGCGCCCGGCGCTCACCCAGGTGGCCCAGCAGCTCACCACCCAGGGCATCACGGGCCGACACCAGCCGCGCAGCACGGTCGTGGTCGACGAGGAGGGTGTCCCGGCAGCAGACCCCCGCTACGCCGCCGCCCAGGACGCGCTCGAGGAGGGTGACATCGACCGCGCGGTCGCGGAGTACCAGAAGCTGGTGGACGCCAACCCGGCCGACGCCGAGGCGGCCGCCGGCCTGGCGATGGCGAAGCTCCTGCAGCGGACCCAGGGCGTGGACCTCCAGGCGGCCCGCCGGGCTGCCGCCGACGCACCGGACGACCTCGACGCGCAGATCATGGTGGCCGACCTGGACATGCTCGGCGGACACGTCGAGGACGCCTTCGCCCGACTCGTCGAGGTCGTGCGCCGCACCAGCGGGGACGAGCGTACGAAGGCGCGCGACCACCTCGTGACGCTCTTCGGCGCCGTCGGCAACGACGACCCCCGCGTCCTGCGGGGTCGTCAGAACCTGGCCTCCGCCCTGTTCTGAGCGGCGCCCCCTACGCGCCACGGGGCGCCGACCCGGTGTGGGTCGGCGCCCCGTGTGCGTGGGCGGTCAGTCAGTGCCGGCGGGCTCAGTCCTCGGAGAGGCTGGCCCGCGCGGCCTCGAGCCGGGCGATCGGCACCCGGAAGGGCGAGCAGGACACGTAGTCCAGGCCCACCTCGTCGAAGAAGTGGATCGAGTGCGGGTCTCCGCCGTGCTCGCCGCACACTCCCAGGTGGATGTCGGGGTTGGCGCCACGGCCCCGCTCCACCGCAGTGCGGACCAGCTGGCCCACACCCTCGACGTCAAGGGTCTCGAAGGGGGAGATGCCGAAGACGCCCTGCTCGATGTAGGTCGAGAAGAAGGAGGCCTCGACGTCGTCGCGGGAGAAGCCCCACGTCATCTGGGTCAGGTCGTTGGTGCCGAAGGAGAAGAACTCGGCCGAGCGGGCGATCTCGTCGGCGGTCAGGGCCGCGCGCGGCAGCTCGATCATGGTGCCGATCTTGAAGTCGATCTGCTGGCCGAGCTCGGACTGGACCTCGGCCGCGACCTCCTCGATCCTGCCCTTGATCAGGTCGAGCTCGCGCACCGACCCGACGAGCGGGACCATGATCTCGGGGTGCGGGTCGCCGCCCTTGCGGACGCAGGCCGCAGCAGCCTCGAGGATCGCCCGAGCCTGCATCTCGAACAGGCCGGGGATGACGATGCCCAGACGCACGCCACGCAGGCCCAGCATCGGGTTCTGCTCGTGCAGTCGCTGGACGGCGTCGAGCAGCTTGCGCTCGTGCTTCTTGCGGTGGCCCTTGGTGTCCGCGAGCGCCAGGCTCACCGAGAGCTCGGTGATGTCGGGCAGGAACTCGTGCAACGGCGGGTCGATCAGACGGATGGTGACCGGGAGTCCGTCCATCGCGGTGAGGATCTCCTCGAAGTCGCCGCGCTGGCGGGGGAGCAGTGCCGCGAGGGCCTCGCCCTGGCCGGCCGCGTCCTCGGCGACGATGAGGTCCTCGACGAGCTGGCGCCGGTCGCCCAGGAACATGTGCTCGGTGCGGCACAGCCCGATGCCCTGGGCTCCGAAGCGCCGGGCGCGCAGGGCGTCCTCACCGGTGTCGGCGTTGGTCCGCACCTGCATCCGTCGGGTCTGGTCGGCGTGGGCGACGATGCGCGCGACGGCCTCGACGAGCGGGTCACCGGCGACCTCCTCGCCCTCGAAGTGGCGCACCACGGCCGACGGGGTGACGGGAACTGCGCCGGCGAAGACCTCGCCGGTCGACCCGTCGATGGAGATGACGTCGCCCTCGCGGACGGTGATGCCGCCCCGGACGGTGAACTGACCGGCCTTGGTGTCGACGTCCAACGCCTCGGCGCCACACACGCAGGTGCGGCCCATGCCGCGTGCCACGACGGCGGCGTGGGAGGTCTTGCCGCCCCGGCTCGTCAGGATTCCCTGGGCGACGACCATCCCGTGCAGGTCCTCCGGCGAGGTCTCCTTGCGTACGAGGATGACGTCCTCGCCCCGCTCGGCCCACTCGACCGCGGTGCGCCAGTCGAAGACGGCACGACCCACGGCGGCCCCGGGGGAGGCGTTCATGCCCTTCGCCAGCAGGGTCCGCTCAGCGGTGGTGTCGAAGCGGGGGAACATCAGCGAGGCGAGCTGGGCGCCGGTGACACGGCGTACGGCCTCGTCCATGTCGATGAGGCCCTCGTCGACCATGTGGACGGCGATCCGGAAGGCGGCCTCCGGGGTGCGCTTGCCGACCCGGGTCTGGAGCATCCAGAGCTTGCCCTCCTCGACGGTGAACTCGATGTCGCACATGTCGCGGTAGTGCTTCTCCAGGACGGCCATGATCTCGAGCAGCTCGTCGTGGGACTTCTTGTCGATCTTCTCGAACTCCGCCAGGGAGACGGTGTTGCGGATGCCCGCGACGACGTCCTCACCCTGGGCGTTCTGCAGGTAGTCGCCGTAGACACCCTGGTCGCCCGAGGCGGGATCGCGGGTGAACGCGACGCCGGAGCCCGAGGTCATGCCGCCGTTGCCGAAGACCATCGCCTGGACGTTGACCGCGGTGCCGAGGTCCTCCGGGATGCGCTCCTGGCGGCGGTAGAGCACGGCGCGGTCGGTGTTCCAGGAGTTGAAGACGGCGTGGATGGCCTGGTCGAGCTGCTGGCGCGGGTCCTGCGGGAACTCCTGGCCGGTGTGCTCGCGGATGATCGCCTTGAAGGTCTCCACCAGGTTGCGCAGGTCGTCCGCGTCGAGGTCGAGGTCTGCCTCGGTGCCCCGCTCGGCCTTGAGCGCGTCGAGGGCGTCGGAGAAGTGCTCCGACTCCACCCCCATCACGGTGCCGCCGAACATCTGCACGAGCCGGCGGTAGGAGTCGTACGCGAAGCGCTCGTCGCTGCTTCGTGCTGCGAGGCCAAGGACCGAGGCGTCGTTGAGGCCGACGTTGAGGACGGTCTCCATCATGCCGGGCATCGAGAACTTGGCGCCCGAACGTACGCTCACCAGGAGCGGGTCGGGGTCGTCGCCGAGACGGCGACCCATCGTGGTCTCGAGGGCAGTGAGTCGCTCGGCGATCTCGTCCTGAAGACCCGCCGGGTCGCCACCCTCGGCAAGGTAGGCACGGCACGCCTCGGTGGAGATCGTGAACCCCGGTGGGACAGGGAGCCCCAGGTTCGTCATCTCCGCCAGATTGGCCCCCTTTCCGCCCAGGAGGTCCTTCTGGTCCTTGTTGCCGGCCGCGAAGTCAGTCACCCACGTCATGGGCCAATGAAACCTCAGACACTTCCCGACCGGAAGTGCTGGGTGGGGATCTGAGATCGCCGAAGCGGGTGCCGACGGCCCTCGGAGGGCGTTGGCTCACTCAGATTCGGTGGGTGACGAAGGGCGCCCGGACTCGGTGTAGGTGGCTCCGGCCCGCACTCCAGCCAGTGCCGCCTCGACGCGACGAGTCGTGAACTCGGCGCAGTGGGCACGGATCTCGTCGAGGGTGCAGAACCGCACTGCACGGATCTCCCGCGCCTCCAGCGTGAGGTGACGGGGCAGGTCGTCATCGTGGACGCCGCCGTCGAAGACCAGGCACAGCGCGTCGTCCCAGCCGCTCCAGGCGGGGAGCCAGTCCGTCACCAGCAGGGGGCCGGCCGGCACGTGGATGCCGCACTCCTCGTCGATCTCGCGGGTGACGCCGGCGGCGGGGGACTCCCCCACCTCGATCACCCCGCCGGGCAGGTCCCAGTCCGGCTTGTAGGTGAGCTCGCACATCAGGACGCGGTCCTGCGAGTCGCGCATCAACAACTGGCTGATCGCCCGCTTGCGCGGCAGGAACGAGTTGAGCAGCGCGCGGAAGCCGCCGGGCTCACTGATCGGGGGGTCGGTGGCGAGGCGGGCATACATGATGCGGTCGTGGTACTGGCCGTCCTCGACGTAGCCGCCACGCAGGATGCCCTCACGCTGGAGCCCGGCCCAGGTGGCGATGCGCTGCGCGGTCTCGTCCGCGGGGTCGATCCACGCCTCCACCCGCCCGTGGTCGTGGAGTCCGCGCGCGACCAGGGCGGCCACGAAGGCCGTCGCCTCGCGGAAACCGGACTCGACCAGGTCGGCCGGCCACCAGACGCGCGCCACGCCGGGACGGGTGGTGGAGAGGCTCGGCGGAAGGGTCACGCGCTCACGATAGCCACGCGCTGGTGGTCAGCCCTGTGATGCCTCAGGTCAGCGACTTGCCCGCCAGGCGCGTCTCGAGCTTGGCCTCCTTGGTCAGGTGGCGCGCCTGTCGCTTGGCATCGCGGGCGGCGCGACGCGCGCGCCAGGCGATCCCGGGGCGACCCTCGGTGTCGACGGTGGCGAGCAGCAGTCCGCCGAGGAGGCTGGCGTTCTTCGCCGTCTCGACCACGTTGCGCTCGCGGCTGGCCGAGTCCAAGGTGGGGTTCAACGGGCTGGAAGCCAGTGCGTTCGGCGCCAGGGCAGCGGTGAGGAGGACGGCCGAGAGCCGGGGTGCCTTGCCGAGGGCGAGGGCGCCGGCTGCGGCGAGCTGGACGGCGGCGGCGGCGCGGGCGAGCACGGCGGGGTCCTGGGGGAGCGGGATGCCCTGCGCCCGGGCGGCGGGAACGACCCGGTCGCTCCAGGCGCGCAGGTTGTCGGCGGCAGGACCGGGGTCCTTCAGCACCTGCACGCTGGTGGCGATGAAGGCACTGCTGAGCAGGGGACGGGCGATGCGACGTGAGATGGCCATGCCCCCCACTACCCCTCCTCGCCGGTCGTCACACCCCCCTGGGGTGGTGGAGCCCCGGCCGGAGGGCGCTCGCCGCATGGATAGGCTCCGGCCCCACAGCCGTTCACTGCCGAGCGGCGGCCGACCAGAGCTGCAGGAGAAGTCATGGGTGAGTTCGTCAGTCTTCAGGTCAACGAGGGTGTCGGGACCATCCGGCTGGACCGGCCGAAGATGAACGCCCTCGACCAGCAGGTCCAGGAGGAGATCCGCGCCGCCGCCCTCGAGGCGACCGATCGCGACGACGTCAAGGCCGTGGTCATCTGGGGTGGCGAGCGCGTCTTCGCTGCCGGTGCCGACGTCAAGGAGATGGCCCAGATGTCGCACGCCGACATGGTCAAGCGCTCCGCCGGCCTCCAGTCCTCGCTCTCCGCCCTCACGCGCATCCCCAAGCCGGTGGTGGCTGCGGTCAACGGCTACGCCCTGGGCGGCGGCTGCGAGCTGGCGCTCTGCGCCGACGTGCGCTTCGCGGCCGAGAACGCGGTCCTGGGCCAGCCCGAGATCCTGCTGGGCATCATCCCCGGCGCCGGCGGCACCCAGCGACTGACCCGACTGGTCGGTCCGGCGAAGGCCAAGGACCTGATCTTCACCGGCCGCTTCGTGAAGGCCGACGAGGCGCTGGCCATCGGCCTGGTGGACCGCGTCGTCCCTGCCGACGAGGTCTACAGCCAGGCCGTCGCGTGGGCCTCGCAGTTCACCAAGGGGGCGACCCTGGCGCTGCGCGCCGCCAAGGAGTCGATCGACCGCGGCATCGAGACCGACCTCGAGACCGGCCTGGAGATCGAGCGCCAGCAGTTCGCCGCGCTCTTCGCGACGGCCGACCGCCAGATCGGCATGGACTCCTTCGTCGAGCAGGGCCCGGGCAAGGCCGAGTTCGTCGGCCACTGAGCCGCCGGACCTCCCGCCCAGCCTCCGATGTGGCCACGCTCGGACGCCTCCGCACGACGACCGCGTACGTCGTGTGGTGGTCGTGCGCGCTCCTCGCGTTGTTCCTCGCGGGCGCCTGCCTGCTCGTCGCGCTGAAGGCTGACCCGGCCTCACCGTGGGGGTGGTGGTTGCAGGCGGCCGACGAGGTGACCTTCGGGTGGTTCGCGCGCCCCGACGCCGGCGTGGTCGGAGAGCCGGACGTACGCGACACCTTGCTCCGGTGGGGGAGTGCGGCGGCGGCGCTGCTCCTGCTCGGCTGGGTGCTCCAGGCGCTCCTGAGCCCGCGTCGACGCTGACCGGCTCCGCTCCGGGTGGGGCGGCGAGGGCAAGCACTCCCCACGATGGGGGAGTTTGGGCGAGTTGCTTCCCTTCTGGGCTCGCTGTGACTACGCTCACTTTGAAGTTACGCGCTGGTAACACCAGTGCTCCACGTTCCTTGGAGGAAACAGCCCCATGCGTACCAACATCTTCCGCCGTGCCGTTGTGGCCGGCGCCACCGTGGCCGTCGCCACGGCCGGCCTCGCTGCCGTCACCTCGACGTCGGCCTCCGCGGCTCCCGCGGACCTCAAGTTCAACTGCTCGGCCTCGATCCTGACGGGCCAGGAGTTCGGGCTCACGGCCGACATCACGCTCCCCGCGAAGGTCGAGGCGGGCAAGACGGTCAAGGCCTCCTTCACCGGCACCGTGAGCGCCCCTGACACGACGCGTGCGACCGCGTACGCCATCCTGGGCGCCCGCTTCATCGAGGGCACCGCGAACATCACCGGCAAGTTCGGCGCCACGCCCATCTCGATGGGTGCGACCGTTCCCAAGGCCGCCATTCCGGCTGAGTCCGGCCCGATGGCCCTCCCTGCGAGCGGTTCCGGTTCCTGGGTCGCCAAGAACGTCGGTTCGCAGAACGTGACGATCGACGGCTTCACCGCCCCGCTCGTCATCACGAACGCCGAGGGCGTCACCACGCCGATCCAGGTGACCTGCGAGGCGAAGGCCCCCGAGACCGTCGTGGGTACCGTCGAGGTCACCAAGGCGACCGTCGTGGCCACCAAGACCACCGCCAAGGCCAAGTACGCCAAGAAGACCAAGAAGGCCACGGTCAACGTCAAGGTCGTCAACGACAAGAAGAAGGCCGTCAAGGGCAAGGTCAAGCTCACCCTCAAGAAGGGCAAGAAGGTCGTCGGCAAGAAGACCGTCACCCTGAACAAGAAGGGCGTGGCCAAGGGCGTCTTCAAGGTGAAGGCCAAGGGCAAGTACACGGTCGTGGCCCAGTACCAGGGCACCAAGACCACGAAGAAGTCGAAGGCAACCGCGAAGTTCACCGTCAAGAAGTGACTCGCTGACTCCTGACACGCAAGCCCCGTCGCGACCCGGTTGGTCGCGACGGGGCTTGCCTCATTTTGGTGAGTCCGTCATGTGAGAACCCCGGGGCCCTCACGGGGGGTGTGTGGCTAGCGTCACAGGTGCGTTACGCGGGGGTAACCTACGGAGGCGTAGCGCACAGTTCCTAGGGAGGGAAACCCGCATGCGTTCATTCACCAAGCCCGTGGCGCTCATCGCCGCCGCGGCGATGAGCACGGTCGGCCTGATCGGCCTGTCGTCGTCGGCCAACGCCGCACCGACGACGCTCAAGTTCAACTGTTCCGCCTCGATCGTCACCAACCAGGAATTCCTCCTGGAGGCTGAGGTCAACGCGCCGGCCGAGGTCGTGCAGGGCGAGACCGCGGAGGCCACCTTCGAGGGGACGGTGACCATTCCCGACAACGTCCGCGCAGCTGCGTACACGTTCCTCGGCGGTCGTTCGCTCGCCGGGCCGGCGACGGTCAACGCCAAGCTGGGGAGCAAGAGCTTCGCTGCCGGTGCCACCCTGCCGAGCACCCCGATCCCGGGCACGACCGGCTCCCTGAGCCTGCCGGTCAGCGGCAAGGGTTCGGTCGTGGCTGACACGCTGGGCAGCCAGAACGTCACCATCGACGGGTTCACCGCCGACCTGGTCATGACGAAGGGCGACGGCAGCACCAGCGCCCTGGCCGTCACCTGCACCGCCAAGGCCCCCGCCACCGTCGTGGCCACGGTCAACGTCGTCGCCCCGGCGCCCACCGAGGAGCCGACCCCGACCCCGACGCCGACCGACGACCCGACCCCGACCGTGACGCCGACGCCGACCCCGACGCCGACCCCCACGCCCACCCCGACGCCGACCTCGTCGCCGTCTCCTGGCGCCGACCCGATCGGCACCGTCGTCGGCGTGCTTCTCGGTCTTCTCAAGAAGGTGATCTGCAAGATCATCAAGTGCTGACCAACGCCCCGCGCGAACCGGCCTGAGAGGGCCCGGGACGATGTGAGAGACCCCACCGTGGACCTGTGTTCCGCGGTGGGGTCTCTCCCTTGTAACCTCGCGAACACATCCGAGTGCACAGGAGGAGCCTTCGGGCACACCGCCATGAACATTGTTGTCTGCGTGAAGTACGTCCCCGACGCAACTGCTGATCGGCAGTTCGAGTCGGACAACACCGTCGACCGAGTGGGTGTCGACGGTCTGCTGTCAGAGCTCGACGAGTACGCGGTCGAGCAGGCCCTCCAGATCAAGGAGAAGCGCGACGGTGAGGAGATCACCGTCACCGCGCTGTGCGTGGGCCCGGAGAAGGGCGTGGACGCCGTTCGCAAGGCGCTGCAGATGGGCGCCGACAAGGGCGTCCACGTGGTCGACGACGCGATCGCCGGTTCCGACGCCATCGCCACCTCGCTCGTCCTCGCCAAGGCCATCGAGAAGATCGGCCCGGTCGACCTCGTCGTCACCGGCATGGCCTCCACCGACGCCGCGATGAGCGTCGTCCCGGCGATGCTCTCCGAGCGTCTCGGCCTGCCGCAGGTCACCCAGGCCTCCGTCGTGGAGACCCAGGGCAACCAGGTCCGCATCAAGCGCGACGGCGACTCGGCCACCGAGGTCATCGGCGGCACCATGCCGCTGGTCCTGTCGGTGACCGACCAGTCCGGCGAGGCTCGCTACCCGTCCTTCAAGGGCATCATGGCGGCCAAGAAGAAGCCGCTCGAGACCTTGTCGCTGAGCGACCTGGGCGTCGACGCCGGTCAGGTCGGCCTCGCGGCTGCCTGGACGGCCGTCGAGGAGACCGCCGCCCGCCCGCCGCGTACCGCCGGCGAGATCGTCAAGGACGAGGACGGCTCGGGCGCCACGGCGCTGGTCGAGTTCCTCGCCTCGAAGAAGTTCATCTGAGGAGCGTTGAGCATGTCTGAAGTTCTCGTTGTCGTCGACCACGTCGACGGCGCGGTCAAGAAGCCCACGTACGAGCTGCTCGCGATCGCCGCACGCCTCGGTGAACCGTCGGCCGTCTTCATCGGTCCGGCTGCCCAGGGCGACGCCGTGGCGGAGGCCGTGAAGGCCTACGGCGCGGAGAAGGTCTACGTCGTCGACGACGCCCAGATCAAGGGCTACCTCGTGGCCCCCAAGGCCGAGGCCCTGGAGCAGCTGGTCGCCAGGACGAGCCCCGCGGCCGTCCTGATCCCCTCGAGCGCCGAGGGCAAGGAGGTCGCTGCCCGCCTGGCGATCAAGACCTCCTCGGGTCTCATCACCGACGCGATCGACGTCCAGGAAGGCCCCGTCACCACCCAGTCGGTCTTCGCCGGCAACTTCACGGTGACCGCCAAGGTCACCCAGGGCACGCCGATCATCACGGTCAAGCCCAACTCGGCCGCTCCGGTCGAGGCTGCCGGTGCCGGTGTCGTCGAGCAGTTCGACGCCGTCATCTCCGACGCCGCCAAGACCGCCCAGATCGTGGCCTCGCAGCCGCGTCAGTCCACCGGTCGTCCCGAGCTCACCGAGGCCGCCATCGTGGTCTCCGGTGGTCGTGGCACCGGGGGCAACTTCGAGCCGGTGGAGAACTTCGCCGACTCGATGGGTGCTGCCGTCGGCGCCTCGCGTGCCGCCGTCGACTCCGGCTGGAAGCCGCACACCTTCCAGGTCGGCCAGACCGGCAAGACCGTCTCGCCGCAGCTCTACGTGGCGGCGGGCATCTCCGGTGCCATCCAGCACCGTGCCGGCATGCAGACCTCGAAGACGATCATCGCGGTCAACAAGGACGAAGAGGCTCCCCTCTTCGAGCTCGTCGACTTCGGCGTCGTGGGTGACCTGCACTCGGTCCTCCCGGCCGCCACGGAGCAGATCATCGCCCGCAAGGGCTGATCGATTCGTCGTACCGGACCCCGCCGCCCCTCGAGGGTGGCGGGGTCCTGTGCTGTCCGGGGGAGGAGCGCCCATCCACTCCCGAGGCCATGGCGACCTAGGCTTGCCCCATGAGCACGTCTGACGTCACCTCCGTTGCACTGCGGGCCCGCGAGGCCAGCTTCGAACTCGCCGTCGCGACCCGCGCGACCAAGGACGCCGCCCTGGAGGCGATGGCCTCCGAGCTGCTCGCCCAGGCTCCGGCGATCCTCGCCGCGAACGCCGACGACGTCGCCCGCGCGGAGGCCGGGGGCACGCCCTCCAACATCATCGACCGCCTGCGCCTCGACGGGTCCCGGCTCGAGGCCATGGCCGAGGGCCTGCGCGACGTCGCACGACTGCCCGATCCCGTGGGCGTGGTCATCCAGGGATCGACGTTGGCCAACGGGCTCGAGCTGCGCCAGGTGCGGGTGCCGTTCGGCGTGGTCGGCATGATCTACGAGGCGCGTCCCAACGTCACCGCCGACGCGGCCGGCATCTGCCTCAAGTCCGGCAACGCCGTGCTGCTGCGTGGCTCCTCGAGCGCCCGCAGCTCCAACGCGGCGATCGTCGAGGCGCTGCGTACGGCCGTGGTCAGCGCCGGCCTGCCGGCCGACGTCGTCCAGCTCGTCCCCGGTGACTCCCACGACAGCGTCAAGGAGCTGATGCGGGCCCGTGGCCTGGTCGACGTCCTGATCCCGCGAGGCGGCGCCGGACTCATCCGGTCCGTGGTCGAGGAGTCGACCGTGCCCGTCATCGAGACCGGCGTGGGCAACTGCCACGTCTACGTGGACTCCGGTGCCGACCTCGACAAGGCACTCGCCATCGTCCTCAACTCCAAGACTCACCGCACCAGCGTCTGCAACTCCGCCGAGTCCCTGCTCGTCCACTCCGACATCGCGGGCGTCTTCGTGCCCCGCGTCGTGGAGGCGCTGCAGGAGGCGGGCGTGACCATCCACGGGGACGACTCCTTCGCTGACTTCGACGGCGTCGTGCCCGCCACCGAGGCCGACTACGAGACCGAGTACCTGGCCCTCGACATCGCCGCCAGGGTCGTCGACTCGCTCGACGAGGCGATCGACCACATCCGGCGCTGGTCGAGCGGGCACACCGACGCGATCGTCACGGAGGACCTCCACGCCAGCCGTCGCTTCACGGCCGCGGTGGACTCGGCCGCGGTGATGGTCAACGCCTCGACCCGGTTCACCGACGGAGGCGAGTTCGGCTTCGGCGCCGAGATCGGCATCAGCACCCAGAAGCTGCACGCACGCGGCCCCATGGGACTGGTCGAGATGACCTCGAGCAAGTACGTCGTCACGGGTGATGGGCACGTCCGCTGACCTCAGTGCCTACCGGTAGGATCACGGCCATGTCGCTGAACGAAATTGTCCTTGCCGCTGAAGAGTCGCACGTCTGGGCCGGCGTGAACCCCTGGGCGGTGGGCGCCGTCGTCCTGCTGATCTTCCTCGCCACGCTGGGCGTCCTCGTCGCCTTCGGCGGCGGCCGCGAGCACAGCTGAGTTGAACGCTCCCCGTCGGGTCGGGGTGATGGGTGGGACGTTCGACCCCATCCATCACGGTCACCTCGTCGCAGCCTCCGAGGTCCAGGCGTGGTTCGACCTCGACGAGGTGGTCTTCGTCCCGACCGGGGACCCGTGGCACAAGGCCGACCGTCAGGTGTCGCAGGCGGAGGACCGCTACCTCATGACCGTGATCGCCACGGCGTCCAACCCTCGCTTCCGGGTGTCGCGCGTCGACATCGAGCGCGAGGGCCCGACGTACACCATCGACACCCTGCGCGACCTCAAGGCGCAGATGCCTGACGCGGAGCTGTACTTCATCACCGGTGCAGACGCCCTGGCCGACATCTTCACCTGGCGCGACGTCTCCGAGCTCTTCGAGCTCGCCCAGTTCGTGGGGTGCACCCGTCCCGGCTACGAGATGGACCTTTCGACGTTGTCGGGGATCGCGGCCGATCGTGTGACCATGGTGGAGATCCCGGCGTTGGCGATCTCGTCGACCGACTGCCGCCTGCGCACCTCGCGCGGCGAGCCGGTCTGGTACCTCGTGCCCGACGGCGTCGTGCAGTACATCGCCAAGCACCACCTCTACATCGACTCCCCGGCGGGCGCCGCGGAGCAGAAGGAACTCCTGTGACCGCCACCGAGCACGCTCTCGAACTCGTCCAGATCGCAGCGCGCGCAGCCGCCGACAAGCGGGCCGAGAAGATCGTCGCCTACGACGTCAGTGACACCCTCGCCATCACCGACGCGTTCCTCCTCGCCTCGGCGTCCAACGACCGCCAGGTGCGCGCCATCGTGGACGAGATCGAGGACCAGCTCCGCGAGCAGGTCGGCGAGAAGCCGCTTCGCCGCGAGGGCCACCGGACCGGCCGCTGGGTCCTGCTCGACTACGCCGACGTGGTGATCCACGTGCAGCACACCGAGGAGCGCCAGTTCTACGCGCTCGAGCGTCTGTGGCGCGACTGCCCCGAGATCTCCCTGCCCGAGGACATCGCCCCCGCTGTCGAGGTGGCCGACCGCGCCGCCGACGAGACTCCGGTGGCCGAGCTCGCGGGCTCCGACGAGGCGTGACGCTCCGTGCCGGAAGGCGCTGAGCCTCGCCGCCTGCTCCTGCTGCGGCACGGGCAGACCGCGTGGAACCTGGAGCGACGCATCCAGGGGCAGACGGACGTGCCGCTGGACGACACCGGGATCGAGCAGGCTGAGGCCGTCGCGCCGGTGATCGCCGCGATGCACCCTGCGTTCGTACGCTCCTCCGACCTCGCCCGCGCGCGGACCACGGCCGAGAAGGTCGCTGATGCGGCGGGCGTGGACGTGAAGACCGATCCCCGGTTGCGCGAGTTCGACCTGGGGGAGCGGGCAGGGCTCACGCACGGTGAGTACGCGAGCGTCAACGCCGACGAGTTCGCCGCCTTCCGGGCGGGCCGCTACGAGGCTGCCCCCGGAGCTGAGTCGCGCGAGCAGGTGGAGGCGCGCTTCGTTCCGGCCCTGGAGGACGCCCTGGCCGACCTGGCACCGGGGGAGCTGGGGGTCGTCGTGGCTCACGGCGCCGCCCTCAAGGTCGCCCTGGTGGCGTGGCTGGGCTGGGCCCCCGAGGCCGTGCTCAGCCTCCAGGCCTTGGGCAACTGCCACTGGGTCCTCGTCGAGGCCGCCGGTCTCGACGAGGTCGACCAGACATCGCGTGGTCGGCGGTTGGTCGGCTACAACCGGCACGCCTGACCCGGGTTTCTCCCAGCCGCGGCCGTGTACTAATCTTCACTGCGTCGCCGTCGTGAACGGCGATGACCCCGGGGGTGTGGCGCAGCTGGTAGCGCACCTGCATGGCATGCAGGGGGTCAGGGGTTCGAGTCCCCTCACCTCCACCGATGGTTCACCTCCACGAGCCCCCGAGATGCGACGAGCATCTCGGGGGCTCGTGCGTTCACGGGGTGACGTCACTTGCCGCTGTAGACGGGGAAGACGGAGTGCTTGCCGTAGTCCGTGGCGTCGAGGTCGCGCTGGGTGCGTGGATGAGCATGAGGTCGACGTGGTCGAGCCCGAGCGTCGCCAACGACTCCTCGATCGCGGCCACGGCCCGGTCGTGATCCTTGATCTCCGCGGCGAGCTTGGTGGAGACGAACAGCTCGTCACGCCGTACGCCGCTGCTGCGGACGCCTTCCCCGACGCCGTGCTCGTTGCCGTACGCCTGCGCGGTGTCGATGTTGCGGTAGCCGAGCTCGATCGCCGCGCGTACGGTGTCAGCGCCTGGTCGTCGCTGATGAACCAGGTGCCGAGCCCGAGCTTCGGGATCGTCACGTCGTTGGCGAGGGTGTACGTACGTCTCGTTCAGGATGCTCATGCGTTCTCTCCGCTCGTGGGCAGTGCGAGGTAGTGCTCGTCGTCGACCAGCTCGAGCCACTCGTTGCGCATGTCCTCGCCCGGAGTGATGAACCCGAGGTGGGAGAACCACGAGTCCGCCTTGGCGCCGTGCCAGTGCTTGGTGCCGGCCGGGACGCGGATCGCGGTTCCGGGCTCCATGCTGACGGGGTCCTGGCCTGCGGCCTGGTACCAGCCACTGCCCGCCGTGCAGAGGAGTACCTGGTCACCGCCCCCCGGCGCGGCCGTGGTGGATGTGCCAGTGATTGCGGCAGCCGGGCTCGAAGGTGATGTTGGCGACGGGAACGCTCCCATCGGTCAGCGGAGCGTTGTAGCTCTGCCCGGTGAAGTACTGCGCGTAGGCGTCGTTCGTCGCGCCGAGCGGGAAGATCTGGTCGAACCCGTGCTCGGTCATGGCCGCTCCTCGCTCTCGACGATGCTCTTCAGCAGAGTGGTCGCGCCCATGGCGTTCGGCCAGCCGGAGTAGAACGCCAGGTGCAGGAGGGCTTCCTTCAACTCCTCGTCGGTGACGCCGTGCTGCCGGGCGAAGAGGAGGTGGAAGGACAGCTGGTCCATCTTGCCCAGCGCGGTGAGGGCGGAGACGGTGACGAGGCTGCGGTCTCGCTTGGACAGCCCTTCACGCTCCCAGACCTCGTCAAAGAGCACCCGGTCGGTGTAGTGGACGAGTCCGGGGGCGAAGTCGCCGAAGGTGTCCCTGGCGCCGTTCCACCCACTTCTGTCGGGGTTGTCCGTCATCGTCATCTCCTCAACTCGCGGGGATCGATCACCGCCGTCTTCCATGGAACTCCTATCCAGCTCGCTGGGGAAGCCTCTGGCGCCGAGACGTCATCGGGGGAGACGTCATCGGGGGGCTTCCTGGGGCCACGGTCGTCGCCGTAGCGTGGAGAGCCTGCGCCGAGCTCGAGGCGACCGGAACCACGCAGGAGGTCGACCATGCACACCAGGACACTCGGACAAGGGCTCGACGTCTCGGCCGTCGGTCTGGGATGCATGGGCATGTCGCAGAGCTACGGCCCGAACCCCGGCACGCGCGAGGAGATGGTCACGGTCATCCGCGCTGCCGTCGACGAGGGGGTCACCTTCTTCGACACCGCAGAGGCGTACGGCCCCTACGTCAACGAGGAGCTCGTCGGGGAGGCACTGGAGCCGGTCCGCGACCAGGTGGTCATCGCGACCAAGTTCGGGTGGCGCATCGAGAAGGGCGCGAGCGTGGGCCTGGACAGCCGACCCGAGCAGATCCGCCGCGTCGCTGAGGGGGCGTCGAGGCGACTGCGTACGGACGTGATCGACCTCTTCTACCAGCACCGTGTCGACCCGGAGGTGCCGATCGAGGACGTCGCCGGAACGGTGAGCGACCTCATCGCCGAGGGCAAGCTCAAGCACTTCGGACTCTCCGAGGCGTCTGCGGGGACCATTCGCACGGCGCACGGCGTACAGCCCGTGACGGCGTTGCAGAGCGAGTACTCCCTGTGGACGCGCGACCCCGAGGGCGATGTCCTGCGCACCCTGGCGGAGCTCGGCATCGGGCTCGTGCCGTTCAGCCCCCTGGGCAAGGGCGTGTTCACCGGCACCGTGACCCCGACCGCCACGTTCACCAAGGACGACATCCGCGCCAGCATCCCGCGCTTCGCTCCGGAGAACCTCCAGGCCAATGCCGCGCTCGTGCAGCACGTCGAGGCCCTCGCCTCGTCCAGGGGCGTGACGCCCGGACAGGTCGCGCTGGCGTGGTTGCTCCTCCAGCAGCCGTGGATCGCGCCGATCCCCGGCACCCGCCGCGTGGAGCGCATCCGCGAGAACGCCGGTGCCACGGGAGTCGGCCTCACGCCAGACGAGTTGGATGACCTCCACCGGCTCACCCGGACCATCGGCGTGCAGGGCGACCGCTACGGCGCCGCGCACATGGCCTTCCTCGACCGGTGAGGGGGACCGGAGCCGCCGAGGTCCGGACCCTGATTCGGCGGGCGCGCGGATGATCGGATATGGTTCTGCAGTCGCCGCCCAAGAGCGGGGACGACCTTCCGGGGGTGTGGCGCAGCTGGTAGCGCACCTGCATGGCATGCAGGGGGTCAGGGGTTCGAGTCCCCTCACCTCCACCGGAACGAAGGGCCCGAGCAGTCGCTCGGGCCCTTCGTCGTTTCACGGGTGCCTCGTCGTCCGGGGCAGTGTCCACCGCGGAGACCCGTGTCCGCCCGGTGGCCTAACGAGCGTTAGTGTGACGCAGTCGCAGTGACCGGTGACGACGTTCCGAGGGTGTGGCGCAGCTGGTGGCGCGGCGCATCCCCGGGCGAGCGTGATCACCCATGGGGGGTGCCCGAATTCTCACCGTGAGGAGACATCCCATGTCTGAAGCAGGACCCGACCTCGTCGTTGCAGGTGCCGGTGGCGGTCTGCTCGCCGCGCTGCGCGCAGCTCGCAACGGCCTCCAGGTGCTCGTCGTCGAAGCCAGCGAGCACTACCGCCGCGGCAACAACACCTCGATCTCCACGGCGATGATCCCCGGCGTCGGGTCGCGCTGGCAGTCTGCTGCCGGTGTTGACGACTCCGTCGAGCGATTCGTCGATGACGTGGCGCGCAAGACCAAGGGGCAGGGCGACCTGGCGCTCGCCGCCGCGCTCGCCCGGGCCAGCGCCCCCATGCTTGAATGGATGGCCGACGACCTGGGCTTCCCCCTGTCGCTGGTCACGGACTTCCAGTACCCGGGCCACTCCGCCCACCGGTGCCACACCCTCGAGGGTCGCCACGGCTCCGTCCTGCTCGACCAGCTCGTGCGCGCCGTCGAGGCCGAGGAGCGCATCGACCTCTTCGTCCCGGCCCGGCTCACCGACGTGCTCCTCGACGACGACGGCGCCGTCCGGGCGGTCGTCGTCACCACGCCGGACGGCAGCAGTGAGGAGATCGAGACCCGGGCCGTGCTGCTGGCCACCAACGGCTACGCCGGCAACCCTGAGCTCGTCGCCCAATACCTGCCGGAGATCGCCGACGCGCAGTACCACGGCAGCGAGACCTCGCGCGGTGACGCGCTGCGCATCGGCACCGCCCTCGGTGCAGACGTCGCCCACCTCGACGCCTACCAGGGTCACGCCGCGCTCTCCAAGCACGCCAGCACACTGGTCGGCTGGGCCACCGTCATGCACGGCGGCGTGGTCGTCAACGCCGAGGGGCGTCGGTTCGGTGACGAGACCGCCGGCTACTCCGAGTTCGCGCCCTTGCTCGCGCGCGAGCCCGGCGCCGAGGGATGGATCATCGTGGACCGCGAGATCCACACCCGTTGCCTCGCCTTCACCGACTACGTGCACTGCGTCGAGGCGGGTGCGGTGCTGTGGGCGGATGACGTCGAGCAGCTCGCTGCCGTCACGAAGCTCCCTGTTGACGCCCTGGCCGCGGAGCTGGCGGCGACCGCTGCCGCGGCGACAGGGGAGCGCGTGGACGACTTCGGGCGTACCGACTTCGACCACCCGCTGGCGGGGCCGTACGCGGCCGTGAAGATCGTCCCGGCGCTCTTCCACAGCCAGGGTGGCCTGGTCGTGGACGCGGATGCCCGGGTGCTGCGCGGTGACGGCACGGCGATCGAGGGCCTGTACGCCTCCGGTGGCGCCGCACAGGGCATCTCCGGTCACGGAGCGAGCGGCTACTTGGCCGGCAACGGCCTGCTGCCCGCCCTCGGCCTGGCCTATCTGGCAGCCGACCACGTGGCCAGCGCGCACCCAGACGCCTGATCCCACACGGGGTCGCGGGTGGCACATCACGGCGTCCCATGATTTCGGACGTGTTAATTCAACTATCAAACCGTTGACCTATCCGCAATTGGGGCTTAGGTTTCACCCACCAACTCCCATCAAGTGGAGGGTGGTTCTCAGATAGTGATAGGAGACGCGATGGACATCGCACTTCGTCAGCGCCGCCGCGCGGGCCTGGAGTTCCTGGGCTCGGTCCAGCACTTCGCCGGTCGTACGCTGCAGGCCACCGCTGGTGCCACCTACCGCACCGCCGTCCCGAACCCTCCGCTCGGGCTCGACGAACGCCGTGACTCGGTCTACTCGGTGCTGGACGGCAACGCTCCCTGGGAGTTCGACCGTTTCCTCACCCGCTGGGTCGCCGAGGAGATCTACGTCCGGGCGCTGCCCGCGATCGAGGAGATCCGCGACGGCGTCGAGCAGTGGCTCGAGGTCGCTGAGCCCTCCGGCACCCTCACCCTCGACGACGAGCTCGTCCCGCCCGCGTACTGGGAGGAAGGGTTCCACCTCGCCCCCGGCGGTTGGGACGGCCACGACCTGATGGGTCCGGCGATCTCGGAGCTCGTCTTTGCCTACGTCCTCACACCCGGTGGCGTGGGCGCGGTGCGCGCGGGGGAGAACCTCAACGACCAGCGCTCCCAGGTGGCCGGCGAGACCCGTCGCACCGACTACCGCCATGTCGTCGAGCTCGGGGCCTCCAGCGGGCGCTTCACCTTCGCGCTCCGCCGTCGACTGCCGCAGTCGCGGATCACCGCCGTCGAGCTCTCGGCCTCCGCGCTGCGCCACGGCCACGCGCTCGCTTCGACCCGAGACGCGGACATCGACTTCGTCCAGGCGCCCGCCGAGGACACCGGGCTCGAGTCGGGCACCGCCGACCTCGTCGCCTGCTACACGCTGATGCACGAGATTCCGGTGAGCGAGAACCGCAAGGTCATCGCCGAGGCGTACCGCCTCCTCGAGCCGGGCGGCCACCTGCTGATCAGCGAGATCGCGCCGTACGAGCACCAGGACGCGTTCCGCTCGGTCGTCCTCGACTGGGAGACCGAGAACCGCGGCGAGCCGTACTGGCGCGAGGTCATGGCCCACGACTGGGTCGCCGAGCTGAAGAACGCCGGCTTCGTCGACGTCGAGTCCTACGGCGTGGGCGGCGGTGTCTACCCCTGGGTGACCCGCGCGACCAAGCCCTCTCTCTGATCTTCCCGACCTGCCCGCGGCCCCGCCGCACGAAGGAGGCACCAATGTCTGGTGGCGACGTTCCCAACCGCCCCGCATACCTCGGGTCCGACCGACTCGACGACCTGGCCCGGATGCTCACCGAGGTGACGTCCGAGCTGTGGATCCTCAAGGACCGGAACATGGTCCTGGAGGCCCTCCTCGCCGAGGCCGGCGTGGTCACGCCGGCCTCGGTGGAGGGCTACCAGCCCGACGACGAGACCGCCCAGCGGATCGCCGCCGAGCGCAGTGCATTCACGGCGCGCATCTTCGGTGCCGTGCTCCCGAACGACCAGCGACTCGGGCGCGAGCTCGGCACGGTCGAGCGCTGACCCCCAGTCCCCATCCCCCCTGAGGAACACTGACATGACGCACACCACCCCCCGCCGTTCGCGCCGGTTCTCGCTCGCGGCCGCCGCCCTGGGTCTCACCCTCGGCGCCTCGCTGCTGACCGCCTGCGGCTCGGACTCCGAGGGCTCCGGCGACAAGGACACCCTCGTCGTCGGCACCACGATCTCGCTCGGCCAGATCGACCCGTTCCAGATGCAGTACAAGACCGTGCAGCACAACGTCTTCGACCCGCTGGTGCGCGTCGTCCCCGGCGGCGAGCCCGAGGCCCGCCTGGCCACCGAGTGGGAGCGCACCGACGACGTCACCTGGACGTTCACCCTCCGCGAGGGCGTCACCTTCCACGACGGCACCCCGCTGACCGCCGACGACGTGGTCTTCTCGTTCACCGAGCCGATGAAGAACATGTATCTGGCCGCCACGGTCATCATGAACATCGCCGAGGTCGAGAAGCTGGACGAGAAGACCGTCCAGATCACCACCAAGGGCGCCGACCCGCTGCTGCTCAACAGCATCTCGCACATCTCGATCGTGCCCCAGAAGCTCTACACCGAGCTGGGCTCGGAGGGCTTCTCCGCCAAGCCGGTCGGCACCGGTCCGTACACCGTCGGTGACTTCGACGTGAACACCCACGTCGAGATGAAGGCGTACGACAAGTTCTGGGGCGACGTCGCGAAGACCGAGAACATCGAGCTGCGCTACTTCTCCGACGCCAACTCGCTGGCCTCCGCGCTCGAGTCCGGCCAGGTCGAGGTCGGCCACGAGATGGTGCCCACCGCTCTGAAGACGCTCGAGGGCAACGACGGGTTCACCGTCGCCAGCGGCTACTCGGGCAACCAGAACATGCTCACCTTCAACTCCACCAAGGGCGTCTTCGCCGACGAGCGGGTGCGCGAGGCGGCCAACCACGCCATCGACATCGACTCGCTGATCGAGGCCCTGACGTACGGCAAGGGCCTCAAGGAGGACGGCCAGCTCGCGATCGAGGGCGTCAACGGCTACGCCGACGACATCAGCCGTCCCGCGTTCGACCAGGCCAAGGCGCGCCAGCTGCTCAAGGCCGCCGGGGCCGAGGGTGCCAAGATCACCATCGCAGGCACCTCGCTCTACAAGCCGCTGCTCGAGGCCGTCGCCGCCCAGCTCACCGAGGTGGGCTTCAAGCCGACCGTGCAGTCGCTGGAGATCTCGGTCTGGCTGCAGCAGCTGCGCGAGGGCAGCGACTCGGACATCTTCTACAAGGGCGTCTCCGACATCGGCTTCAACGACATCGACCGCTCCCTGCAGCAGCTGGCCCGTGGCACCAAGCCCATGGTCAAGGACGCCACCTGGGACAAGCTCTACACCGCCCAGCGCACCGAGCTCGACCCCGAGGCGCGTACCCAGAAGATCCACGAGGCCAGCGAGTACGTGGCCGAGAAGGACTTCGTGCTCTGGACGTACGGCCGCCCGAGCGTCAACGCGACCGTCTCCGACGTCGAGGGCCTGGACTTCTCCACCGGCCTGATGCTGCTGCTCGACGACGCCGTCAAGAACTGACGCGTCACCTCCTTTCCCCCCACCCCCACTCCTCGATCCGGAGGCAACCCATGACCGTGGTCACCGACGCCCAGGCCGACCCCCGTACCCCGGGCCAGCGCATCGACCAGCGCGGCCGCGCCGAGCTCGAGTTCGTCGTGGCACTGCGTACCGGCATGACGGGCGCCCTGCGCCCGAAGGTTCGCCGCCGGATCGAGGAGAGCGGTGTCCTCGCCCCGGAGACGGGGATCGACACCGCTGACATCGTGGCCGTGCGGGAAGCGGTGGACCCGGTGGTCGAGGCCGCCGCGGCCCACCGCTTCCAGGCGGCCTCCCTGCGCTGGTCGCGCGAGATCTCCACGCCCCGCGGCGTGGAGGCCTTCGACCGCCGGCGCGAGCTGCTGGAGCCGATGGCCACGCCGTCGGCACCGGTCGAGGACCTCACCGACGGTGACGTCCCGCGCTACTGGACCTACGAGTTCCACGCCACCGAGGGCGGCTGGGACGGGCACGACCACATGGGGTTCGTGCACCACGAGATGGTGTACCAGTACCTGCTCACCAAGATCTACGGCGGCGGCGGTGACATCTTCGCGCTGCGTCGCGCCTTCGCCGACCGGGCCCCGGCCGACACGTACGCCGACATCGTCGACCTCGGCTGCGGCACCGGTCAGTACACCCTGAAGCTGGCCGAGGCCTACCCCGAGGCGCGGATCACCGCACTCGACCTGTCGCAGTCGGAGCTGAACTACGCCCAGCGCCGGGCGGAGGACGCCGGACTCGACATCTCCTTCCGCCGTGCCGCGGCCGAGCGCACCGGGCTCCCCGACGAGTCGGCCGACCTGGTCACGTCCTACATCCTGCTGCACGAGATGCCCCCGCACGCGATCAAGTCGGTCTTCGCCGAGGCGTACCGCCTGCTGCGCCCGGGCGGCCACGTGCACTTCGGTGACGTCGGCGCGTACGCCACCCGCTCCGGGTACGACGCCTGGAACGACGACTGGGACGCCGAGCACGGCAACGAGCCCTGGTGGCGTCTCGCCGCCACCACCGACATCGCCGAGATCGCCCGCGAGGCCGGCTTCGTCGACGTCGAGCGTTACGAGCTGCTGCCCGGCGGCCACCCCATGGGCACCACCGCCCGCAAGCCGCTGCAGGAGGACTGATGACCGCCACCGCCCTCGGCGGACCCCACCAGCCGGTGGTGCCCGCGGACGTCCCCCCGGCCGTCCACCTCGAGGACGTCACCGTCTCGCTGCCGCGTGCCGGCGGCGACCTGCAGATCCTGCACGGCGTCTCGTTCAAGGTGCCCGCAGGCTCGATCGTCGCGCTCGCCGGCGAGTCCGGCTCGGGCAAGTCGACGGCTGCGCTGTCACTGATGCGCCTGCTCCCGTGGGGTGCCCGCGTGGGCGGTCGGATCTCGGTCGGGGACCGGGACGTCGCGACGATGAGCAGGGAGGAGCTGCGCCAGTTCCGGGCCAGCGAGGCGCGGATCATCCTGCAGGACCCCTGGAGCTCGTTGCACCCGATGCACACCGTTGGCGCCCAGCTGGTCGAGTCGGCTCGCGCCGCCGACCCGTCGCTGTCGAAGAAGGACGCACGCGCGCTGGCCGTCGAGACCATGGCCCGGGTGCGCATCCCCGACCCCGAGAGCCGGCTCAAGTCCTACCCCCACGAGATGTCGGGCGGCCAGCTGCAGCGTGTGCTGATCGCCATGGCGCTGGTGGCCAGGCCGACGCTGCTGCTCTGCGACGAGCCGACCACGGCGTTGGACGTCTCCACCCAGGCGCAGATCCTGGAGCTCCTGCTGGAGCTCAACCGGGAGATGGGCCTGACGATCGTCATCGCCACCCACGACCTCGACGTGATCGCCGGTCTGGCCGACCGCCTGGTCGTGATGTACGCCGGACGCGTGGTCGAGGAGGGTCCGACCGCCGAGGTGATGGCGGCGCCGCGCCACCCGTACACGTGGGCGCTGCTGCAGACCGCACCGAAGCACAACAACGGTGAGCGCATGCGCACCATCGAGGGTCGCCCGCCGGCCCTCGACGCGCTGCCCCCGGGCTGCGCGTTCGCCGACCGGTGCGAGTTCACCACCAACGCCTGCCGGACCGAACGGCCCGAGCTGCTGCTCGTGGACGAGCCCACCCGCCACCGCACCGCGTGCCTGCGCGTGCAGGCCGAGAACCAGGAGGCGTGATGGCCACCACCGAGAACGCGGTCGTGCGTACGGGCAAGACGCCGGTCGACCCGAGCGACGTCGTGCTCGAGCTCACCGACGTCGTGCAGACCTTCGCCGCCAAGGGCACTCGCATCCATGCCGTCAACGGGGTCTCGCTGAAGATCGCCCGCGGCGAGACCGTCGGTCTGGTGGGGGAGTCGGGCAGTGGCAAGACCACGGTCGGACGCACCGCCCTGCGCCTGTACACGCCGACGTCGGGCTCGATCGTCTTCGAGGGTGACGACGTCTCCCGTGCGCGCGGCGGACGCCTGCGTCGCCTGCTGCGCCGCCGCTCCGCGATGGTATTCCAGAACCCGAGCACGTCACTGAACGGCTACATGCGCCTCGGCGAGATCCTTCGCGAGCCGCTCGACATCCACCAGGTCGGGACGCCCGCCGACCGGCGCAAGGCGGTCGACGAGATCCTCGACCGGATCGGCCTCGGGGCGGCGTACGCGCAGCGCTACCCGCACGAGCTCTCCGGCGGTCAGCGCCAGCGCGTGGGCATTGCCCGCGCCCTGATGCTGGACCCGTCCCTGATCGTGGCCGACGAGCCGACCGCGTCGCTGGACGTCTCGGTGCAGGCGCAGATCGTCAACCTGCTCGAGGACATCCAGGCCGAGCGTGGCCTGGCGTACCTGTTCATCACCCACGACCTGGCACTGGTGCGCCGGATCAGTCACCGGATCGCGGTCATGTACCTGGGCCGGATCGTGGAGCTGGGCACCAGCGAAGACCTCTTCACCCGCCCCCAGCACCCGTACACGGCCTCCCTGGCGTCGATGGAGCTCGAGCCCGAGCACCGCATCGTGCCCGAGGGCGAGCTGCCGTCGCCGGCCAACCCGCCCACGGGTTGCGCGTTCCACCAGCGCTGCCCGATCGCCCGCCCGCAGTGCGCGACCGACCGCCCCGAGCTCAAGGAGACCACCAACCCCGTCTCCGGCCAGCCGCACGCGTTCGCCTGCCACTTCCCGGGTGAGCTCACCATCGCGGCCGCGAGCCACACCCAGCACGTCGTGCCGGCTCCGCTGCCCCTCGTCCCGGCCCCCGCGGCCAACTAGGAGGTCTCCCATGCCCGGACACGCTCTCGACCGACCCCGCTACCTGGACGGCGAGCTCGACCTGGAGACCGTCTACCGGATGCTCCTGGAGGTCGCCTCGGAGCTCTCGGTGACCCGTGACCGTCTCGTCCTCGTGGAGGGCCTGCTCGCCGAGCAGGGCCTGCTCGACGAGGAGCGGATCGAGCGTCGCGCCTTCGACCCGGAGGTCGCGGCGGCGCTGGACGCCGACCGCAAGCTCCTCGTCGCCCGCCTCGCGGCCTGCGTCGACGACGCCTCCGCTCCGGACGCGGGGTGACTCGATGAAGAACGCCCTGAGGTTCCTGTTCTGGAAGCTCGTGCTGCTGCTGACCGTGGTCGTCGGCGTCACGACGCTCATGTTCTTCCTGACCCGCGCCACCGGTGACCCGGCCGTGCTGCTCTCCCCGCCGGAGGCCAGCGACGAGGTCGTCGAGGCGAACCGCGTCCGCCTCGGCCTGGACGAGCCGCTGCTGCTGCAGTTCTGGCACACGCTGCTGGACACGTTCACGTTCAACTTCGGCAACTCCTTCGTCTCCGGCCAGGACGTGGGCGCCGACGTGCTGGGTCGTCTCGGCCCGAGCCTCGCACTCGTGGTCCCGGGCCTGGTCCTTGCCGCGGTGCTCGCCGGCGTCATCGGCACCTACGCCGCGCTGCACCAGGCCGACCCGCGCGGACGCCTGTTGATGGCTGCTGCCTTCCTGCTCGACGGCATCCCGTACTTCCTCATCGCGCTGCTGCTGGTGCTGGTCCTGGCCCTGCAGTTCAACGTGCTGCCCGCCACCGGTGGCGAAGGGGGCGCCGCACTGGTCATCCCGATCGCGGTACTGACGATCCAGGGTTTCGCGACCCTGTCGCGGCTCACCCGTGGCCAGCTCATCGACTCCCTCAGCCAGGGGCCGGTGACGATGGCGAAGTCCAAGGGACTGCCGGCCCGCACCGTCCTGTTCAAGCACGCGGTGCCGCTGGCGCTGCCGCCGCTGATCGCCTACCTCGGCATCCTGTTCTCGTTCATGATCGGCTCCCTGCTGATCCTCGAGTCGATCCTCAACTACCCCGGGCTCGGACAGTTCCTGGTCCGCTCGGTCGGCCAGCGCGACTTCCCCGCGGTGCAGGCCAGCGTGATCGTGATCGCTGTGCTGATCACCGTGGTCAACATCGCGATGGACACCCTCGTGCGCGTCCTCGACCCCCGCCTCCGAACGAAGGTGTCCTGATGAGCACCCCTGACAACGCCTCGCCGGCCGTTGAGCACGGCACCGGGAAGATGCCCTCGGCCACCACCGAGCCCGACCCGTGGGGCGCCACCCCGGCGCTCACCGGTGCCCACGTCGCGGTGAAGCCGGTCAAGACGCCGGGGCGCATGCGCGAGATCGTCACCAAGGCCTGGGGCAACCCCAGCGGCCGGTTCGGCTTCGTGCTGCTCGGGCTGCTGGTGCTGGCCGCGCTGCTCGCGCCGTGGATCGCCCCGCACGACCCGACCGCGCAGACGCTGTCGTCGACCGACACCGCGCCCTCGTGGCTCGGGGGAGAGGGGGGCTACCTGCTCGGCACCGACTCCCTGGGTCGCGACGTGCTCAGCCGGGTGCTGTACGGCCTGCGGCTCTCGCTCTTCGTCGGCATCGTGGCCGCGACGGTCTCGGCGGCCCTCGGCCTCACCCTGGGCATCCTGGCCGGTTGGTACGAGGAGCACCTCGGCAAGGTGCTGATGCGCCTGGCCGACGTGCAGTTCGCGGTGCCGTTCGTGGCGGTGGGCATCGCCCTGACGGCCGTGCTCGGCCCGGGACTGGTGCCGATCCTGGTGATCCTCTCGGTGTGGGGCTGGACCACGTACGCCCGCACCATCGCCAACTCGGTGGCGCAGGTGAAGCGCTCGGACTTCGTCACTGCCGCCCGCACGCTCGGTGCAGGCACCGGTCGGATCATGGTCAAGCACGTGGCACCCAGCGTCCTGGCCCCGGTGGTGGTCCTCTGGTCGACCAGTGCGGGTGTGCTGATCCTGGCGGAGTCGGGCCTGAGCCTCCTGGGGCTCGGCGTGCAGGCACCCGACTTCTCGCTGGGCAGCATGCTGTCGGACGGACAGGTCGCGCTGCGCCTCTCCTGGTGGGCGGTGCTCTTCCCGGGGTGCGCGCTGCTGCTGATCGTGCTGGCCTTCAACATGATCGGCGACGCCCTGCGGGACGCGTTCAACCCGTCGTCCTCGTTGAAGCCGAAGAACCCTGAGCTGGTCTGAGCCGTGACGGGGCCGGGGCGTCAGCGACAGGGCTCAACCGAGCCCGGCGCTGATCTCCTCGGCCCCGCGGCGCACCAGGTCGATGATCTCGGCCCGACGCGCCTCGTCGGTGCGGTAGACGGGGGCCGCGGTGCCGAGGGCGCCGACGACCTGGTCGCCCAGGTGGATGGCCGCGGCGCATCCCCAGATGCCCTCGTCGACCTCCTCGAAGCTCTCGGTCCAGCCGCGTGCGTGCGTGGCGTCGAGCGCGCCGGGAGCAAGGCTGGCCGCCCGCTCCGCCGGCAGCGAGGCGAGCACCGACTCCACGTACCGACGGCGCTCCGTGGCCGGCATGGCCGCCAGCAGGATGCGAGAGAGCGAGCCGGCGTGCAGGTCCATCGCCTGACCGGGGTCGAACTGCAGCCGTACAGGACGGCGGGACTCGACCCGGTCGACGCAGTAGGCCGAGTTGCCTCCGCGCCTGGCCACCAGCACCGTCTCGTCGATCTGTTCGCGCATCCGGGTCATCACCGGGAGCGCCACGTCGGCCAACGGCACCTGGGCCGCGTCGCAGGCGCGGGCCAGACCGTGGGAGAGGTCGGTGACGCGGTAGGCCTTGTCGCCGGCCGAATCGAGCAGGCCCACCTCGCGGAGCAGGGCGAGGTAGCGGTAGGCGGAGGTGACCGAGAGCTGGAGCTCTGCGGCGAGCTCCGCCACCGTCCACGTCGGGCGCTGCTCGGTGAAGCACAACAGCATGTGCAGCAGCTTGCGGCTGCTGCTCGCGCCGTGCACCCGCGGTGCGGCGTCGTTCGAACCCATCAGGACTCTCCTCGTCGGTCACGTTCGTGGGCCACTGCGCGTGGTCGTGAGTGACCACATTGCCCGAACCAGTTGCATGTCAACTGCGTCATGTCTACCCTATTTTCACAGCATAGAAGGAGCATTCCCACATTATGGAAACAAGGATTCTCGACTCGCGGGAGAACCGCACCGCCACCAGCGTGCGTGTGGGCACTGCTCAGTTCTTCTCGGGCACCGACGTGGCCGCCAACGCCGAGCTCGTCGCCGACTACCTGCGGATCGCCGCCGAGAACGGCGTCCAGCTCGTCGTGTTCCCGGAGAACTCCAACCGCCTGCGTGACTTCGCCGACCGTGACGAGGCCTGGGAGAAGTGCGAGCGCATCGACGGCCCCTTCATCACCCGCGTCCGCGAGGCCTGCAAGGAGCACGGCGTCCACGCCGTGGTCGGCGTCGACGTCTCCGAGGACGTCAAGCCGATCGTCCGCATCGCCTCCGTCCTGATCGGCCCCGACGGCGAGATCATCCACGTCCACCACAAGACCGTCTTCTGGGACTACGAGTACACGCTCTTCACCGCCGGTGAGAAGCCGCTCGAGGTCGTCGACACGGCGCTCGGCAAGATCGGTCTGCTGATGTGCGCCGACGGCATCGTTCCCGACGTGCCGCGCGTGCTCGGCACCCTGGGCGCCCAGATCTTCTGCAACTCGCTGAACTCGCGTGGCCCGGACGAGGTCCGCGTGCACGTCCCGCTACGCACGCTGGAGAACCACGTCTGGCACATCTCCTCCAACACCGTCGGTGGGCCGGCTGACGCCTGGCCGTGGATGGGTGGCTCGCAGATCGTGCACCCGCGTGGCGAGGTCCTCGTCGGTGCGGGCGAGGAGTCCGAGGGCATGGTCTGGGCCGACATCGAGGTCGCCGTGGCCGACGACAAGGACGTCCCCGGCTTCGCCGACGTCATGAAGTGGCGCCGCACCGACCTGTACGGCGACCTGATGACCCCGCACGCCGACCTGCCGGTCGCCGCGATGCTGGGCCCGGTCACCGACGACGTGCCCTCCAAGCCGCTCGACGTGGTCACCCTGCAGGTCTCCTGGTTCCACAACCAGGACTACACGGTCTCCCGTGCGGTCGCGCAGATCGCCTACGGCGCCAAGCAGGGTGCGACGTTCGGTGTCCTGCCCGAGCTCTTCTGCTTCAAGCCCGGTGAGGTCGCCGCCGACCCGAAGAAGGCTGCTGACTACTCCGTCGGCGTCCTGGAGACGATCAGGGCGGCCTGCGCCGAGCACTCCTTCTGGACGGTCGTGAACCTGGTCGAGGAGTCGGCGGCCGGCTTCCACTCCACCGCCTACCTGGTCGACGCGACGGGCGAGGTGCGCCACACGTACCGCAAGACCCACCTGGACGCCCGCGACGCCTGGGCAGTCGCCGGTGACGAGATCGGTGTCGCCGACGTCGAGATCGGCCGCATCGGCATCATGATCGGCTCCGAGGTCTGGCTGCCCGAGGTCGCCCGCCTGCTCACCCTGCGCGGCGCCGAGCTGATCGCCCACCCCGCCAACTGGGACCGCCGCGAGGCGGCCGACTGCGCGGCGGTCGAGCGTACCGAGGAGAACCGGGTCCACCTGGTCTCGGTCAACCGCCTCGACTCGCCCGCCGAGATCGGCAGCCAGATCGTGCGCTCCGACCCGTTCGTCCCGGGCCAGCCGGTCGCGCTCATGCGCTACCCCTCGGCCCAGTGGACCCGCTACGGGTTCGAGGAGCAGCTCTTCTGCCGCCTCGACCTGCGCGAGTCCCACAACAAGATGATGGGCTTCCACCTCGACCCGGTGGGCTCCCGTCAGCCGAACCTGTACGGCCCGCTCCTGCAGGCTGCCTCCGGAGGACAGTGATGACTGAGACCGACATCCCCGCCCTGCTCGCCCTGCGGGACAACCCGCCGTTCGAGAAGATGCACACCGTCGCCATCTCCGGCATGGGCCCGGTCGGCATGGTGGCCGCCCTGCGCCTGGCCCAGTTGGGTCACGACGTCATCGTCTTCGAGGCGCTCGGCGGGCTCTCGGCGGAGGCGCGTGCCTCGACGTTCCACCCGTCCTCGCTCGAGCTGCTCGAGCAGCTGGGCGTCGTGGAGGAGCTGCACGCGGTCGGTCTCAAGGCGCCGATCTACCAGTACCGTGAGCGTTCGGGCGCGGTGCTCTCCCAGATGGACATGACCCTGCTGGAGGGGGAGACCGCGTACCCCTACCGTCTCCAGAGCGAGCAGAACAACCTCACCGAGATCATCCTGGGCAAGCTGCAGGACATGCCGAACGTGACGTTGCGCTTCAACTCTCCCGTGGCGCGCGTCGAGCGCGGAGACCGGCACGTGCGGATCCACCTCGAGGGTGGCCACCGCGACGAGCCGATCCTGGCCCAGTGGATGATCGCCTGCGACGGAGCCGCGTCCCCGACCCGCAAGTCGCTCGGCATCGCCTTCGAGGGCACCACGTACGACGACCGCTTCCTGGTCATCTCCACCACGCACGAGTTCCGTGAGGACCTCGGCGAGGACCTCGCCTACGTCTCCTACATCTACGACCCCACCGAGTGGGGCGTCCTGCTCCGTACGCCGAACCACTGGCGTGCCCTCTTCCCGGTCACCGACGCGGAGACCGACGAGGAGGTCATGTCCGCGGAGAACATGGAGGCGCGGATGCAGCGCCTCAACCCGAAGGACACCCCGTACGAGATCGTGCACCGCAACGTCTACGCGGTGAACATGCGGTCGGCCTCCACGTACGCCTCGGGTCAGGTGCTCCTGGCCGGTGACGCCGCGCACTGCAACAACCCGCTCGGCGGCATGGGCATGAACTCCGGCATCCACGACGCCTGGGCCGCGGTCGAGTGCATCAACGCGGTGCTCACCGAGGGCGTCGACGCCACGCACGCAGCCACCCTGTACTCCGAGCTGCGTCGTGACGCCGCGATCAACCACGTCCAGGCCCGTGCGCAGAAGAACTACGACAACATGCGCCAGGACGACGACGCCGCCCGCGCCGAGCAGGCCGACCAGCTCTCGGCGATGGACCGAGACCTGTTCGAGAAGCGCGAGCACCAGCGCAACTCGGCCATGTTCACCTCGCTGCGCCTCACCCTGGGACGTCTCAAGCGCGAGCTGCACGCCGTGAAGGCTCCCGCCGTCTCCGGCGGACAGAAGTTCTCGAAGCTGCTGGGCCAGGGGCCGGTCTACGCCGCCGGCGCCTACGACGCCGTCTCCGCCAAGCTCGTCGAGCAGGCCGGCTTCAAGGCCGTCTACGTGCCGGGATCGGCCGTGTCTGCCTCCGTGATGGGCCAGCCGGACCTGGGCTACATCGGCCTGGCCGAGATGGCTGAGGCCGTCCGCCGCATCACCGCGGCGACCGACCTCCCGGTCATCGTCGACGGCGACACCGGCTACGGCGGCGTGCTGCAGGCGGCCGAAGCGGTGCGCCGACTGGAGCAGGTCGGTGCCGCTGGCATCCAGTTCGAGGACCAGCTGGCTCCCAAGCGCTGCGGTCACCTGGCTGGCAAGGCACTGGTGGAGACCGAGGAGATGGTGGCGAAGGTCAAGATCGCCGTCGCCGAGCGCACCTCGGCGGTCATCATCGCCCGCACCGACGCCAAGGGTGTCGAAGGCTTCGAGGGTGCGTTGGCCCGCGCTGCCGCGTACGCCGAGGCAGGTGCGGACCTGGTCTTCGCCGAGGGCGTCTACTCGCTGGAGGAGCTCACGGCGCTGCGCGACGCGGTCCGAACGGTCGTGGGCGGTCGTCCCCTCATGGTGAACCTCTCCGAGGCGGGCGATTCCTCGGCGCTGCCGCCGCTGGAGCTGGCCCACGAGGCCGGTGTCGGATTCCTGATCCACCCCGTGTCGGCAGTCCTCGCCGCGGCCGAGGGCATCGCAGCCACCTACCAGCGTCTGCTGACCACCGGCGCCTCGGGCAAGGGCCAGGAGGACTGGAAGCAGTTCACCACCCTGCTCCGACAGGACGAGCAGCTCGAGCGAGCTTCGCGTCTGGCGGCCGGCGAGGCCTGAGGTCCCACAGACGTCCGGGTGGGCACGACCCCGCGAAGTGCCCGCCCGGACACCAGCACCACCAGCACGACCAGCACGACCAGCACCACCAGCACCACCAGCAGCCCAGAACCAGCAGCACCCAGATCGTGGTCCGGCACCCGAGCGTCGGACCGCCCCAGTGAATTCCAGTGAGGAGCACGCCATGCCCGTCGGTACCGGTGCCGTGATCACCCCCCAGGAGAAGAAGGGCAAGAAGTTTGCCCTGGTCCTCCCGTCGACCAACACCTCGGTGGAGCGCGAGCTGCACGACCTGCGTCCGCAGGACTGCTCGTGGCACACCGGCCGGATCATGATCGAGGCTCCGGCACTCGACTCCGCGGACGCCTTCGGCGCCTTCCGTGAGGGCCTGAACGCCTCGATGCCGTCCGCGCTCGAGATCGTCATGACCTGCGACCCTGACTACATCGTCATGGGCATGTCGGCCGAGACCTTCTGGGGTGGTGTGGCCGGCAACGCCGAGTTCGAGCAGCGGGTGCGAAACCTGACCGGCCGCGACGTCACCACGGGCGCGACCGCCGCGGGCGAGGCGCTGAAGGCGTTCGGCGCCAAGCGGATCGGCATCGTCACGCCGTACCAGCCGGTGGGTGACGAGCAGGTCGTCGCCTACTTCACCGAGCTGGGCTTCGAGGTCGCGGGGATCACCGGTCTCTGCTCGCAGTCGGCGACCTCGATCGCCACCGAGTCGCCGGAGAAGCTGCGCGAGGCGTTCCTCTCGGTCGACGGAGACGACGTCGACGCGCTGATCCAGTGCGGCACCAACCTCGAGTGCGCGGCCACCGCCGCCGAGCTCGAGAAGGAGCTGGGCAAGCCGGTCATCGCGATCAACATCGCCACTGCCTGGCACGCGTTCCGCGTCAACGGCATCGCCGACAAGGTCAGCGGCTACGGCCGCCTCCTCGAGGAGCACTGAGATGGCGTTCAACCACGTGGGTCACCTGACCCTGGCCCCGGAAGCCACCGACGAGCAGGTGGCCGGCATCGTCGACGGCCTGGTCGGGCTGCACGGCCAGGTCGACGGCCTGCTGTCGGCCCAGGCCGTGCGTGACGCCGGTCTGACCGAGGGCAACGCGCACGTGCGTTTCCACATGCGCTTCGACGAGCAGGCGTCGTGGGAGGCGTACCGCACGCACCCCGCGCACGTCGCGGTGGTGAAGAACCACGTCGGCCCGGTCCTCGGGTCGAAGGCGTTCGTCCAGTACGACGACGCCGACGTCCGTACCGCGGGAGCTCCTGCGTGACCTCGTCGGCACCGTTGCGCGGCGAGACCCTCGCCGACGACTACGCCCACGCCGGGTTCGGGGGTTCCCTCGTGCCCGGCGTGCGGCCGGCGCTGGTCCTGATCGACCCGGCGCGTGCCTACGTCGACCCGGCCTCGTCGCTGTACGCGGGCGTCGAGTCGTCGCAGGCCGCGATGGTCGAGCTGCGCGAGGCGGCCCGGGCGGCCGGCATCCCGGTCTACCTGACCCGTGTGCTGTACGACGACCCCGAGGGCAACCTCGGCGGCCTGTTCTTCCGCAAGGTGCCGGCGCTGTTGGCGTTCGTCGCGGGCAATCCGCTCGGCGACTGGGCCGAGGGCCTCGAGCCGGGCCCCGGCGAGACGGTCGTGACCAAGCACTACCCGAGCGCCTTCGCGGGCACCTCGTTCGCCGCCTCCCTGGCGGCGAAGCGGATCGACACGTTGCTCATCGCCGGATGGTCGACCAGCGGCTGTGTCCGGGCCACCGCGCTCGACGCATTGCAGTCGGGCTTCGTCCCGGTGGTCGTCCGTGAGGCGGTGGGCGACCGGCACTCCGAGCCGCACGAGTCGAACCTCCGCGACATCCAGGCCAAGATCGGTGAGGTGCGGCAGCTTGCGTGGGTCCGTGACTACCTCGCCGGACTCGCCCAGCAGCCGCACTGAGCACGTGAGCCGTCCGGAGCGGGCCGCCGACGGGGTGGAGCAGGCCTTCGAGCAGATCGCCGCTCCCGACCACGAGCACGACACCGCCTGGGTCGTGCGGGGTGAGGGCGCGGGGTCGCCGCACGACCCCGTCGTCTTCCACGTCCATCCGACGAGTGTTCCCGTCGACCCGTCCGACCCGTCGTCCGCTGCCGAGGTGGACGCGGTGGTGCGCGCCCAGGTGGCGCCCTTCGGCGGCAGGGTCTGGTCGCCGCGCTACCGGCAGGCGAGCACCCGTGCCTTCCAGGAGTGTGACGGCGGTGGCGAGGAGGCCTACCACCTCGCGTACCGCGACGTCTCGGCAGCGTTCGCCCAGTTCCTGGTGGATGAGGCGCTGGTGGACGAGCGCTTGGTGGACGAGCACCTCGTCGTCGAGAGCCGTCCGGTCCGGCCGCTGGTGCTCGTCGGGCACGGCCAGGGTGCGCGTCACGTACGCGCGCTGCTGGCGGAGTTCTTCGACCACGACGGCCTGGCCGATCGTCTGGTCGCCGCCTGTCTGATCGGCACCGACTTGGCGGTCGACGACGCCGTCCTGACCGATTTCCACCTGGCCACGGACCCCGACGCGTCCGGCGTGGTGGTGGCCCACCAGACGCGCTTGGGGAGCGACGTCCTTGCCGCAGACGTACGACGTCGTACCGCCGCCTGGTTGGCGGCTCGCGCCGCGGCTCCTGACGCTTCGGGTGGCGGGTACGCGGACGGCGCCGTGCCGTACTGGCCGGGCGTGTGCGGCACGGTCGTCACCCCCGGGGGCAGAGGTGCAGAGCCGTGGCACGTGGTCGACCTCAGCGGCGCCGAGGACGCCCTTCCCCTGGTCCTCCTGCACAAGCTCGGGGGCTGGGTGGCCGACTGGCGCGGGGTCGCCGAGGAACTGGCCCGCGAACGCCGTGTCGTGGTCGTCGACCTCCCCGGGCACGGCGGCTCGACCCGCTGCCCGCCGACGCCGTGGGCGCTGTGGCCCGCGGGGACCGCGCAGGGCCTGGCCAGCCTCCTGGGCACGTTGGACATCGACCGGGCGCACGTCATGGGCTGCTCGCTCGGTGGTGTGGTGGGCACCCTGCTGGCCGCTGCGGAGCCGGAGCGCGTCGCCTCCCTGGCGCTGGTCGGCACCTCGCTGACGCAGCGCTTCACCGCGGCGCGCACCCTCGAGGTGGATCGCGCCGTGCGTGGCGGGTTCGGCCGGGGCTGGGTGCCGCGGCCGGGCCAGAACACCCGGGCCGTCACCGGTGACCCCGCCGTGCTGGCCGAGCAGGACGCGTCTCGGGCCTGGGCCGGTCGCTGGGTGCGCCCCAGCGAGCGGGGCGTCGGACTGACCGGGGTGGAGCACCTGCTGGCCGAGGTGCGCAGCCCCACCCTCTACCTGAACGGCGAGTACGCCGGTTACCGGGTCTACGAGGAGGTGGCGCAGCGGCTGCTGCCCCGCGTGCAGGTCGAGGTCGTGCCCGGCTGCGGGTCGTTCCCGCACCAGGAGCAGCCCCGGGCGGTCGCCGCCCGGTGGCGCGGCTTCGTCGGGTCGAGCGACGTCCCGGCCGACGCCGGGTGAGGGCGCCTCGTACGTAGCCGTCAGGCGCACCAGTCGTGCCACGGGCAGACGACGGCGCTAGGATGGCCACATGCGTACGACGCTTGTTCTCGGCCTGCCGCGCTGATCGACAGATCGGCGTGGCCACCCTCCTGCACGGAGGGTTTTTTTGTGCCGACGAGCGACGCAGCACCCCACGAGGAGAGACGATGAGCGAGCAGGACACCAACGCAGCCGAACCGACGTACGACGCGGCCGCCTTCGAGGCGAAGTGGCGTGGCGTGTGGGACTCCCTCGACCTCTTCGTCGCGCACGACGACACCGAGAAGCCGAAGAAGTACGCGCTGACGATGTTCCCCTACCCCTCGGGCGACCTGCACATGGGTCACGCCGAGGTCATGGCGCTGCACGACGTCATCGCGCGCTACTGGTGGCTCAAGGGCTTCGAGGTGCTCAACCCGATGGGATGGGACTCCTTCGGCCTGCCCGCCGAGAACGCCGCGATCAAGAACGACGCGCACCCGGCCGACTACACGTACGCCAACATCGAGACGCAGTTCGAGTCGTTCCGCCGCTACGGCGTGAGCTTCGACTGGACGCGCCGCTTCAACACCTCCGACCCCGAGTACTACAAGTGGACGCAGTGGCTCTTCACGCAGTTCCACGCCAAGGGTCTGGCCTACCGCAAGAAGTCGCCGGTCAACTGGTGCCCGGTCGACCAGACCGTGCTGGCCAACGAGCAGGTCGTCGACGGTGCCTGTGAGCGCTGCGGGGCCGAGGTCACCAAGCGTGAGCTGACGCAGTGGTACTTCCGCACCACCGCGTACGCCCAGGAGCTGCTCGACTCGCTCGACGACCTGGCCCCCACGTGGCCGAGCAAGGTCGTCAACGCCCAGCGCAACTGGATCGGCCGCTCCGAGGGCGCCCACGTCACCTTCGACATCGCCCTCGACTCCGGTGAGGTCGAGCCGGTCACCGTCTTCACGACCCGTCCCGACACCCTGTGGGGCGCCACCTTCATGGTGGTGGCCGCCGACGCCGACCTGGCTCGGCGCCTGGTCTCGGCGTCGCAGGAGCAGGCGCTGGAGGACTACCTCGTCGAGGTGCGCAAGGCCTCCGACATCGACCGCCTGGCCACCGACCGGCCGAAGACCGGCGTCGACCTCGGCGTCACGGCCACCAACCCGGTCACCGGTGAGCAGATCCCCGTCTACGCCTCCGACTACGTGCTGGCCGACTACGGCACCGGCGCGATCATGGCGGTGCCCGCCCACGACCAGCGCGACCTCGACTTCGCGAAGGCCATGGGGCTGGGCGTGCGCCGGGTCGTCGACACGGGGGAGGAGAACCCCGAGGAGACCTTCGTCGCGACGACGGGCAACGGGACGTACGTGAACTCCGGCCCGCTCGACGGCCTGGACGACAAGACGGCTGGCATCCACCGGGCGATCGAGATCCTCGAGGCCGACGGCCGGGGCACCGGCACCGTCAACTTCCGCCTGCGTGACTGGCTGCTGAGCCGCCAGCGCTACTGGGGCGCCCCCATCCCGATCGTCCACTGCCCGGTCGACGGCGAGGTCGCCGTGCCGGTCGAGCAGCTGCCGGTGCTGCTGCCCGAGCTCAAGGGTGCCGACCTGAAGCCCAAGGGCACCTCGCCCCTGGGCGGGGCGTCCGACTGGGTGGCCACCACCTGCCCGACCTGTGGCGGCCCGGCGGAGCGCGACACCGACACCATGGACACCTTCGTGGACTCGTCCTGGTACTTCTTCCGCTACGTCTCCCCGCACGACGACACCCAGGCCTTCGACACCGACCTGGCCAACGCGTGGGGCCCCGTCGACCTGTACGTCGGCGGCGACGAGCACGCCGTGCTCCACCTGCTGTACTCCCGCTTCTTCACCAAGGCGCTGCGCGACATGGGTCTGGTCGGCTGGGACGAGCCGTTCTCGGCCTACCTGAGCCAGGGCAAGGTCCTCAACCAGGGCCGCAAGATGAGCAAGTCGCTGGGCAACGGCGTCAACCTGGGTGACCAGCTCGCCGAGTTCGGTGTCGACGCGGTGCGCCTGACCCTGGTCTTCGCCTCCCCGCCCGAGGACAACATCGACTGGGCCGACGTCTCGCCGGCCGGCTCGCTGCGCTTCCTGCAGCGCGCCTGGCGCCTGAGCGGTGACGTCACCTCCGAGCCGGGCGTCGACGTCACCACCGGTGACCTGGCCCTGCGCAAGGTGACCGCCAAGGTGCTGCACGACGCGGCCCACCTGGTCGAGACGCACCGCTTCAACGTGATGGTCGCCCGCACGATGGAGCTGGTCAACGCGGTCCGCAAGGCCATCGACTCCGGCTGCGGCGGCGCCGACCCGGCCGTGCGCGAGGCCACCGAGACGGTCGCGATGCTGCTCTCCATGGTCGCGCCCTACACCGCCGAGGAGATGTGGGAGCGCCTGGGCCACCAGCCCTCCGTCGCCCAGGTCGCCTGGCCGGAGGTCGACGAGGCCCTGCTGGTCGAGGACTCGGTCACCTGCGTCGTGCAGGTCAAGGGCAAGGTCAAGGGTCGTCTCGAGGTGGCTCCGGACATCTCCGAGGCCGACCTGGAGGCCGCGGCGCTGGCCGACCCGGGCGTCCAGCGCGCGCTGGAGGGCCAGACCGTGCGCAAGGTCATCGTGCGCGCGCCCAAGCTCGTCAACATCGTCGTCTGACCACCCCGCGGGTGCATCGTCGAGGGGGCACGTCGCGTGCCCCCTCGACGGCGTGGACACGTCACTGACCTCCGGAGGAACGCACTAAGGTGCACGCCATGACCGCTCGTACCGTGGTTGTCACCGACTCCACCGCCTGCCTCGCGCCCGGCGTCGCCGAGACCCGCGGCATCACGGTGATCCCGCTCCAGGTGGTCATCGGGGCCCACGTGTACGACGAGGGCAGCGAGGGTGCCTCGCCCGAGGCGGTCGCCGTCGCGCTGAAGGAGTTCACCCCGGTCTCCACGTCGCGGCCCAACCCCTCCGCGATCCTGGAGGTCTACCGGTCCCTGGCGGCCTCCGGCGCGGAGGAGATCCTCTCGGTCCACCTCTCCGGTGACATGAGCGGGACCTTCGAGTCCTGCCAGCTGGCGGCGCGACAGGCGCCGGTCCCGGTGACGGTGATCGACAGCCGACAGGTCGGTGCCGCGACCGGCTTCGCCGCCCTGGCCGCCCAGGACGTGATCGACGACGGCGGAGACGCCGAGGTGGCCGCTGAGGCTGCTCGGGCCAGGGCGGCCGCGTCGCGCTCCCTCTTCTACGTGGACACGCTGGAGTACCTGCGCCGGGGAGGCCGGATCGGCCCCGCCGCCGCCCTGCTGGGCGGGGCCCTCGCGGTCAAGCCGTTGCTGGAGATCCGCGACGGCAAGGTCGCGTCGCTGGAGAAGGTGCGCACGGCCAACCGCGCGCTGGCCCGCCTGGAGGACCTGCTGGTGCAGGCGGCAGGGGAGAGTCCCGTGGACATCTGCATCGCCCACCTCGCCAATCCCCAGCGGGCGCAGGACCTGACCGCGAGACTCACCGAGCGCTTGGCCGACAACCTCCAGGGTCGTCCCGTGCAGTGCACGGAGCTGGGCGGCGTGCTGGGGGCCCACGTGGGCCCAGGGATGCTGGCCGGGGTGCTCGCACCGCGCCTGTGATGCCGCGCCTCTGACCCGCACCGGTGGTACGGCGGGTTGTCCACAGGCGGCCGAGCGACGCGGCGCGTGGCATCGCGAACTTCCCTACCGTCTAGGGCATGCGCAATCGACGCCCCTCACCCGAGCACGAGCAGGCTGTCGCCCGCCGGTTGGCAGCGTTGAGCGGTCAGTGGGAGCAGGCCAAGGAGGAGCTCACCCGCGCAGGGACCGCCACCGCTCCGTCGTGGGAGGAGGAGCCGGAGGAGTGGTCCTGGGAGGAGCACACGCAGGTCCGGGGTGTGGCCGTGCCTGCGGCCGTGGAGCACGTGTCCCCGGACGGGCCCGTGAGCGGGACGCCGCCGGAGCCGACGGACGGCGGGGGAGTCGACGGCGTACGGGAGCCGGGGCGCCACGCGGCTCGCCGTCCGTCCGTCTCCGCCCTGCGCCACGCAGCCGGGGCGGGAGCATCCGGGGTGGACCGGCTCGGCCTGCGTCTGGCCCACCTGGTGTGGGTGGGTGTCTTCGCGGCCGTCGCACTCGCCGGGACCTCGTGGTGGTTGGTCCGGGCGAAGGAGTCGGTGGTCGTCACCCCGGTCGTCGCCCCCGTGGACTCACCGGCGCAGAGCGCCGGGTCCCAGACCTCCGTGACCCAGGGGGCCGCGCCCGGTGCCACGGACGGTGCCTCTGCCGGGGCAGTGCCGCGTACGGCCAGCGGGACGGCGGGAGCCGGGCCCTCCACCGAGGTGGTGGTCGACGTGGCCGGCAAGGTGCGGCGTCCGGGCATCGTCGTCCTTCCGCAGGGCTCGCGCGTCGTCGACGCCCTCGAGGCGGCCGGGGGAGCGAAGCGGGGAGTCGACCTCCAGTCCCTCAACCTGGCCCGCGTCCTCGTCGACGGCGAGCAGATCGTCGTCGGTGCTCCGGCTCCCGCGTCCGGAGCTGCCGCGCCTCCGCCGGGAGCGCCCGCAGGCACCGGCCTGGTCAACCTCAACCAGGCGACCCAGGGCGAGCTGGAGGCCCTCCCCGGGGTGGGCCCGGTGACGGCCGCCGCGATCGTGGACTGGCGCACCACGCACGGGGGCTTCTCGTCGGTGGAGGACCTGCTCGAGGTGCGCGGGATCGGTGAGGTGACCCTGGAACGCCTCTCCTCCCTCGTCACGGTCTGAGCCGTCGGTGACAGCCACGACCTCCGCCGACCTGAGGCTGCCGTGGCTGGCGACCGTGGCCTGGGGTGCCGCGGTGTGGGGGACGGTGCGGCCCCTCGGCGGGAGCCTGTTGCTGGTGGGGGCCCTGCTGGTCGGCGTCGCGTTGGCCCTCCTCACGGCCTTGGTCCTGCGCACGCGCGCACCCGTGGCCTCGGCTGGTGCAGGCACCCTCACGTCGCGAGCGGTCACCGCGACAGCGACGCTCGTCGTCCTGGTGGCCATGGCGGCCGCGGCGTCGCTGCGCGCGGAAGGTGAGGCAGTCGGGGTGGTGGCCGAGGTCGCTGCCCGGTCCGGGCCCGCCACGGTGGTGGGCACCGTCGTGAGCGACCCACGACCCGTGGCGTCCGCGTGGGGGAGGACTGTCGTGGTCCGTGTCCGGGCGCAACGGATCGCTGCGGCCCGCGGCGAGTGGCAGGTCCGCAGCACCCTGGTGGTGCTCGGTGAGGGGGAGTGGGACGACGTACGCCTCGGGTCGCAGGTGCGCTTCCGTGGCTCCTTCGCCCCGGCCGACGGGGACGCGGCCGCCCTCGTACGTCCACGCGAGGACCCCACGGTGCTGGGGGAGCCGGACGTCTGGTGGCGGGCGGCAGAGGTGGTGCGTGCCGGGGTCAGGGAGGCCGTGGAGCCGCGACCGGCCGACCAGCGTGCCCTGGTGCCGTCGTTGGTGGTGGGCGACGACTCCGAGCTGGACCCTGGCCTGGCCGATGACTTCCGCACCACCGGTCTCACCCACCTGCTGGCGGTCAGCGGCACCAACCTCACCCTGGTCCTCGGGTTCGTGGTGCTGCTCGGACGCTGGTGCGGCGTCCGTGGCCGCGGACGCCTGCTTCTCGGAGCGCTGACCATCGTGGCCTTCGTGCTGGTCGCCCGCAGCGAGCCCAGCGTGGTGCGGGCCGCGACGATGGGGGCGGTCGCGTTGGTGGCGCTGGCGCACGACGGGCGCGGGAGAGGCGTGCGTACGCTTGCGGTCGCCGTCCTGGTGCTGCTCGCGTGGGAGCCGCGCATGGCGGTCACGGCGGGTTTTGCGCTCTCCGTCCTGGCAACGGCCGGGATCCTGCTGCTCGCCCCGGTCTGGCGCGACGCCTTGGCCCGCTGGATGCCTCGGTGGGCTGCCGAGGCGGTCGCCATCCCCGCAGCGGCGCAGCTCGCCTGCACGCCCGTGGTGGCCGGGCTGTCGGGTGAGGTCAGCCTCGTGGCCGTCGTCGCGAACCTGCTGGTGGCGCCGGCCGTCGCGCCCGCGACCGTGCTGGGGCTGGTCGGTGGCCTGCTCGCGACCCTGGTGCCGGTGCTCGGCCAGCTCATTGCGTGGCCGGCCGCGTGGTCGGTCGGCTGGATCGTGCTGGTCGCGCGGTGGGGCGCCGGCCTCCCGGTGCCAGCGATCGGGTGGGGCACGAGCCCGTGGGCGCTGCTGGCCCTGACCGCGCTCTGCGCGGTGGCCGCGTGGTCGGCCCACCACCTCCTGGCGCGGGCGCGGTGGACCGTCGTGCTGGCCGCGCTGGGACTGGTGTCTGTCCTCGTCCCCGTTCCCACTCCCGGCTGGCCGCCACCCGGCTGGGTCGTGGCTGCCTGCGACGTGGGGCAGGGCGACGCGCTGGTGCTCAACGCCGGGCAGGGACAGGGAGTGGTCGTCGACGCCGGCCCTGACGCCCGGCTGGTCGACCGGTGCCTGGACCGTCTGAAGATCACCGAGGTGCCTCTCCTCGTCCTGACGCACTTCCATGCCGACCACGTGGACGGTCTCGAGGGGGTGCTGGAGCGGCGTACGGTGCACGAGGTGGAGGTCTCCACGATGGCCGAACCGGTGGAGGCGGCCGCCGCCGTGACGGCGACGCTGGCTGCGCGGGGCGTGACGCCGGTCGTCAGCGCCTACGGCGTTTCGCGTCAGGTGGGTGCGGTGACGGTGACACGGGTGTGGCCCGAGCCGACGACACGCTCCGAGGGTCCCAACGACGCCAGCGTCGTGCTGCTGGCCACGGTGGGCGGGGTCGACGTCCTGCTCACCGGCGACGTGGAGCCGCCCGCGCAACGAGGCCTGCACCGATCACTCGGGGCGTTGCAGGTCGACGTGCTGAAGGTGCCGCACCACGGCAGCCGCCACCAGTCGGTCGAGTGGCTCACCTCCACCGGTGCGAGCGTCGCGCTCGTCTCGGCAGGGAGGGACAACTCCCACGGCCATCCGGCGCCCTCCCTGCTGGACCTGCTGGCCGGCGCGGGAATGACGGTGCTGCGCACCGACGAGGACGGGGACGCCGTGGTCGTGGTGCGCGACGGCGTGCTGGGCACGGTCGGGTTGGGCACGGTCGGGACGCCTCCTGCGTGAGGCGTGACGACGCGTCTCGTCGGAGCTGTGTGGCAGGCTTGCAGCACCATGGTCAAGGCTCCCAGCGCATCGCAGGTCCTCGGTCGGATCACGCTCGTGACCGGCAAGGAGGAGTTCCTCAACGAACGTACGGTCTCGTCGGTCCGCCAGACCGTCCGCGCCCACGACGCCGAGGGTGAGTTCTCCGAGGCGCTGGCCTCGGAGCTGACCGCCTCCTCGCTCGAGGAGATGTCGGCGCCCTCGCTCTTCTCCTCGACCCGGTGCGCCGTCGTACGCAGCCTCGAGGACCTCCCGGAGGAGCTGCACGAGCGTGTCCTGGACTACGCGGCGGCCCCGGTGGAGGACGTCGCCCTGGTGCTGATGCACGGCGGTGGACCCAAGGGGAGCGGCTTGCTGACCAAGCTGCGCAAGCTGCCGTCCGTCACGGAGGTGAAGGCGGCCGAGGTGAAGTACGCCTCCGGCTTCCAGGACTTCGCGAAGGGCGAGTTCGCCCACTGGGGCGCCCGGATCGCCCCCGACGCCGTGGAGTTCCTCGTCGTCGCCGTGGGGCAGGACCTCCGGGCCCTCTCCGCCGCTGCGCACCAGCTGACCAGCGACTTCCCGGGCGAGCAGATCACCCTCGAGGTGGTGAAGCGCTACTTCGGGGGCAGGGCCGAGGCGAAGTCGTTCGCCGTGGCCGACGCCGTCATGTCCGGACACACGGCCCAGGCGCTGGAGGAGCTGCGTTGGGCCCTCGACGGCGGGACGCCCGGCGTGCTCGTCACCTCGGCCGTCGCTGGATCCGTGCGCAGCGTGGCGAAGTTCTTGGGGAGCACCAACCGCGGTGGTCGCGACGGTGACCTGGCCCGAGACCTCGGCGTTCCGCCGTGGAAGGTCAAGAGCATCAGGTCCCAGGCGCGGGGCTGGGACGAGCAAGGCATCTCCCAGGCTCTGGGGGCCGTGGCCAGGGCCGACGCAGACATCAAGGGTGCCGCCCACGACGCGAACTACACGTTGGAGCGGTTGGTGCTCACGCTCGCCCAGCTGCGTCTCTCGGCGCGCTGACGCCGCGGCGTACCCGTCCCTGATCGGGGCCAGGGAGCTGTCGCTCACACTAATCGGTACAACTTGTAGCGATAAGTTTGCGTCACTGCGGTCGTGTCGACTACGCTCGCATTACCGATACACACTGTATCGGTAATGAGTGTGAAGGAGTCCTCCCATGCGTCCCCACGTCGAGATGATCCACGAGGCCGACTACGTCTGGCACCCCGCGGAGCTGCCCGGCGGTGTGGGGGAGGCGGTCGAGCGTCGACTCTCCGTCGACGAGGAGGACGGGTCGTCGTCACTGGTGCTCGAGTTCGTCACCGACTGGTCGCGCCCCGCGGGCGTGCCCGAGGCCGACACGGAGTTCTTCCTGGTCGAGGGGGAGATGACCTACGGCGGTCGGGTCATGGCGCCCTGGGAGTACGTCCACGTCCCGAAGGGTGTGCCGATGGAGGAGCTCGGGTTCCGGGCCGGCTCCAAGGCGCTGCACTGGCGGGAGTATGGCACCAGCCGTTTCGTCCTTGGCGGTGAGCGTCACCCGGATGCCCGCGGCGAGGTCACCCTCACCGACCCGAACGCCATGGAGTGGACCTCGACGCTCGACCGGACGGCAGGACCCCTCTCGCCGCTCTACATCAAGATGCTGCACCACGACCCCGAGACCGACTTCTACACCCGTCTCATCAAGGCGCCCACCGGGTGGGAGGAGCCCCGGATGCTGCACCACCCGGTGTACGAGGAGTACTACACGCTGGCCGGGCGCACGAAGGCGCTGCACGGGGAGGCGTCGGTCGGGACGTACACGTTCCGCCCCTCGCACATCAAGCACGGTCACTTCGAGACCCTCGAGGAGACCATCTGGATCATTCGGTGCGACGGGGCGCTGGAGAACCTGCACACCGTGGACACCTGGATCGACTGGGGTGGCACGGCGCTGAACTATGACCCGGAGACCCGGGGGCCGGTCCCGTCGACGATGCCGCTGCGCTCCCGCTCGGCTGGCCCGTGGGACCCGCGCCTGGCCTGACGGTGGAGAGCCGGACATGCAAGAGGCGCCGCACCCCGAGGGGGTGCGGCGCCTCTCGACGTCAGCGGGTCCGGCTCAGAGAGCGGCGGACTGCTTGGCGATCGACGACTTGCGGTTCGCGGCCTGGTTCGGGTGGATGACACCCTTCGAGGCGGCCTTGTCGAGCTTGCGGTTGGCCTCACGGCCAGCGGCGATGGCCGCCTCCTTGTCGCCCGCAGCGACGGCCTCGCGGAACTTGCGGACAGCGGTCTTCAGGCCCGACTTCACGGCCTTGTTGCGCTCGCGCGCCTTCTCGTTCTGCTTGTTGCGCTTGATCTGCGACTTGATGTTCGCCATGAGAACTCCTCGTTCTGGAAGGGGTGCCTGCCTGCCCTGCGGTCGGGCCCGGGAAGGACCTGACGTGGTGGGCGGACGGGCGTTGCCAGCGGGGTTTGCCCTCGCTCGACCAAGGGCCGATCATGGACAACGCCGGTTGTCACCACCTGCGGCGTTCTGCCAGCCAGAGCCAGCAGACCGTTCCCGTCCAGTACTGGTGGTCACGCACGTGCGGTGAGTTCGGTGGAACCGAGCCACACCCTGCCCGGAGAAAATAACCCGCCATCAGGGCCAGGAGCGAATCGACGGCCTCGGAGGGCGCCTCGCGCAGCAACGGACGGCTCGCCATCACCTCCTCGACGTCGACACCGTCGCCGTGGGCGGAGGCCAACAGCATCATCGAGTCGATCCAGGCAGGTCCGGTCGCGGGCCAGTTCCAGTCGCACAACCACGCTCGTCCGTCGTCCAGGAGGAGGACGTTGTCGGCGCGTACGTCGCCGTGCACCAGCGTCTCGCCGGTCAGCAGCTCGGCGCCGCGACGGGCGAGCTCGACCGCCTCGTCGCGGCGCTCGGGGTGCGTGGGCGGGGTGAGACCCTGCCAGGCCTGCGGCCAGGCGGCCGTCTCGCTGACGAAGGTGGGCAGGTCCATCGTGCGCGGTGCCGGGGTGAACGTCTCCGCGATCGTCGCCAGGGCGTCCAGACAGGCTTCGAGGTCGACCCGTCGCCACGGCCGTTCGACCGGTGTCGCGTCGACGTGCGTGGTGGAGAAGGCGATCCAGTCCGGATCCTCGAGGACCCACAGCAGTGCGGGAGCCGGTGCGCTCGGGGGCAGGGTGCGCAGGTGGCGCACCTCTACGACGTACGACGCGGCGAAGGTCCGCTGGGCCCGGTGCGAGGCCGCCTTCACGAAGTGTCGCGATCCGTCGGCGCAGGTGAGCACCGTCGCCATGCCGGGGGTGAAGCCGGCCTCGATCGACTCGGCGCCCAGCACCGGTGCTCCGCACCTGGCCTCGATCTCGTCCCGCAACCACGGCGGCAGGTGGGCCCATTCCAGGCGGCGGGCGGTGTCCAGGGGTGGGACCGGGTACGGGGGGAGGGTCACCGGCCCATCCTGCCGGACGGCGGGGGTGAGGACGCCCGCTCCGGCAGGGGTCGGCGCGTCGCCCGTCGTGGCCACGGGGTGGCTCAGGGGCGGTGCGCGTCGGCGGTTCGGCTCCCGTGGTGCGTCGTGGGAGAATGACGAGAACTCGTCCTCGCCCGTGAGAAAGCAGCAGATGACCCCGAACCCCGCGCCGAAGCCCGGCTCGACCCCGTCGTCGATCATCCGCAACTTCTGCATCATCGCCCACATCGACCACGGCAAGTCGACGCTGGCCGACCGGATGCTGCAGCTGACCGGCGTCGTCGACGAGCGCGCTGCCCGTGCGCAGTACCTCGACCGCATGGACATCGAGCGCGAGCGCGGCATCACCATCAAGTCGCAGGCCGTGCGGATGCCGTGGACGATCACCGAGGAAGCTGCCGCGGAGCACGACATCGAGGCGGGCGCCGGGACGTACGTCCTCAACATGATCGACACGCCCGGCCACGTCGACTTCACCTACGAGGTCTCCCGGTCGCTGGAGGCCTGCGAGGCCGCGATCCTGCTGGTCGACGCCGCCCAGGGCATCGAGGCGCAGACGCTGGCCAACCTCTACCTGGCGATGGGTGCAGACCTGCACATCATCCCGGTCCTGAACAAGATCGACCTGCCCAACGCCAACCCCGAGAAGTACGCCGCCGAGCTCGCCGGCCTGGTCGGCTGCGACCCCGACGACGTGCTGCGCGTCAGCGCCAAGAGCGGGGTCGGCGTCGAGGCGCTGCTCAACGAGATCGTCAAGCAGATCCCCGCCCCGGTCGGCGACACCGAGGCGCCGGCTCGCGCCCTCATCTTCGACTCCGTCTACGACACCTACCGCGGCGTGATCACCTACGTCCGCGTCGTCGACGGCGAGCTCACCCACCGTGACCGGATCAAGATGATGTCCACGAACGCGACCCACGAGCTCCTCGAGCTGGGGGTGATCAGCCCCGAGCAGGTCAAGGCGGACAAGATCGGCGTCGGTGAGGTCGGTTACCTGATCACCGGGGTGAAGGACGTCCGGCAGTCGCGAGTCGGTGACACCATCACCACCCAGCACCACGGCGCCGTCGAGTCGCTGGGTGGCTACAAGCACCCCAACCCGATGGTCTACTCCGGTCTCTACCCCTTGGACGGCGACCAGTTCGGCGACCTGCGTGAGGCGTTGGAGAAGCTGCAGCTCAACGACGCGGCCCTGACGTACGAGCCGGAGACCTCCGGCGCCCTGGGCTTCGGCTTCCGGTGTGGCTTCCTCGGCCTGCTCCACATGGAGATCACCCGCGACCGTCTCGAGCGGGAGTTCAACCTCGACCTCATCTCCACCGCTCCCAACGTGGTCTACGAGGTGGTGATGGAGGACGGCAGCCAGTTCGAGGTCACCAACCCGAGTGAGTTCCCCGAGGGCAAGATCAACGAGGTGCGCGAGCCGGTCGTCAAGGCCACCATCCTCAGCCCCTCCGACTACATCGGCACGATCATGGAGCTGTGCCAGACCAAGCGCGGCACGCTCCAGGGCATGGACTACCTCTCCGAGGACCGAGTGGAGATGCGGTACGTCCTGCCGATGGGTGAGATCGTCTTCGACTTCTTCGACCAGCTGAAGTCGCGCACCAAGGGCTACGCCTCGCTCGACTACGAGCGTCAGGGAGACCAGGCCGCCGACCTGGTCAAGGTCGACATCCTGCTGCAGGGCGAGCCGGTCGACGCGTTCAGTGCGATCGTGCACCGCGACGCGGCGTACAACTACGGCGTGATGATGGCCTCCAAGCTCAAGGAGCTCATCCCCAGGCAGCAGTTCGAGGTGCCGATCCAGGCCGCCATCGGTGCCCGCGTGATCGCTCGCGAGAACATCCGCGCCATCCGCAAGGACGTGCTCGCCAAGTGCTACGGCGGTGACATCAGCCGCAAGCGCAAGCTGCTCGAGAAGCAGAAGGAAGGCAAGAAGCGCATGAAGATGGTCGGTCGGGTCGAGGTGCCCCAGGAGGCCTTCGTCGCCGCGCTCGCGACCAGCGGCGGGGGAGAGACCAAGAAGTAGTCGTTCGCACCTGCCGCGACCAGCGTCGAGACCCCTCGGAGGACCGGGGGGTCTTGCGTATTTCGGCTCGCTCGGCGCCTTCCGGGGCGATCCGGTTGTTTTTGCGCCCAAGGGGTGGAAGGGCTACCGATGAGTTGGAGAGTGATCTAGGTTACGTCCCAGCAAGGTCAGCCAGGGCGTCGGAGGGCGCCCGACACGCAGAACGACGCAGGGGAGACGCATGCCCATCACGTATGACACCAGCTTCTTGGACACGATGCTGCCGAACACGGCGGTGCAGTTCTGGGACCGGGTCGCCAAGTCTGCCGACCGGGAGGCGTTCCGCTACCCGACGAAGGCCGAGACCTGGGAATCCGTGACCTGGGCGCAGGCCGGCGAGCTCGTCAGCAAGTTGTCCGGCGGTCTCCTGGCCCTCGGCCTGCAGCCGGAGATGCGCGTGGGCATCACGTCGGGCACGCGCTACGAGTGGCTCCTGGCCGACCTCGCGATCGGGTGCGCCGCCGGCGCGACGACGACGGTCTACCCGACCACCAACGAGGAGGACACCGCCTACATCCTTGCGGACTCCGAGTGCCGCATCGTCTTCGCGGAGGACGACGAGCAGATCGCCAAGCTGCGCAACCGCAAGGCCGAGCTGCCCTACGTCGCCAAGGTCGTGACCTTCGACGGCACCACCGACGGCGAGTGGGTGATCGGCCTCGACGAGCTGGCTGCCCTCGGTGAGGCGCACCTGGCCGCCAACCCGGGCCTGCTGGAGCAGAAGGCGGCGGAGATCCGTCCCGACCAGCTCGCCACGCTCGTCTACACCTCCGGCACCACCGGCCGCCCCAAGGGCGTCCGACTGCGCCACTCCTCCTGGGTCTACGAGGGCTCGGCCATCGCCTCGATGGGCATCCTGGGCGAGGACGACCTCCAGTTCCTCTGGCTGCCGATGGCCCACGTCTTCGGCAAGGTGCTCATGTCGACCCAGATGGCCTGCGGCTTCGCCACCGCCATCGACGGTCGGGTCGACAAGATCGTCGACAACCTCGCCGTCGTCCAGCCCACGTTCATGGGTGCTGCGCCGCGCATCTTCGAGAAGGCGTACGGCCGCATCGTCACGATGCAGGAGGCCGAGGGCGGGCTCAAGGAGAAGATCTTCAACAAGGCCTTCGAGGTCGGCCGGGAGTACGAGCGTCGCAAGGCCGCCGGCGAGAAGATTCCCGCCGGGCTCAACTTCCAGCACAACCTCTTCGACAAGCTGGTCTACTCCAAGATCCGCGCTCGTTTCGGTGGCCGCGTGCGGTTCTTCATCTCCGGCGCCGCGGCGCTCAACAGCGACATCGCCCAGTTCTTCAGCGTCGCCGGCATCAAGATCCTCGAGGGCTACGGTCTCACCGAGACCTCGGCGGGTGCCTTCGTCAACCACCCCGACCACAACAAGTTCGGGACCGTGGGCCTGCCGTTCCCCGGCACCCAGGTCAAGCTCGGCGACGGCGACGAGGTCATGATCAAGGGCCCCGGCGTCATGGAGGGCTACCACAACATGCCGGAGGAGACGAGCAAGGCGCTCGGCGACGACGGCTGGTTCCACACCGGTGACAAGGGGTCACTGGACCAGGACGGCATGCTCACGATCACGGGTCGCATCAAGGAACTCTTCAAGACCTCCGGCGGCAAGTACGTCGCGCCCCCGGCCATCGAGGCGAAGTTCAAGGCCGTCTGCCCCTACGCCAGCCAGTTCATGGTCTTCGGCGAGGGCCGTCAGTACTGCGTCGCGCTCGTCACCCTCGACCCCGACGCCATCGCGCCCTGGGCGGAGGAGAACGGGCTCTCCGGCAAGTCCTACACCGAGATCGTCAACAGCCCGCAGATCCAGGCGATGGTCGAGGGCTACGTGGAGGAGACCAACAACCAGCTCAACCGCTGGGAGACCATCAAGCAGTGGCGTCTGCTCGACCACGACCTGACCATCGAGTCCGGCGAGCTGACCCCCTCGATGAAGGTCAAGCGCAACGTCGTCCAGACCAACTACCAGGACCTGATCGACTCGATGTACCCCTGACCGGACTCCGTCCCACCAGGTCACCCGAAGGGCGTCGACGCCACCCGCGTCGGCGCCCTTCGCCGTGCCCCAGCGGTTTTCTCCCGGCCACCGGAGCTGTGGTGGGATGGTCCCGTGCCTTCTGCTCTGCCCGTCGGAGAACCTGCCCCCGAGGACGGTTCGCTGCCGGCGACCGCGCTGGAGGGAGCCGGAGACCGTGCCCTCGGGTTCTACCTCCACGTGCCCTTCTGCCGTGTCCGCTGCGGCTACTGCGACTTCAACACCTACACCGCCCCCGAGCTCGGTGACGTGACCGGCGCCTCGATCGCGTCGTACGCCGATGCGGCCGTCACCGAGGTGCGTCTGGCGCGTCGCGTGCTCGCCTCCGACACCCGCGAGGTCTCGACCGTCTTCTTCGGGGGCGGGACGCCCACCATGCTGCCGCCCGAGGACCTCGTGCGGATGCTGCGCGCCGTCGCCGACGAGTTCGGCCTCGTCGAGGGGGCCGAGGTGACGACCGAGGCCAACCCCGACTCGGTGACGCCCGAGAGCCTGGCGGTGCTGCGCGAGGGCGGCTTCACCCGGCTCTCCTTCGGCATGCAGTCGGCGGTGCCGCACGTGCTGGCGACCCTCGACCGCACCCATGACCCGCTGAGGGTGCCGCGGGCGGTGGAGTGGGCTCGCGCAGCCGGATTCGAGGAGGTGAGCCTCGACCTGATCTACGGCACGCCCGGCGAGAGCCTGGCCGACTGGCAGACGTCGCTCGACGCTGCTCTGGCCTGCCAACCCGACCACGTCTCCGCCTACTCGTTGATCGTCGAGGAGGGCACGGCGCTGGCCCGCCGGGTCCGTCGCGGCGAGCTCCCGATGCCGGACGAGGACGACCTGGCCGACAAGTACGTCGTCGCCGACCGCACGCTGCGCGCAGCCGGGCTCGAGTGGTACGAGGTCTCCAACTGGGCGCGTCGTCCCGAGAGCCGCTGCCAGCACAACCTGCTCTACTGGCGCGGCGCTGACTGGTGGGGAGTGGGGCCGGGCGCCCACTCCCACGTCGGTGGTGTGCGGTGGTGGAACGTGAAGCATCCGGCGGCGTACGGCCGTCGGCTCGCCGCGGGGGTGAGCCCCGCCCAGGGTCGCGAGATCCTGACGGCGGACGAGGCCCACACCGAGCGCGTGCTCCTCGAGCTCCGCCTGCGGGAGGGGCTGCCGCTCGACATCCTGGACGCCGCAGGCCGGGCGGCCGTTCCCGGCCAGGTGGCGCAGGGCCTGCTGGTCGAGACCGACGGGCGCGTGGTCCTGACCGACCGCGGTCGGCTGCTCGCCGACGGCGTGGTCCGTGACCTGCTGACCTGACCTGCCTGACCGGCCCGTGCCCGATCAGGGAGCGGTCAGGGGACGATCACTTCACGAAACGAAAGATCAACGGGTAGCGGTAGTCCTCGCCGTTGTTGGCCTTCACGGCTGCCGTGATGACGAGGACCAGCCACCACACCGCGAGCGGCAAGAAGAGCAGCAGCCCGACGCCCAGCGTCGCGATCCCCATGACCAGGACGACCGCCGCGTAGATGAGCGTGGAGATCTGGAAGTTCAGGGACTCCAGGGCCTGGCTCCGGACGAAGGGCGACGACTTGCCCTTGAGCATCAGGATCGCCAGCGGAGCCGCCCACGCCAGTCCTCCGGAGGTGAAGACGCCGGCCAGGAGTGCACCCCAGTGGGCGCCGCCCGCGAAGAGGCGCTCCTGGGCGGGATCCAGCGACTCGACCGGGGCTCCGTAGTACTGCGGCCCCTGCGGCTGGCCGTACGGACCCTGGCCGTACGGAACCTGGCCGTACGGGGGCTGGCCGTACTGACCCTGGCCGTACGGCGGCTGCTGGGGCGCGCCGCCGGTGGGCTGGCCGTACGGCTCCTGCCCGCCCGAGGGCGGGGCCTGCTCGGAGCCTTCGTACGGCTGCTCGGGGTGGGTCATGACTCTCCTCGGGGTTCGCGGCCCGTCACTCGGCGGTGACGAAGTCGATCAGCTCCTCAACCCTACCGAGGAGGGCGGGGTCGAGGTCCTGGAAGCCGCGTACGCCGCCGAGGATGTGCTTCCAGGCGCGGGCGATGTCGGCCTGGTCGCGGTGCGGCCACCCCAGCTGCTGGCAGGTGCCCTTCTTCCAGTCGATGGAGCGCGGCACGGTCGGCCACTTCTCGAACCCGAGACGCTCGGGCTTCACTGCCTGCCAGACGTCGATGAAGGGGTGGCCCACGATGAGGACGTGCTTTCCCACCTCGGAGCGCATGATCGACTGGGCGATCCGGCTCTCCTTGGAGCCCGGCACGAGGTGGTCGACCAGGACGCCCACACGGCGGCCCGGTGCGGGCCGGAAGTCCTTGAGGTGGTCGGCGAGGTCGTCGACACCACCCAGGAACTCGACCACCACGCCCTCGATGCGCAGGTCGTCACCCCAGACCTTCTCGACCAGCTCGGCGTCGTGCCGGCCCTCGACGAAGATCCGGCTCTGGCGGGCCACCCGCGCCTTCGCGTCGTGCACCGCCACCGAGCCCGACGCGGTGCGGGTGGACTTCTTGGGTGCTGCCACCTGCACGGGGGGCAGCAGGATCACCGGCTTGCCCTCGACGAGGTAGCCGGGCCCCATCGGGAAGGTGCGGCGCTTGTAGCGCCGGTCCTCGAGGGTGACGGTGCGCAGGTCACGGTCGATGCCGACGACCTCGCCGCACCACTCGGTGGTCACCTCCTCGACGACCATCCCCATCTCCACGGGGGTCTCGGTCGCGCGGCCGCGGACGGGGGCGCGCCAGTCGCCGGAGAGGACGTCGGAGCCGTAACGGTCAGTGGGGGAGGACACGCCTCCAACGCTAGGCGCGGGCGCCGACGACCCGACGGATCGCCGACGGCGTGCCGTCGATCCGTCAGATCAGCGGCAACCGCTTCTGGCTGCGGGGGAGGTGCTCGTAGCCCCGCGCGACTGCGTGGACGAGCCCTTCGGGGAGGTAGGGCCACTGCGCGGAGGCGAGGGCGTCGGACTCGCGTACGCCGCGGCTCGCGAGGTCGCGCACGGTCTCGGCCACGATGCCCACCGCGGCGCGCTGGTCCTGCACGAACTCACGGTCCACGACGGCGCCGTGCCCCGGGACCACGAGGGTCGAGGGACGCAGCAGCCCGAGCACGGTGTCGAGCGTGAGCGGCCACTCCAGGGGCCACGCGTCGATGCCGTAGCAGGGGGCCCCGGACTGCTCGACGAGGTCGCCCGCCACGAGCACGTCGGCGTCGGCGACGTTGACGACCACGTCTCCTGCGGTGTGGCCCCGTCCGGGGTGGATCAGCTCGACGAGGCGTCCGCCCAGGTCGAGGACCCTGACGGAGGCGAAGGTGGTGTCGGGCGGGCACAGCGCCGTCGCCCCGACCTCCTCGTGGTGCCCCTCGCTCTCGGGGTGCCCCAGCACCGAGCGGGTCTGTCGTGCTCCTTCGGCGTGGGCCGCGAACTCCTCCAGCGCGGCCTCGTGCGCGTGCACCGGTACGTCGCCGTAGGTCGCGCGCACGGCACCGTTGCCGAACGTGTGGTCGAAGTGCCAGTGGGTGTTGACGAGGCCCACGACCTCGCCCGCGCCCAGGGCGCGGACGTCGGCGACGAGGGCCTCCCCGGCGCGCGTCGAGCCGTGGGAGTCGACCAGCAGCAGGCCGTCGTCGCCCCCGATGACGGTGACGTTGGTGTCGAGCCACTCGCGCCGCGAGACCCAGACCCGGTCGGCGACCTCGACGAAGGGGGAGTTCATGGCGCGAGCCTAGCCCCGCGCAGTCGGTGTGGATGGGGTCCGGCGGGTAGGCTTGGCACTCGTCGGGCGTGAGTGCCAGACAGGGCGGCAGATGTTGGTGTCGGCCCGCCCGATCCACCGTCGATGAGGAACAGGAGCAGCCGGCATGTCCCAGGAACGCAAGCTCGCCGTCCTGCGAGCCATCGTCGAGGACTACGTCGCCACGGAGGAGCCCGTCGGCTCCAAGGCCCTGGTCGAGCGCCACGGGCTCGGCGTCTCGCCCGCCACGGTGCGCAACGACATGGCGGCCCTCGAGGACGAAGGCTTCATCCACCAGCCCCACACCAGCGCCGGGCGCGTGCCGACCGACAAGGGCTACCGGCTCTTCGTCGACCGCCTCGCCACCCTCAAGCCCATGTCGACGGCCGAGAAGCGAGCCATCGCCACCTTCCTCGACGGCGCCGTTGACCTCGACGACGTCGTCCAGCGCGCCGTGCGTACGCTGTCGCAGCTCACCCACCAGGTGGCCGTGGTGCAGTACCCGACGCTCTCGCGCAGCACGGTGCGTCACGTGGAGTTCGTCGCGCTGTCGACGACCCGCCTGCTGGTCGTGCTGATCCTCTCCAACGGCCGCGTGGAGCAGCGGATCGTGGAGACCGCCGAACGCCTGCTCGACGACGAGCGCCTGGCCGAGCTGCGCACCCGCGTCAACCGGCTCGCCGCGGGTCAGCGCATCGCTGACGCCTCCACCGCCCTGGGCGACCTGCCGTCCCAGGTGTCCGAGCCCGACGGTCCCCTCGCCCGTGCGGTCACCGACGCGCTCGTCGAGGCGATGTCGGACCACCGGCGTGGTGAGCGCGTGGCCGTCTCCGGCACCTCCCACCTGGCCCGCCACGGCGACCAGTTCGAGACGTCGGTCCGCCCGCTCCTGGAAGCCATGGAGGAGCACGTCGTGCTGCTCAAGCTGCTCGGCGAGGCCAGCGCCGACGGCGAGCTGACCGTCAGGATCGGCACCGAGGGGCCCTTCAGCCAGTTCGCGAAGACCAGCGTCGTCTCGTCGGGCTACGGTCCCGGCAACGACGCGTTGGCGAGCCTGGGGGTCCTCGGCCCCACCCGCATGGACTACCCGAGCACCATGGCGAGCGTGCGGGCCGTGGCCCGCTACGTGTCGCGCATCCTCGACGAGGCCTGACGCCCGTCCCGACCCACACCACCCCACCACCAGCACGAGGAACGACGTTGAGCCAGGACCTGTACGAACTTCTCGGTGTCTCGCGTGACGCGGACGCGGACCAGATCAAGAAGGCGTATCGCAAGCTCGCCCGCCAGCTGCACCCGGACGTCAACCCTGACCCCGAGGCGCAGGAGCAGTTCAAGCAGGTGACCACCGCGTACGAGGTGCTCTCCGACCCCCAGAAGCGGGCGCACTACGACCGCGGCGGTGACCCGTTCTCCCAGGCCGGAGGGTTTGGCCAGGGGGCCGGATTCTCCTTCACCGACATCATGGACGCCTTCTTCGGCGGCGCCGCGCCCGGTGGCGGCGGTGGTGGCCGTGGTCCGCGTCCGCGCATGCGTCGCGGCCAGGACGCCCTCATCGCCCTCGAGGTCGAGCTGGCCGAGGCGGCCTTCGGCGTCACCAAGGAGATCAAGGTCGACACCGCGGTGACCTGCAGCCTGTGCCACGGCGCCGGCACCGCCGAGGGCACCGAGCCGGTCACCTGCGGCACCTGCCACGGCGCCGGTGAGGTCGCCCAGGTCCAGCGTTCGTTCCTGGGGGAGATCCGCACGCTTCGCCCGTGCGCGGCCTGCCGCGGCTACGGGTCGATCATCCCGGACCCCTGCCGGGAGTGTTCCGGCGAGGGCCGCGTCCGTTCGCGCCGTACCCTCAACGTCAAGATCCCCGCGGGCGTCGACGACGGCACCCGGGTGCAGCTCACCGAGCAGGGTGAGGTCGGTCCGGGCGGCGGTCCCGCCGGTGACCTCTACGTCGAGATCCGGGTCGCGCAGCACCCCACCTTCGTACGCCACGGCAACGACCTGCACTGCACGGTCTCGGTGCCCATGACCGCGGCCGCCCTCGGCACCACCCTGACCCTGCCGCTCCTCGAGGCCGACGTCGTCGTCCCTGAGGACGAGGCGAAGGACGAGCGTGAGACGACCTACGAGCTGGAGGTCCGGGCCGGCACCCAGTCGGGGACCGAGCAGGTCATCCGCGGCAAGGGAGTGCCCGGGCTGCGCGGCGGGCGCGGCGACCTCATCGCCACGGTGGTGGTGGAGACGCCCTCGAAGCTGGACGCGCGTCAGGAGGAGCTGCTGCGCGAGCTGGCTGTGCTGCGCGGCGAGGAGGCTCCCGAGGGCACGATGCGCTCGAGCCACAAGTCCGTCTTCGGGCGCCTGCGTGACGCCTTCGGCAACCACTGAGTCGAGGCGGCGCCATGACGCTTCCCGTGCACGTCGTCGACGACCTGTCGGCCGCCACCCCCGGGGCGACGGTCCAGGTCACCGGTGACGAGGGGCACCACGCCGTCGCGGTACGCCGACTTGGCGTGGGCGAGCGCGTGGTGCTGACCGACGGTCGCGGCCGCGCCGTGAGCGGTGCCGTCAGCGCCACGGCCAAGCGCGCCTTCGACCTGGTCGTCGACGAGGTCACCGACTCCCCGCGTCCCGCCCCCCACCGTCAGCGTGGTCCAGGCCCTGCCCAAGGGGGACCGCGGCGAGCTCGCCGTGGAGGTCCTCACCGAGGTGGGGGTCGACGTCGTCGTCCCCTGGGCCGCCTCCCGCTCGGTCGCGGTCTGGCGGGGCGAGCGGGCGGCGAAGTCGCACGCGAAGTGGGCGTCCACCGCGCGTGAGGCCGCCAAGCAGGCCCGACGCGTGTGGCACCCGGAGGTGACTCCGCTGGCGACCACGGCCGACGTCGTGGCGCGCATCGAGGCCGCGGAGGTGGCCCTGGTGCTCCACGAGGAGGCGAGCGCGCCGTTGTCGTCCCTCGAGGTGCCGGTGGCGGGGGAGATCCTCCTGGTGGTCGGCCCCGAGGGCGGCGTCTCGCCGGAGGAGCTCGAGGCGTTCACTGCCGCCGGGGCCGTCCCCGTACGCCTGGGGCGTGAGGTGCTGCGTACCTCCACCGCCGGCGTGGTGGCCGTGGGCGCCCTGCTCTCCCGCACCGCCCGCTGGCAGGCTGAGGACCCCGCCTGACGCGACACGTCGCGAAGGACATGACGAGGCCCCGCCGACCAACCGGTCGGCGGGGCCTCGTGCGTCAGTGCTGAGCCGGAGTCACGACTCGGTCGTCCTCACTTCACGACGAAGGTCTTGGAGTCCTTGGTCGGGCCGGGGCCCTCGCCGTCGGAGGGGTCGGACGTCGTGGCGACGAACGTGTACTCGCCGGGCTCGAGCTGCGAGATGTTGATCTCGACGTGCCACGGGTGAAGGCGGTCCATCCAGCCGTCGGCCGTCGCGTAGCCGGTGAGAACGACCTTGTCGCCCTGGCGGATCTCCCACGGCACGTTGGCCTCGAACGAGCTCGCCAGACCCTCCGCCACGAGCTCCTCGCCGGTGACGGTGGAGTCCTGGGCCGGGACGGTGACGTTGACCATCGCCATCGTCGACTGCCAGTCCGCCCGATTGACGGGCTTGCTCACGTCGATGCCGAAGAGGGTGGGCGGGGTCGACTCGTCCTCTGACCCGGTCGTGCGGACGAACCGCACGGGGGTGGTGCTCTGCTCGACGCCCTGGAGGGTCAGCACCATCTGCTGGAGCGCCAGCTTGGCCTCGGCCTCCGGCATGCCGTCGGGGCGTTCGGTGAAGGCATCGTCCTTGAGCGTCACCGTGATGACGCCGTCCTTCATCTCGGCGCTCTCGACCGCGCCACCGGGCCACAGGGTCCGGTAGTCGGGGTCGAGCGGCTCGCCGCCGTCGACGAGGCGAGCAGCCTCGGTCAGGGCCTGGCCCTCCACCTGCTGGAACTCGCGGAACAGGCGCACCTTGCCGCTGGCGTCCCCGGCGTAGTACAGGGGGACCGCGACCGTGATGGGCGCCGGGGTCTCGGTGTCGTCCGTGGGGGTCGGGGTGGCGTCCGGCGTGGACTCGGTGGTCGCGTCCGGGGTGGTGGACTGCTCGGTGCCGCAACCGGCGAGGGTCAGGGTCGCGACGGCCAGGGCAGCGGCGATCGCGCGCCGGCGGTGGCGCTGGGTGGACAGGGTGCTCATGGCCCCACCGTAGACAACCGGCGCCGTGTCTCGTGGTTCTTCACGCGAGGCGGTCGGTGTGATCCACGCATCATTGCGGGTCCTAGGGTGGTGCCATGAGCACTCCTCAGGCTGACTGCATCTTCTGCAAGATCGTGGCCGGTGAGATCCCCGCCACCGTGGTCCACGAGTCGCCGACCGTCGTGGCCTTCCGAGACCTCACTCCACAGGCGCCGACCCATGTCCTGGTGGTGCCGCGGAGCCACTACGCCAACGCCGCCGAGCTCTCGGCGGGCGAGCCGGCGACGATGGCCGACCTGGTCGACGCGGCCGCCGCGGTGGCCCGCGACGACGGCGTGGGGGAGGACTACCGGTTGGTCTTCAACACCGGGACGGGCGCGGGGCAGACCGTCTTCCACACCCACCTGCACGTCCTGGGCGGACGTCCCTTCACCTGGCCCCCGGGCTGAGTCTGATTCTCGGTGGGCGCCACGCGGCCGCTCCCGTAGCATGGAGCAGGTCCAGCCGCCGACGCCGAAAGCACCCATGTCTGAGTCCCCCCTCCTCACCAAGCACACGGTGGTCGTACCGCCCAGCGTCAACATGGTCAGCGTGCTCGGTCCCGGCGACGAGTTCCTCTCGCTGATCGAGGACGCGTTCGAGTCCGAGATCCACGTCCGCGGCAACCGGATCACCCTGCACGGCGAGGCCAGCGAGGTGACGCTGGCCGAGAAGCTGCTCGACGAGGTCGTCACGATCATCCGCACCGGTCAGGGCATCACCCGCGAGACCGTGGAGCGGATCATCGGCATGCTCCGCACGGAGGCGGCGGAGAGCCCGTCGGAGGTGCTGAGCCACAACATCCTGTCGAACCGTGGCCGCACGATCCGCCCGAAGACGCTCAACCAGAAGCGCTACGTCGACTCGATCGACCAGCACACCATCACCTTCGGCATCGGTCCCGCCGGCACCGGCAAGACCTACCTGGCGATGGCCAAGGCCGTCCAGGCACTGCAGAACAAGCAGGTCAGCCGCATCATCCTGACCCGACCTGCGGTGGAGGCGGGCGAGCGCCTCGGCTTCCTCCCCGGCACGCTCAGCGAGAAGATCGACCCCTACCTGCGTCCGCTGTACGACGCCCTGCACGACATGATCGACCCCGAGACGATCCCGAAGCTGCTGGCCGCCGGGACGATCGAGGTGGCCCCCCTGGCCTACATGCGCGGGCGCACGCTCAACGACGCGTTCATCATCCTCGACGAGGCGCAGAACACCTCGCCGGAGCAGATGAAGATGTTCCTCACCAGGCTCGGTTTCGGCTCCAAGATCGTCGTCACCGGCGACGTCACCCAGGTCGACCTCCCCGGTGGCGTGAAGTCGGGCCTGAAGGTCGTCGAGCAGATCCTCACCGGCGTCGAGGACGTCGTCTTCAACCGCCTCACCAGCGGTGACGTCGTGCGCCACCGCCTGGTGGGCAGGATCGTCGCCGCGTACGACGAGTTCGACGCCCGCAGCGAGGTCGACAAGGGCCGTCGCGACACCCCCGCCACCCCCACCACGAAGGAGCGCCGTCCGTGAGCATCGAGGTCCTCGACGAGTCCGGGTTCGACCTGGACGTGCAGCACCTCACGGCGCTGAGCCGCTTCGTGATGGACGCCATGCGCGTGCACCCGCAGGCGGAGCTGTGCATCAAGGCGGTCGACGAGGAGACCATCGCCGAGCTCAACGAGCAGTGGATGGAGAAGGAGGGCCCCACCGACGTGCTGGCCTTCCCGATGGACGAGCTCCGTCCCGGCCTGGTCAACGAGGAGCCCGAGGAAGGCGTCCTCGGTGACCTCGTCCTCTGCCCCGCGGTCGCGCAGCGCCAGGGTGAGACGGCCGGCCACGGCACCCTCGCCGAGCTCGAGCTGCTGACGGTGCACGGCATCCTCCACCTCCTGGGCTACGACCACGCCGAGCCGGAGGAGCACAAGGAGATGTTCGGTCTCCAGGACCAGCTGCTCGCGCAGTGGCGCACCCAGCCGTCAGAGTGACGCGCCACAGGTCCCGGGAGCACTAGATGAGCGGGCCCTCGCTGCTGGTCACGGTGATCGTCCTGGTGGTGCTGGCCGGAGTCCTCGCGGCGGCTGACAGTGCCCTCACCCAGTTCTCCCGGGCGAGGGCGGCCGAGCTGGCGGCCGAGCGACGGGCCGGTGCGAGGGCGCTGGGCACGATCCTCGACGAGCCGGCTCGCTACCTCAGCACGATCCTGCTCCTGCGCATCGCCAGCGAGGTCTGCGCCGTGGTCGGGGTGTCCCTGTGGTTCCACGACCTCTTCGACGGGGCGTGGTGGCCGACCGCGCTCACGAGCGCGGGCGTGATGGTCGTCGTCTCCTTCGTGCTGATCGGCGTCGCGCCGCGCACGTTGGGGCGCCAGCACGACGCCGCCGTCGCGCTGGCCGTCGCTGCTCCCGTGGTCGCGGTGACCCGCATCCTCGGCCCGCTGCCGCAGGCGCTGATCCTGCTCGGCAACGCGATCACCCCGGGGCGTGGCTTCCGTCGTGGACCCTTCGCCTCCGAGACCGAGCTGCGCGAGCTGGTCGACATGGCCGAGGCCTCGCACGTGATCGAGGAAGGCGAGCGCAAGATGATCCACTCCGTCTTCGAGCTCGGCGACACGATCTGCCGTGAAGTCATGGTGCCGCGACCCGACATGGTCTGGATCGAGCGCCACAAGAACCTGCGCCAGGCGACCAGCCTCTTCCTGCGCTCGGGCTACTCCCGCATCCCCGTGATCGGCGAGAACCTGGACGACGTGGTCGGGGTCGCCTACTTCAAGGACGTCGTACGCCGGGACTTCGACGACCCCGAGATCGAGACCACGATGCGCGTCGACGAGGTGATGCGCGACGCGCACTTCGTCCCCGACACGTTGGCCGTCGACAGGCTCTTGGCCGAGATGCAGGCCCGGCGCGAGCACCTGGCCGTCGTGGTCGACGAGTACGGCGGCACCACGGGCCTGGTCACGATCGAGGACGTGCTCGAGGAGATCGTCGGTGAGATCACCGACGAGTACGACGTCGCCCGGCACGAGGCCGAGGTCGTGGAGGGCGGGACCCGGGTGTCCGTGCGCTACCCGGTCGACGACCTGGTCGACCTCTTCGGGATCTCGGTGATCGACGACGACGTCGACACGGTCGGTGGCCTCCTGGCCAAGCACCTCGGACGGGTGCCCCTGCCCGGCGCGGTGACGGAGGTGCACGGACTGCGGTTCGAGGCCGAGGGCGCGACCGGACGGCGCAACAGGGTCAGCACGGTACTGGTGAGACCGGTCGAGTCGACCGGTGACGAAGACGAGACGTCACCTGACGTCGAGGAGGATCACGAATGACCGACCAGCAGCTCTCTGCCGAGGACGCGAAGCTCGTCACCCTGGCCCGAGCCACCCGGGTGCGGGTGGGTGCCGCCGAGGGCGCCGCCGTGCGCGACAGCGACGGGAGGACGTACGCCGCTGCCTCCGTCGACCTGCCGTCGTTGCGGCTCGGCGCGGTGGAGGTGTGCGTGGCCATGGCGATCTCGTCGGGGTCGCGGGGCCTGGAGGCGGTCGTCCGACTGGCGGAGACTCCGTGGACGGAGGACGCTGCCGCCGTGGTGCGGGAGTTCTCCGGCGGCGACGTGGTGGTCCACCTCGGTGACCCACGAGGCACCGTCATGGCGTCGGGGACCCCTGAGACCCTCTGACTTCTGACCGTGGCGCCCCGGCGGCGAACTGGCTACGGTGGTCGGCATGAGTCAGGACGTGGCGCCGTCGTCGGAGCGACGCCACGAGACCGCCGTCGCGCGACTGCGTGCGTCGTACGCGGCCATACCTCCGGGCGCGCCGGTGCGCCTCGCGAAGCGGACCTCCAACCTCTTCCGTGCCCGTGACCGGGCGACCGCTGGTCTGGAGGTCGACGACCTCGACGGGGTGCTCTCGGTCGACCCCGTGGCGCGGCGCGCCGAGGTGCAGGGCATGTGCACCTACCAGCACCTGGTCGAGGCGACGCTGCCCCACGGGCTGATGCCGCTCGTGGTGCCGCAGCTGCGCACCATCACCCTCGGTGGGGCAGTCACAGGTCTGGGCATCGAGTCGACCAGCTTTCGTCACGGCCTGCCGCACGAGTCCGTCGTGGAGATGGACGTGCTGACCGGGCGCGGTGACCTGGTGACGTGCCGACCCGGTGACGAGCTCTTCGACGCGTTCCCGAACTCGTACGGGTCGTTGGGCTACGCCACGCGGCTCAGCATCGAGCTGGCGCCGATCGGGCAGTACGTCGCCCTGCGCCACGTGCGCTTCAGCGAGGTGCAGGCGCTGGCCGAGGCCGTCGACGAGGTCGTCGCCACCGGCGCCTGGGAGGGCGTACGCGTCGACGGCATGGACGGGGTCGCCTTCGCCCCCGGCGAGCTGGTGCTGACGCTGGCCACCTTCGACGCGCCAGCGGGCGCGGTCTCGGACTACACCGGCCAGCGGATCTACCACCGGTCGGTGCGCACCCTCGACCACGACCTGCTCACCGCCCACGACTACCTCTGGCGGTGGGACACCGACTGGTTCTGGTGCGCGAGGGCGCTGGGCCTGGAGCACCCGGTCGTCCGCCGGTTGTGGCCCGCGCACCTGCGTCACTCGGAGGTCTACCAACGCGTGGTCTCCTTCGAGCGGCGGCGAGGTCTGGTGGACCGCGTCGACCGGTGGCGCGGGCGTCCGCAGCGCGAACGGGTGATCCAGGACGTGGAGGTGCCGTTGGAGGCCCTCGAGGACTTCCTGACCTGGTTCGACGCGGAGGTGGGGATGCGTCCGGTCTGGCTCTGCCCGCTCCGGCTCAGGGGAGAGCGCACGTGGCCGACCTACCCGCTGCACCCGGGACAGACCTACGTCAACGTCGGCTTCTGGGGCACCGTCCCGGTCGGGCCCGGCGCCGAGGAGGCTCCTCTCAACCGAGCCATCGAACGCCGAGTGACCGAGCTCGGGGGCCACAAGTCGCTCTACTCCGACGCGTTCTACGAGCGTGAGGAGTTCGACCGCCTCTACGGCGGTGAGTCCTTGGCGCGCGTGAAGGCAGCGCACGATCCTGACCACAGATTGAGCAGCCTCTACGACAAGGCGGTGCAACGACGATGACGCAGACCACGGGACAGGCGACCGCGACCACCCCCATCGCGCAAGTGGTGGAGTCCCTCCTGCGGGACGGGATGCCGGTGAGGTTCCGCGCGTACGACGGCAGCACCGCAGGCCCGCCGGACGGGCCCGGTCTGGAGCTGCGCAATGCCCGAGGGCTCTCCTACCTGCTCACGGCCCCGGGCGACCTGGGTCTGGCACGTGCCTACGTCCGGGGTGACCTGGAGATGCTGGGCGTCCCCCCGGGGGACCCCTACGACCTGCTGGTCCGGCTGATGGACCACACCAGGTTCCGCACCCCGGGGCCCGCCGAGCTGGTGCAGGTGCTGAAGACGTTGGGCACGGGCTCCCTGGTGCCGCCGTCGCCTCCGCCCCAGGAGCACCTGTCGCGCTGGCGCCGCACGATGGAGGGCGTGCGCCACTCCAAGGCACGTGACGCCGAGGTCATCGAGCATCACTACGACGTCTCCAACGCGTTCTACGAGAAGGTGCTCGGTCCCTCGATGGCCTACACCTGCGCCTACTACCCGCACGCCGAGGCGACGCTGGAGGAGGCCCAGGCGGCCAAGTTCGACCTCGTCGCCCGCAAGCTCGCCCTCCAGCCCGGCCAGCGGCTGCTCGACGTGGGCTGCGGCTGGGGCGGGATGGCGATCCACGCGGCCAGGGAGTACGGGGTGCGCGTGCTCGCGGTGACCCTCTCCGGGGAACAGGCGTCCTGGGGGCGTGAGGCCGTGGAGCGTGCCGGCCTCTCGGACCTGGTGGAGATCCGTCACCAGGACTACCGCAACGTCGGCGAGAAGGCCTTCGACGCCGTCAGCTCGATCGGCCTGACCGAGCACATCGGCGTCAGTCGCTACCCGGCCTACTTCGGGTTCCTCCTCGACGCCCTGCGCCCGGGCGGGCGGCTCCTCAACCACTGCATCACCCGCCCGCACAACCGGCGTCAGGAGACCGGGGCGTTCATCGACCGGTACGTCTTCCCCGACGGGGAGCTGACCGGTGTCGGCCGCATCGTGACGGCGGCCCAGGACGTGGGTCTGGAGGTCGTGCACGTGGAGAACCTGCGCCATCACTACGCGTTGACCCTGCGTGACTGGTGCCGCAACCTGGTGGAGAACTGGGACGCCTGCGTCGAGGAGGCCGGGCTCGGGACGGCCCGTGTCTGGGGCCTCTACATGGCCGGTTCGCGGGTGGGGTTCGAGCGCAACGGCATCGAGCTCCACCAGGTGCTGGCGACCCGCACGGACGAGCGTGGGGAGAACGGTTGGCCGCTGCGGTCCGAGTGGTGATCACTGCCTCCCGGCGACTGCGTACTAGCCTTGCCGGGTGAGCACCCGTGCCGAGCAGTACTCCGCCACCGTCCTGCGGCGTGAGCAGCTCAGCGACCACCTGGTCCGGCTCGTCCTGGGCGGCGAGGGGCTCGCTGCCTTCCGCAGCACCGACATCCCCGACGAATGGGTCGGCCTGGTCGTCCCGGGGCAGTTCCAGGCGCGCTACTACACCGTCCGGTCGTGGGACGGCGTCGAGATGGTGCTCGACGTCGTGGTGCACGAGACGGGTCTGGTGACCGAGTGGGCGCGCGGCGAGTGCGTGGGCGACGTGGTCACCGTGACCGAGGCCAAGGGCTCCTTCGACCTTCCGGAGGGGGCACAGTGGGTGTTGCTCGTGGGCGACCTCACGGCGCTTCCGGCCATGGCACGGATCCGCGAGACCGTCGACCTGCCGACCCGGATCTGGGCCGAGGTGCCCGACGACATGAGCGGCTACCTGCCACCCGGCGCCGACGTCACCTGGCTGCCGGTCCCGGAGCACGAGACCTCCGAGCTGGCCTCCGTGGTCGAGCAGATCGACTGGCCCGAGGGTGAGGGCTACTTCTGGATGGCGGGGGAGTCCGCCCAGATGAGGGCCATCCGCAAGCACCTGATGCGGGTGCGACAGCTCCCCAGCCACGCCTACGACGTGATGGGCTACTGGCGCAGCACGGCCGGAAGACAACCGCGCGCCGTCGACCCGGCGCCGATCCACCGCGCCGGCAAGGCTGCGGGCACGAACGACGCCCAGACCTGGGCTGATCACCACGCTGCGAGGGAGCAGGAATGAACGACGGACCGAGCATGACCACGGCAGGCGCACCGGAGGGGCACCGCAGTGGATTCGTCTCCTTCGTCGGGCGACCCAACGCAGGCAAGTCGACACTGACCAACGCGCTCGTCGGCTCGAAGGTGGTCATCACCTCCAACAAGCCCCAGACCACGCGGACCGTGGTGCGCGGCATCGTGCACCGCCCCGACGCACAGCTGATCCTGGTCGACACCCCAGGGCTGCACCGTCCCCGCACGCTCCTGGGCGAACGGCTCAACGACCTCGTGATGACGACGTGGGCCGAGGTCGACGTCGTGGCCGTCTGCTTCCCGGCCAACGAGAAGATCGGTCCCGGGGACACCTTCATCGTCAACGAGCTGGCCAAGGTCAAGCGCACCACCAAGATCGCCATCGCCACGAAGACCGACCTCGCCACGCCCGAGCAGATCGCCGAGCACCTGCTCGCGATCACCGAGCTGGGGCGCAGGACCAACACCGAGTGGGCCGAGGTCATCCCGGTCTCCTCCGTCTCCGGCGACCAGATCGACCTGCTGGCCGACCTGCTGGTCTCGCACCTGCCCGAGGGCCCGCAGCTCTACCCCGACGGTGACCTCACCGACGCCCCGGAGGAGATCCTGGTCGCCGAGCTGATCCGCGAGGCCGCGCTCGAGGGCGTACGCGACGAGCTGCCGCACTCGATCGCCGTGGTGGTCGAGGAGATGGGACTGCGCGAGGGGCGTGACGAGTCCAAGCCCCTGCTCGACATCTACGCCAGCCTCTACGTCGAGCGTGACTCCCAGAAGGGCATCATGATCGGCCACAAGGGGGCCCGGCTGCGCGAGGTCGGCAAGGCCGCCCGCCAGCAGATCGAGGCCCTGCTCGGCACCCCGGTCTACCTCGACCTGCACATCAAGATCGCCAAGGACTGGCAGCGCGACCCGCGTCAGCTGCGCAAGCTGGGCTTCTGAGGAGGATCCCGTGGCGTCGGACCTGCCCCGCATCGGTGCACCGGCGACGCGGGCGCTCGCGGCGCAGGGGGTCCACACGCTGGCCCAGGTCGCCGAGCTGACCCGGGCAGAGGTCGCTGCGTGGCACGGCGTCGGCCCGCGGGCCATCCGCCTGCTGGAAGTGGCGTTGGAGGAGCGAGGGCTCCACTTCTCCTGACGCCCCGATCCGGGGGCCGCACCACGACGTCCGCCGCTCCGGCCTTGCGCACGTCGGGTCCGGGGGAGACGTCAGGGGACCCAGCAGATCCCGTAGCGCTGCCCGGCGCGCCACTGGGCCCGGGTCGGTCCCTCCTGCGACCACTGCACGTCCAGCGGGTTGTCGGCGGCCTCGGTGGCCGCGTCGCTGCACGGGTCGTCCATGGCGGCGGCAATGGCGTCCTTGCCGGGGTAGTCGTCACCAGGGATGTCGACGGTGGCGACGGCGCGCCAGGCGTGGGGCGCGGAGCACGGCGCCCGGGAGAACGACTTGGTCCCCGGCTTGCCGCTCGCGCAGAGGGCGAACCGTTCGCGTCGGTCCGGATCAGCCAGCACGTCCTTCATCGTGCGGGGCAGCACCAGCAACGACCGCCGGGGACCGGACGCCACGACGTCGCAGCGGAACCAGTCGGCCCCGGCGGCCTCCTCCTCCAGGGAGGGGGTGAACCAGACGGCCCGCAGCAGGCTGCGGCGCAGCTCGTCCGGCGAGGACCCGACGTACGTGGCCAGTCGCTGCGGGCAGACCCGGGCGACCTGGCGCTGGACGCGGGCGGAGTCGACCGGGCGGGGCTTGCCGGCGCGGTTGCGCTCGATCTTGCCCACGAAGTAGGTGATCGCCGTGGGCTTGAGGCCACACTTCACCCGCTTCGTCGGAGCGGTGGGGGCGAGCGCCTCGTCGAAGGTGAGGCGGTAGCAGTCGCCGACCCGTGGCCGGCGCGGCGGCTTCGGTGGCTCGGCCTGCTCGCTGGCGCCGGAGGCGGACCGGGACGGCTCCGGGGAGTCGCCGTCGTCGCCGCTGCACCCCGTCAGCACCAGCATCAGGACGATGGCGGCGGCGACGAGTCGGCCCGTCCGGGTCTGGGTGCTCACGGCGGCACTCATCGCGACTCCAGCGTCAGGGCGGCCACGGTGGCTCCCAGCTCGTGGGCGGCGCCCAGCGCGGCGTCGTCGACCTCACCGAGGAGCTCCAGGGGAGGCAGGACCCGGCGCCAGGGCAGCGCCTGGACGATCGACTCCACCGAGCGCGTCGCGCCCACCGTGTCGTAGCGCCCGTGCACCCACAGGGCGTAGGGCAGCGTGGAGCCGGACCCGTGGGCCTCGGCTCCCCGGCCGTCGTCGGAGAGCGCCCCGCCGAGGTGCAGGAACGTGGAGTCGAAGAAGTGCTTGAGCGCCCCACTCATGTAGCCGAAGTTGGCCGGGGTGCCGAGCAGCAGGCCATCGGCACTGCGTACGTCGTCGGCCCGGGCCTCGAGCGCCTCGCGCACGACCACCTCGAGGTCGCCCAGCTCGGCGAGCTCGGGATCGCGGGTGCCGGCGAGCACAGCACCGGTGAGGGCACGGGCCCCAGGGGTGGGCGAGTGGTGCACCACCAGCAGTCGGGGCGGGCTGGACTCCATGGGGGCGAGCCTACGAGACGACTCACGTGACCCGGATCGCCAACCTCGCGGTCGCGGGGCTAGCATGGCCGGGTCATGATGCGATTCGATCTCCTTCTTCGCTGCCGCAACGAGGCCTGAACACAGCCGGCCCCCTCGTTGCGGAGTGCATGCTGCGCGCCGGTCGCCCGCTCGACCACAGACGAGGAAGACCATGACCCACCTGAGCAACACCGCCAACCAGCAGAAGCCGAGTCCGATGCCGTTCGGCCGCTACCGGGCGTTCGAGCCTGTCACGGTGCCCGACCGCACCTGGCCCTCGCAGAAGATCACCCGTGCCCCCCGCTGGCTCTCCACGGACCTGCGCGACGGCAACCAGGCGCTGATCGACCCGATGACGCCGGCCCGCAAGCTGGAGATGTTCGAGCTGCTGGTCAAGATGGGCTACAAGGAGATCGAGGTCGGCTTCCCGAGCGCGAGCCAGACCGACTTCGACTTCGTCCGCGAGCTGATCGAGGGCGACCGGATCCCCGACGACGTCCAGATCTCGGTGCTGACCCAGGCCCGTGAGGACCTGATCGAGCGCACCGCCGAGTCCCTGGCCGGGGCGCCGCGCGCGACGATCCACATGTACAACGCCACCGCGCCGCTCTTCCAGCGCGTGGTCTTCGGCGTCACCCCCGACGAGTGCGTCGACATCGCGGTGCGTGGCACCGAGCTGGTGATGAAGTACGCGGAGAAGTACCTGGCCCCGATCGTCGGCAGCGGCGACTTCGGCTACCAGTACAGCCCCGAGATCTTCACCCAGTCCGACACCGACTTCGCGCTGAGCGTCTGCGAGGCCGTCAGCGACGTGTGGCAGCCCGAGGCCGGTCGCGAGATCATCCTCAACCTGCCGGCGACCGTCGAGATGTCGACGCCCAACACCTACGCCGACCAGATCGAGTACTTCAGCCGTGGCCTGACCCGCCGTGAGCACTCGGCCATCAGCCTGCACCCGCACAACGACCGCGGCACCGCGGTGGCGGCCACCGAGCTGGGCCTGATGGCCGGCGGCGACCGCGTCGAGGGCTGCCTCTTCGGCCACGGTGAGCGCACCGGCAACGTCGACCTGGTCACGCTGGGCATGAACCTCTTCAGCCAGGGGATCGACCCGCAGATCGACTTCTCCGACATCGACGAGGTCCGCCGCACGGTCGAGTACTGCACCAACCTGCCGGTCCACCCGCGCCACCCGTACGCCGGCGACCTGGTCTACACGGCCTTCTCCGGCTCGCACCAGGACGCGATCAAGAAGGGTCTCGAGGACCTGGAGCGCCGGGCCGACGAGCAGGGCATCTCGGTGCGCGACATCGAGTGGGAGGCCCCCTACCTGCCGATCGACCCCAAGGACGTGGGCCGCAGCTACGAGGCCGTCATCCGGGTCAACAGCCAGTCGGGCAAGGGCGGTGTCGCCTACGTGCTGAAGGCCGAGCACAACCTCGACCTGCCGCGACGCGCGCAGATCGAGTTCAGCCGCGTGATCCAGCAGCGCACCGACGCCGAGGGCGGCGAGATCACCCCGGAGAAGATCTGGGACGTCTTCAGCGCCGAGTACCTGGAGCGCACCGAGCCACTGCGCCTCAACTCCGTGCACACCTCGTCGGCTGCCGGCGAGAAGGACCAGCTGACCGTCAACGTCTACGTCGACGGTGAGGCCCGCACCCTCACGGGCGAGGGCAACGGCCCCATCAACGCCTTCACCAACGCACTCGCCGACCTGGTGGCCAGCGAGCAGGCGGCGGGCAACCCGGCGTACGCAGGCCGTGGCGACGTCCGTGTCCTGGACTACGCCGAGCACGCCCTCTCGGCGGGAGGCGACGCCATCGCAGCCGCGTACGTCGAGTGCGCCGTCGGCGACAAGGTGCTGTGGGGCGTCGGGCTCGACGCCAACATCGTCACCGCGTCCCTCAAGGCCGTCGTGAGCGCGGTCAACCGGGCCTGACCTCGTCGCTGAGCGGCATGCCGACGGGTCGGGGTCCTGGCCGGGGCCGAGGGTGAGAGCGGGCGAAGGTCCCCATTGTGGTGGATGCCGGCCCGCCTCCCGTGCCGAGAACTGGGGACGAGGCACAATGGTCAGGTGCCTCTCTACCGCGACGAGGCGGTCGTGCTGCGCACTCACAAGCTGGGTGAGGCGGACCGCATCATCACCCTGCTGACCCGCCACCACGGCTTGGTGCGCGCGGTCGCCAAGGGGGTACGCCGCACGACCTCGCGCTGGGGCGCGCGGCTCGAGCCCTTCACGCACGTCGACCTCCAGCTGGCCGAGGGGCGTTCCCTCGACACCATCACCCAGGCGGAGACGCTGGAGCCCTTCCACGCGGCAATGGCGTTGGACTACGACCGCTACACGGCGGCGACGGTGATGCTGGAGACGGCCGAGAAGCTGGTCGTCGAGGAGCACGAGCCCGCCGTGCAGCAGTTCCTCCTTCTCGTCGGGGGTCTGCGCGCCATGGTCTCCGGTGCCCATCCGCCGGGGCAGGTGCTGGACTCCTACCTGCTGCGCTCGCTGTCGGTGGCCGGCTACGCACCCTCGTTCGACCACTGCGTGCGCTGTGGCACGGAGGGGCCGCACCGGTTCTTCCACCCGTCGGCGGGCGGCGTCCTCTGCGTCGTGTGCCGCATGCCGGGATCCGCGACCCCGGCCCCGAACACCTTGCTCCTGCTGGGCGCGCTGCTGACCGGCGACTGGCCGGTCGTGCACGCCTCCGACCAGCGCACCCGTCGGGAGGCGAGCGGGCTGGTCGCCGCCTACCTCGCGTGGCACCTCGAGCGAGGACTGCGTTCGCTGGAGTACGTCGAGCGCTAGGCCCGACGTGTGGGGTCTGACGTGTGGGGCCTGACATGTGGGCCCGGGGGGCTGGCCCAAGAACTAGGCTGCGCGATGTGAACCGCCCAGTCCGCAGGCCCACCCCCCATCCGTCCGGCGCCACCCCGCCGCCGATCCCGGCGGAGCTGGTGCCGCACCACGTCGCCGTCGTGATGGACGGCAACGGCCGCTGGGCCAAGGAGCGTGGACTGCCGCGTACGCGCGGTCACGAGCAGGGGGAGTCCTCCCTCTTCGACGTGGTCGAAGGCGCGATCGAGATCGGGGTCAAGGCGATCTCGGCCTACGCGTTCTCGACGGAGAACTGGTCCCGCTCGCCCGAGGAGGTGCGCTTCCTGATGGGCTTCAACCGCGACGTCATCCGGCGCCGCCGCGACGAGATGCACGAGCTGGGCGTGCGGGTCCGCTGGGCGGGCCGCGCCCCGAAGCTGTGGCGCTCGGTCATCAAGGAGCTCCGGATCGCGGAGGAGATGACGAAGGACAACACCGTCTGCACCTTGACGATGTGCGTCAACTACGGCGGCCGCGCCGAGATCGTCGACGCCGTGCAGGCGATCGCACGCAAGGTGGCCGAGGGAGAGCTCGACCCGAAGCGGATCACCGAGAAGACGATCGCTTCGCACCTCTACGTCCCCGAGCTCTCCGACGCCGACATGGTCTGGCGTACGTCGGGGGAGCAGCGGCTGAGCAACTTCATGACCTGGCAGTCGGCCTACTCGGAGTTCATCTTCTCCGACGTGCTGTGGCCCGACGTCGACCGGCGCCACCTGTGGGCGGCGATCGACGAGTACGCCCGTCGTGACCGCCGCTACGGCGGCGCGGTGCCCAACCAGGTCTGAGGCCCTCGCTGCCCCGGCCCGGCCGGCTCAGCCGGTGGCGCAGGCACGGCAGGTGCCGAAGAGCTCCAGCTCGTGGCTGATGTCGGCGTAGCCGTGCTCGCGCGCGACGGCCGCGGCCCACGCCTCGACCGCAGGCCCCTCGATCTCCACCGTCGCGCCGCAGGTGCGGCAGACCAGGTGATGGTGGTGGTGCTCGGCGACGCAGCGACGGTAGAGCGACTCGCCGTCCTCGGTGCGCAGCACGTCGACCACACCGGCCTCCGAGAGCGCCGCCAACGTGCGGTAGACGGTGGCCAGGCCGACCTTCTCGCCGGCGTCGCTGAGCATCTCGTGGATCTCCTGCGCCGAGCGGAAGTCGTCGACCCGGGTCAGCGCCTCCGTCACCGCCGTACGCTGCCGCGTCGGCCGCAGCGTGCCGGGACCGGGCTCGGGGCCGGTGGCTCCGGTGCTCGTGGCTCCGTTGCTCGTGAGGGAGGAGTCAGTGCTCGTCATAGTGCGCTCCGTGCGGTGCGTGTCGGTGGCCGTCGTGGAGGTAGTCGACGTGGTCCCCGTGATCCACTGCCTCGTGTCCGCAGCCGTCGCCGTGCTCGTGGGGGTGCTCCCCGCTGAGCAGGTGCTCCTCCGGCGCCGGATCCGTGAACGGGGTGAGCCGCCGTTGACGGCGACGCACCCACGCTCCGAACGGCCAGGCGACGAGGAAGATCGCCAGGCTGACCAGCACGATCGAGGCGCCCGGCGCCACGTCGGCGCGGTAGGAGGCGGCCGCGGCGAGCAGCAGTCCACCGACGGCCGCGACCGTGCCCACGGCCATCGACATCACCAGGGTGCGGCGGAAGGAGCTCGTCACCTGCTGGGCGGTCGCCACCGGGATCACCATCAGGGCGGAGACGAGCAGCAGCCCGACGCTGCGCATCGCCACCGTCACCGACACCGCGGCCAGCACGGCGACCAGCAGGTTGTAGGCGCGGACGTTGAGTCCGGCCACCTTCGCGAAGTCCGGGTCGTGGGCCACCGCGAAGAGCTGCGGGGAGAGGCCGAGGCAGAGCACCACCAGCACCAGGGCCAGCACCATGGTCACGTACACGTCGCCACGGGTGATCGTCATGATCGAGCCGAAGAGGAACTGCTGGAGCCGTGACGCGCCGTCGCCGCCGAGTCCGGCGACGAAGATGCCGCCGGCCAGGCCGCCGTAGAAGAGCAGGGCCAGGGCGACGTCGCCGCCCGACCTGCCACGCTCACGGATCAGCTCGATGGCCACCGCCCCGATGACGGCCGCGATGACGGCCGTCCAGGTGGGGGCGGTACCGGTGACGAGGCCGATCGCGACCCCGGTCACGGCGACGTGCCCGAGTCCGTCGCCCATCAGGGCCATCCGACGCTGCACGAGGTAGGTGCCGACGGCGGGCACGGCGAGACCGGTGAAGAGCGCGGCGAGCAGCGCGAGCTGCATGAAGTCGTAGCCCAGGAGTGACCAGAAGTCAGGCATCAGTGCTCGTCCTCCTGCCGCTGGCTCGTGTCGTCGAAGGGTGCCAGCACGTGGGGAACGTGGTCGCGTGCGGGGGGCGACGGGTGGTGGTGGGCGTGGCCGAGGTCCGGGTCGTGGACCTGGGCGTCGGTCAGGCGGGGTCCGTCGTGCACGACCCTGCCGTCCCGGAGCACGACGGCCCGGTCGACCAAGGACTCCATCGGACCGAGCTCGTGGGCCACCAGCACGACCGTCGACCCGCGCTCCTTGAGGGTGCGGAGGGTGTCGGCCAGCGCCAGCTGGTTGGGCAGGTCGACCCCGGCGGTCGGCTCGTCGAGGAAGAGGAGGTCCGGCTCACCCGCCAGGGCGCGCGCGATGAGGGCGCGCTGGTGCTGGCCGCCCGACAGGGTCGAGACGCCGGCACGGGCCTTCGCCTCGAGCCCGACCAGGGAGATCGCCTCGTCGATGACCCGTCGGTCGGCACGGGTCAACGGACGCAGGACGCCGCGTCGCGTCAGTCGTCCCGACGCGACCACCTCCCAGACGGAGGCGGGGACGCCCGAGGTGGCGGTGCTGCGCTGGGGCACGTAGCCCACCCGGCGCCAGTCGTGGAAGTGGTCGATGGGGGTGGCGAAGAGCTCGAGCTCTCCGCTGGCCAGGGGCCGGAGCCCGGTCAGGGCGCGCACCAGGGTGGACTTTCCCGAGCCGTTCGCGCCCATGAGCGCGATGAACTCGCCCGAGGTGACCGTGAGGTCGATGCCGCGCAGGACGGGACGACCCTCGATCGTCACCGAGCCGTTGCGCAGCACCACTGGCGTCGCGTCGGGGGCGCTCTGCCTGCGGCTCAGCATCCGTTGGCCTTCCGCAGTGCGGCGAGGTTGTCCCGCATCAGGGAGAAGTAGTCGGCGTCGCCCGCGCTCTTGGGCAGGCCCTCGATGGGATCGAGGACGGCGGTGGAGACGCCGGCGCTGCGGGCCAGCGAGTCGGCCAGCTCGACCGGCGCGAGCGTCTCGTTGAAGACGGTCGTCACGCCCTCGTCGCGGATCAGCTTCCGCAGCCGGGCCAGGTCGGCCGGGGTCGGCTCGGCGCCGGGGGAGAGGCCGGCGATCGGCTCGAACTCCAGCCCGTAGCGGGAGAGGTAGCCGAAGGCGTCGTGGCTCACCACCACGGTGCTGCGGGCACACGTGCTGAGGCCCTCGGTGTAGTCGGCGTCGAGCTCCTCGAGCTCGTCGCGCAGCTCGGCGGCGTTGGCGGCGAAGTCGTCCGCCTCGTCCGGGGCGATCGTGCCGAGGCTCTCGGCGACGCGGTCGGCGAGGTCGGCCATCAGCAGCGGGTCGAGCCAGAAGTGCGGGTCGACGTCGCCGTGGTCGTGCCCGTCGTGCTCGTCGTCTCCGTGCTCGTCGTGGTCGTCGTCCGACGCGCCGTGGTCGTGGTCGTCGTGGTCCACCGTCGGGCGCAGGTCCAGCACCTCGGCAGCGTCCAGCACCTCGCCGGGTGACTGCTCGGCGGCCTGGTCGACGCCGGGCTGGAATCCGCCGTTGACCAGGACCAGGTCGGCGTCGCTGATCGCAGCGCGGGCGTTCATGGTGAGCTCGGCGTCGTGCGCGTCCTGCCCGGGGCGGGAGAGGGAGGTGACCTCGGCGGCGTCACCGGCGACGCGTTCGGCCACCCAGGCCAAGGGGTAGTAGCCGGCGGCCACGCGGAGCTCTCCGTCGTCCGAGTTGTCCCCGCTCATCGCGCCACACCCCGTGGCCACGAGAGCGGTGGCGGAGAGGGCGGCGAGGGTGGACACTGCGCGGCGGGAGAAGCTCATGAGAACGATTCTCACACAGGGTGAGAACCGTTTTCAAACGCGGTGTGAGCACTAGGCTCACCCCGTGATCGTCGTCAACCGTTTCCGTGTCCCCCTCGACCGGGCCGAGGAGTTCCGTGCGCAGCTCCAGGCTGCCTACGAGACGCTGGCCGCCCAGCGCGGCTTCGAGCAGGGGGGAGTGGGTCGCAACCTCGACGACCCCGAGCTGTGGATGGTGCACACGCAGTGGCGTGACGTGGGTTCCTACCGCCGCGCGCTGTCGGCGTACGACGTCAAGCTCACCGCCGTCCCCGTGCTCAGCATGGCCGTGGACGAGCCCAGCGCCTACGAGCCCGTGGTTCCGGGTGCCGTGCTGAACGACCAGCAGGCGCGGTCGTTAGGCTGATCTCTTCGAGGTCGGCAGCCAGCCGGCCGTGTGCAACAGCAGGAGTGAACCCCGTGGCCAAGCCGCCCGCATCCCTTGTCGACACCGTGGTCTCCCTGGCGAAGCGCCGGGGCTTCGTCTTCCCGTGCGGTGAGATCTACGGCGGGACCCGCTCCGCGTGGGACTACGGCCCGTTGGGCGTCGAGCTCAAGGACAACATCAAGCGTCAGTGGTGGAAGTCCATGGTGCAGGGCCGCGACGACGTCGTCGGCCTCGACTCCTCGATCATCCTGCCGAAGGAGACCTGGGTCGCCTCGGGCCACGTCGCCACCTTCAACGACCCGCTCGTCGAGTGCCTCTCGTGCCACAAGCGCTACCGCGCCGACCACCTCCAGGAGGCGTTCGCCGAGAAGAAGGGGATCGTCAACCCCGACGACGTCCCGCTCACCGAGATCGCCTGCGCCAACTGCGGCACCCGCGGTCAGTGGACCGAGCCGAAGCAGTTCTCCGGCATGCTCAAGACCCACCTCGGCGTCACCGAGGACGAGTCCGGCCTGCACTACCTGCGCCCGGAGACCGCGCAGGGCATCTTCCTCAACTTCGCCAACGTGGTGACCTCCTCGCGCAAGAAGCCGCCGTTCGGCATCGCCCAGATCGGCAAGTCCTTCCGCAACGAGATCACGCCGGGCAACTTCATCTTCCGCACCCGCGAGTTCGAGCAGATGGAGATGGAGTTCTTCGTCAAGCCCGGTGAGGACGACGAGTGGCACCGTTACTGGATCGAGGAGCGCCTCAACTGGTACGTCGACCTCGGCGTCGAGCGCGACAACCTGCGTCTCTTCGACCACCCGCAGGAGAAGCTGTCGCACTACTCCAAGGGCACGACCGACATCGAGTACCGCTTCCGCTTCACCGGCTCCGAGTGGGGCGAGCTCGAGGGCATCGCCAACCGCACCGACTACGACCTCTCCACCCACGCGAAGCACTCGGGCCAGGACCTCTCCTACTTCGACCAGGCCAACAACGAGCGCTACGTGCCCTACGTCATCGAGCCGGCAGCGGGCCTCTCGCGCAGCCTGATGGCCTTCCTCGTCGACGCCTACACCGAGGACGAGGCCCCCAACACCAAGGGCGGTGTCGACAAGCGCGTCGTGCTCAAGCTCGACCCGCGCCTGGCACCCATCAAGGTCGCGGTCCTGCCGCTCAGCCGCAACGCCGACCTCTCGCCGAAGGCGAAGGCGCTGGCGGCCGAGCTGCGTCGCAACTGGAACGTCGAGTTCGACGACGCCGGGGCCATCGGCCGTCGCTACCGCCGTCAGGACGAGATCGGTACGCCGTTCTGCGTCACCGTCGACTTCGACACCCTCGAGGACAACGCGGTCACCGTGCGCGAGCGCGACTCCATGAGCCAGGAGCGCATCAGCCTCGACGGCATCTCGGCCTACTTCGCCCAGAAGCTGCTCGGCTGCTGATCAGTAGTTCTGCTGATTCCCCACCGGGTGCGTGAGTGGCACCGTGGAGGCATGAACGCATTCGGTGGAATCAGTGGACGGGTCCTCGGGGCCGCAGTCGTCTCGCTGTCGCTGGGGGTGGGTCTCGTGCCCGGCTCCGCAGCCGCTCGAGGCACGGGACAGGACGGGGCGGCAGCGCCCCCACCGGTGAGGACGGTCAATCCGGCGAAGCTCAGACGTGGGCCCGACGCGGCGATCCCCTACCTCCAGGACGGGTGGATCCACTCGGGCGGCAAGCGGGTCCGGGTGCGCGTGCCCCACGAGAGGGGCCGTCAGGTCCTGCTCGGTCGTTCAGGATCGGCGTGGGTCGTGGCGAGCTGGCGGAACGCGCGCCTGCGGGTCCACCGCATCCGTAGTGGGCAGGCCCCCACGCGGGTGCCTGGGCTGGCCAGCCGCGGTGGTGCACTGCTGTCCCGTGGCGGGGCCCAGATCGTCCTCACCTACTTCGACCGTGGCGGCGGCAACGTCTTCGTGCACCGCATGAGCGACGGGAAGAAGGTTGACTCGAACTTCACGGGCCTCAACTGGCAGCCGTTCGACGCGGCCGACGGCCACGTGCTCCTGCACCGCGATGACGAGGAGCCGCCGTGGGAGCCCTTCGCCGCCGACTGGGTCCCCGGTGGCGGCGACCGTCGCCTCGGGACCGGGATGAACGCGGGGTTCCTGCGTCAGGACGTCGTCTTCGTCGAGGCAGCGCGAGCGTCCCGAGCCCACGGGCCGACCTCCATCTCCTCGCCGGGCACGCCGGCCTGGACTGCCGACTTCACCGCCCTCGCCGTGTCCCCTGACGGCCAGCTCGTGATCGGGACGGGCCCGCGTCTGGTGAGGAAGCGCGCGGTGCTCCAGGTGCGCCGGATGTCCGACGGGGTGGTGCTGCAGCAGTTCTCCTACGGTCGGGTCTTCCCGCCGGGAGAGGGCTGGGGGCCCAGTGCTGCTGACCAGACAGTGCGGTTCGAGACCGACACCAGGTTCGTCTTCCAGTTCTCCGCTGGCGGCAGGTCGCGCCTGGTGCGGTGCGCCACCAGCGGCAGGTGTGCCCGGGCCTCCGACACCGGTGGTGGGATCACCACCAGCTTCGAGCGGTTCATGTGGCGGTGGTGAGGCGCTGGTCCGCCCCCACGGGTGAACGTGCCCGCTGGTGATTTGGGGGCGGGCCGGGGCCCCGCGGAGAATGGTCGGGTGTCCGCGACCAGCACTGCGTCCCTGCCCACCGAGCTCGTCCTCGGCAACGTCCGGGTCGAGACGCCGGTGGTGCTGGCGCCGATGGCCGGCATCACCAACGCTGCCTACCGACGCCTCTGCGCCGAGCAGGGGGCAGGGCTCTACGTCTGCGAGATGATCACCTCGCGTGGCCTGGTCGAGGGCGACGAGACCACGAAGAAGATGCTGGTCTTCGACGAGCTGGAGACCATCCGTTCGGTCCAGCTCTACGGCACCGACCCGAAGTACGTCGGCCAGGCCGCGGAGATCCTCTGCAACGAGTACGGCGTGGCCCACGTCGACCTCAACTTCGGCTGCCCCGTCCCCAAGGTCACCCGCAAGGGCGGGGGCGGTGCGCTGCCGTGGAAGCGTGGCCTGCTGGGTGAGGTCCTCGAGGCTGCGGTCGCCGCGACGTCGAAGTACGACGTACCGCTGACGATCAAGACCCGCAAGGGGCTCGACGACGACCACCTGACCTACCTCGACGCCGGTCGGATCGCCCAGGAGAGCGGCGTCACCGCCATCGCCCTGCACGGTCGCACCGTCGAGCAGGCCTACTCCGGCACGGCCGACTGGGACGCCATCGCCGAGCTCGTGGCCCACGTCGACATCCCGGTGCTGGGCAACGGAGACATCTGGGAGGCGAACGACGCCGTCCGCATGGTCGAGCAGACCGGCGCCGCCGGCGTCGTCGTCGGACGCGGCTGCCTCGGGCGGCCCTGGCTGTTCCGCGACCTCGCCGCGGCGTTCTCCGGCACTCCCACCACCACCGTCCTGCCGACGCTGGGCGAGGTGCGCACGATGATGCTGCGCCACGCCGAGCTCCTCTGCGAGCACATGGGGGAGGAGCGCGGCTGCAAGGAGTTCCGCAAGCACGTCTCCTGGTACCTCAAGGGGTTCCGTGCCGGTGGCAGCCTCCGCCACTCCCTCGCGCTGGTCGACTCCCTGGAGACCTTGGGCGCGCTGCTGGACGAGCTGGATCCCGACGAGGCGTATCCCGTCTCCGAGCTCGGGGCGCCGCGCGGCCGCCAGGGTGCTCCGCGCAAGCGGGTCGTCCTTCCCGAGGGCTGGCTCGACGACCAGGACGGGCGCGGCATCCACATGCAAGAGGACGCCAACGAGGCAACCGGCGGCTAGCCCGCGCATGCGGCATCCCCAGAATTGGGGTGATGGGACGCACGTACGAGATATCCCCCGAGGATCGTGTCGACGGCTGCGTTTTGTGCTTGACTCCCTGATCACGTGCTCGGATGCAGTCCCCCGAACCGGGCACCCTGTCAGCAACAGCAAAGGATCAGCGCTGTGGCCAAGCATCGCCACAAGCGGGAAACCAATGCCCGCGTCTTCACCCGTTTCATCCCCCGAGCCATCCCCCGTGCAGCCATCGTGGCCGCCCCCATCGCCGTCATGGCGACCCTCTCCGCAGTGACCCTCGGTGTCGTCGAAGGTGAGCCCGTCTCGTCAGACGCCGACCTCCGCGCCGAGGCCCCGCGCGTCGAGGCCGCCCTCACCAAGCGTGAGGCCCCCGTCTCCCGTACGCAGTCGCGTCGTTCCATCGCCGTCGGCAAGGCCGTGGCCAAGGCGGCGACAGCTGCCGAGGCGGCCGAGGCGGCCGAAGCTGCTCGCGCCGCCGCTGCCAAGGAGCGCCGCAAGACCCAGCGCGCCATCAACGGCGCCACGACCAAGCTGTGGACCACCGCGACCCTCAACCTCTGGAGCGCCTCCGGCGACGACGCCGAGAAGGTGGGCCTGATCGACTCCGGCAAGAAGGTGCTCGTCACCGGCCGCAAGGCCGACGGGCGCGAGGAGATCGTGCTCCAGGGCAGCGCGCGCTGGGTGACCACCGGCTACCTCGACGACGAGAAGCCCGTCGTCAAGGCTGTGGGCGGTGCGTGCACCAACGGCACCTCGGTGCCCTCAGGCGTCGACCCCAGCATCGTCAAGGTGCACCGCGCCGTCTGCGCCGCCTTCCCGCAGGTCACGACGTACGGCACCTTCCGCAACGACGGTGAGCACGGCCAGGGCCGCGCGGTCGACATCATGATCAGCGGTGAGACCGGCTGGGAGATCGCCGAGATGCTGCGTGCCAACCACGCTGCGCTGGGCATCGAGTACCTCATCTACGCGCAGAAGATCTGGTCGGTCGAGCGCGGCGGCGAGGGCTGGCGTGGCATGTCGGACCGCGGTTCGGTCACGGCCAACCACTACGACCACGTGCACGTCACGGTCTACTGAGCCGGTCATGTTGACCGTCCCGGGCGACGTGTCGGCGCTGCCGGGTAGCGTCGGGCGCGATGGATCACCTGTACGACGAAGCCGCCCACGAACGCCTCGTCCCTGAACCCCCGAAGCGTGTCGACGCGCCCGTGCGGCGGGCGTTCGAGCGCGACCGCGCCCGCGTCGTCCACGCCGCCTCCACGCGCCGGCTGGCCGCCAAGACCCAGGTGATGGGTCCGCAGACCGACGACTTCATCCGCAACCGCCTCACCCACAGCCTGGAGGTCGCCCAGGTCGCGCGTGACCTCGCCCGGGCCCTGGGCTGCCACCCCGACATCGTCGAGACCGCCGCGCTGGCCCACGACCTGGGTCACCCGCCGTTCGGGCACAACGGGGAGCGCGTCCTCGACGAGCTCAGCCAGGCCTGCGGGGGCTTCGAGGGCAACGCCCAGACCCTGCGCCTGCTGACGCGCCTGGAGGCGAAGACCTTCGACGCCGACGGCGCCAGTGTCGGCCTGAACCTGACGCGGGCGACGTTGGACGCCTGCACGAAGTACCCGTGGACCCGCGCCGGTGCCGGAGCGCCGTCGGGCGCCCACGGCGACGGGACGCCCCGCACGGTCGTGAAGTTCGGCGTGTACGACGACGACCTGCCCGTCTTCGAGTGGATGCGCGAGCCCGGCGCTGGCACCGACCAGTGCCTCGAGGCCCAGGTCATGGACCTCGCCGACGACGTCGCCTACTCCGTCCACGACGTCGAGGACGGCATCGTGGCCGGCAAGATCGACCTGACCGGACTCGACCGCGCCGGCGTGTGGCAGACCGTGCGGGAGTGGTACCTGCCCGGGGTCGCCGACGACCGCCTGGACGAGGCCTTCGACGGCCTGGTCGCGGTGGACAGCTGGCTGCGCCAGCCCTACGACCGTTCGAGGCGAGGGCTGGCCGCCCTGAAGAACCTCACCAGCGACCTGATCGGCCGGTTCTGCGGGAGCGTGCAGGAAGCGACCTTTGCGGCCGGTCCCGGACCGTTCGTGCGCTACGCCGGGCAGGTGGTGGTGCCCGAGCAGACCCGCCTCGAGATCGCCGTGCTCAAGGGCATCGCCGCTCACTACGTGATGAGCACCGACGAGCGGGTGTCACTGATGTCGCGTCAGCGAGAGCTGCTCTCCGACCTCGTCGAAGGAGTGTGGATGCGTGGGACGGACGCTCTCGACCCCGTCTTCGCCCAGGACTGGCACGAGGCGTCCGACGACGCCGCCCGTCGCCGCGTGGCCATCGACCAGGTCGCCTCGCTCACCGACGCCAGCGCCGTCGCGTGGCACGCAGCGCTGGCGCGCGACTGACTCAGGCTGCGCCCGTGGGGATCTCGCGCTCCCGGAGGTGCTTGACCACGGCGATGGCAGCAGCCAGTCCGCCGCGGTTGCCGCCGATGGTGCTGGCGCTCGGGCCGTAGCCGACCAGCTGCACCCGGGGGTCGGCCGCCGCCGTGGTGGCGCTCTGCGGACCGTTCGGTCCGGGAAGCAGGGTGATGCCCCCGCGCGGTGAGCGCAGTCCCAGGGGCGCGAGGTGGCCCACGTCGGGCCGGAAGCCGGTCGCCCACAGGATGACGTCGGCGCGCTCGAGCGAGCCGTCGGGCATGCGTACGCCCTCGGGCTCGATCCGGGTGAACATCGGGTGGCGGGTGTAGGCACCCAGCGCTGCGGCGGCCTGCTCCTGAGGGCGGAGGCGGAGCCCGGTGACGCTCACGACGCTGGCGGGCGGAAGCCCGGCCAGCACGCGCTCCTCGACCAGGCGGACCACCGCCAGGCCGTCGAACTCCTCCGACTCCTTGGCCCACACGGGCTCGCGCCGGGTCACCCAGAAGGTGTCGGTGACGGGTGCGATCTCGCCGAGCAGCTGGACGGCGCTCGCGCCGGCGCCGACCACGACGACGCGACGCCCGCGGAAGCCTTCCGCCCCGCGGTAGCCGGAGGTGTGCAGCTGCTCCCCGCGGAAGGTCTCCCGACCGGGGTACCCGGGGACGAAGGGCCGGTCCCACGTGCCGGTGGCGTTGACCAACGTGCGCGCCAGCCAGGACCGCTCCTGCGCGTGCACCCTCAGCAGGTCGCCCTCGCTCACGACACGGTCCACCCTGGCCGGGCGGACGACCTCGATGCCCTGCTCGACCTCGTACGCGGCGAACCAGGCTGGCAGCACCTCGTTGGCGCGCCGTGGCCCCCTCGGTGGGGCGCTCGCTCCGGGGAGGTCGGCGACCCCGTGCACACCGTCCATCCGCAGCGAGTCCCACCGGTGCTGCCACGCACCGCCGGGTGCGTCGTTGGCATCGAGCACCAGAGTGGTCACGCCCCGCTTGAGCAGGTGGTGCGCCGCGGACAGTCCGGCCTGTCCGGCGCCGACCACGACGGTGTCCCAGGGCTGCTGCGGGGCTTGCCGCGGAGGTTGCTGGAGAGGTTGCTGCCTGGGTTCCTGCGGAGCGCTCACGCCCATCCCAACCACGAGGCACCCGTTTCCATGCCCGTTCCCCTCGCGGTCCGGCTCCGCGGGGTCGTGCGGACGTCAGGTGGGGTCCGACCCTGCCTCGTCGCGCGGGTGGGAGGCTGCCTGCTCGCGCCAGGAACGGGCCTCGTCGACGAGCGCGGCGTACCGCTCGCGGGTGCGTTCGATCTTTCGGGTGTCGCGCAGGGGGAGCTGCAGCCGCTCCTCGGCCGGCAACCCGCGGTCGAGCTGCTTCACGCGCTGCACCTCCACGTCCAGGAGCGCCCCCACCAGCAGTGCCACGTTGCTGACCCACAGGAAGAGAAGGCCGATCACCACACCGGCCAACGAGCCGTACGTGCGGTCGTAGCTGGCGAAGTTGGAGACGTAGACGGAGAGTCCGAAGGAGGCCAGCAGCCAGGTGCCGAGGGCCACGAGAGCCCCCGACGAGATCCAACGGAGCCTGGGGCGCTGCACGTTGGGGGTGACGCGGTAGAGCATCCCGATCAGCACCATGGCGGCCGCCGCGACGCCCGGCCACTGGACGATCGTCCACACGCGCACGGCGGTGTCGCCCAGACCGACCACGTCACCCAGCGAGCGCGCCAGCCGGCCGGAGACCAGGAGCAGCACCGTCGCGATCGCGACCAGCACCAACGACACCACCGTGACCAGCAGCATGACCGGGCGGAGTTCCCAGAAGGGCCGTCCCTCCTCGACGTCGTGGATCGTGTTCATGGCGCGGGAGAAGGCGTTGACGTAGGCCGAGGCCGACCACAGGGCCCCCGCCAGACCGACCGCCAACGCCGGGCCGGCCAGGGGCGACTCCGCCAGGCCGCGGACCGGGCCCTCGACGGTCCTCAGGGTCTCGCCGGAGACGACCGGTCGGAGGACCTCGAGCACCAGGTCGACCGAGTCCTCGGAGTGGCCCACCACTCCCAGGAGCGCGCTGAGTGCCACGATGGCCGGAAAGAGCGCGAGCACGGAGTAGTAGGTGAGCGACGCCGCGAGGTCGAGCGCGCGCCTGTCCAGGAACGTGAACACCGTGCGTCGCGCGACGTACGCCACGCGTTGCGCGGTGGATCCTTGCGCAAGGCTCATGGGGCATTCTCCGTGGCCGTAGACTCCGCGACGTGGCAGGCCGCATTCGGGACGAGGACATCGCAACGGTGCGCGAACGAGCCCGGATCGACGACGTGGTGTCGTCCTACGTCTCGTTGCGCAACGCCGGTGGCGGCTCGATGAAGGGGCTGTGCCCCTTCCACGACGAGAAGTCGCCGTCCTTCCACGTGACCCCCTCCAGAGGCTTCTTCCACTGCTTCGGGTGCCAGGAGGGCGGTGACGTGATCACCTTCCTGATGAAGATCGACGGGCTCGCCTTCTCCGAGGCGGTGGAGCACCTCGCGGACAAGTATGGCGTGCAGCTGCGGCGCGAGGACGGCGACGACGGGGTGCAGCGACCCCGCGGTCCGGCGCGTGGTCGGTTGCTGGAGGCCCACCGGGTCGCCCAGGAGTTCTACGCCGACCACCTCTCCTCGAGCGACGCGCTGGCCGGACGCCAGTTCCTCTCCGACCGCGGGTTCGACCAGGCGGCGGCCGAGATGTTCGGCGTCGGCTTCGCCCCCCGCGACGGCGAGGCGCTGACCCAGCTCCTGCGCCAGAAGGGGTTCAGCCAGGAGGAGATGGTCGCCAGCGGCCTCGTCGCCGTCGGTCGCTCGGCCTACGACCGGTTCCGCGGGCGACTGCTGTGGCCGATCCGTGAGTCCAACGGCGACACCGTCGGCTTCGGTGCGCGCCGGATCTTCGAGGACGACCGCATCGAGGCGAAGTACCTCAACACCTCCGAGACGCCGATCTACAAGAAGTCCCAGATGCTCTACGGCCTCGACCTCGCCCGCAAGGAGATCTCGCGGAGCTCCCAGGCCGTCATCGTGGAGGGCTACACCGACGTGATGGCCTGCCACATGGCGGGCGTCACCACCGCGGTCGCCACCTGTGGCACCGCGTTCGGCGACGACCACGCCCGCGTGCTGCGCCGCTTCATGGACGACCGCGACGGGCTCCGCGGCGAGGTGATCTTCACCTTCGACGGTGACGCCGCCGGCCAGAAGGCGGCCCTGCGTGCCTTCAACGGCGACCAGAACTTCGTCTCGCAGACCTACGTCGCGGTCGAACCCTCTGGCATGGACCCGTGCGACCTGCGCCTGGCCAAGGGCGACGAGGCGGTCCGTGCCCTGGTCGCCGAGCGCACGCCCCTCTACCGCTTCGTCCTGGGCAACGTGGTGTCGCGCTACGACCTCGACCGCGCCGACGGCCGGGTCGACGCCATGCGCGAGGCCGCCCGTCTCGTGGCGAGCGTGCGCGACCGTTCCAAGGTCGATGCCTTCGCGCGTGAGGTCGCCGCCATGGTCGGCATGGACGTCGACGAGGTGCGCGCCCAGGTGCGCCGCGCCGAGAAGTGGGGCAACGAGAAGCCTGCGGGGGGTCGCGAGCGGCGTACGCGTGGCAGCGAGGCGCCCCAGCGTCCCGGGGAGGCCCCGGCCGCTCCGGCCGCTCCGGCCGCCCCGGAGCGAGCTCCGATGCCAGCCCTGCGCGACCCGCGCTTCTCGATCGAGCGTGAGACGCTCAAGCTCGTCCTCCAGCACCCGCAGCTCGTCCAGCGCAGCATGGAGCAGGTCACGTCCGAGGACTTCACGCACCCCGCCTACCGCGCGGTGTGGGAAGCAGTGGTCGCACACGGCGGCCCCACGGCCGGCGCCACGGACCCCGGCTGGGCGACCGGAGTGCGAGCCGGCCTGCAGAACCCGTGGGTCTCCGCCGCCTTCGCCGAGCTCGCGGTCGAGCCCGTGCGTTCCTCGGGGGAGCCGGGCGAGAGCTACATGTTCGCCCACGCCTACCGCCTGCGTGAGCTCACGCTGCTGCGGAGCACGGCCGCGCTGAAGTCGCGCCTGCAACGCACCGACCCCGCCTCGGAGGAGTACAACCAGATGTCGGCTGAGCTGTGGAGCCTGGAGCAGCGTCGTCGCGGCCTCGCCGACAAGGCGGTGGGCGCATGAGGTGGGGGAGGCGGGACCACGCGGTCCACGTACCGACGCTGCTGCCGCGGGAGCGGATCCTCGCCCACGCCGTGGCCGAGGACGGATCGGTGATCGCCGGCACCCGCGACGCCCTCCACGTGGTCCCGGCGGACGGTGCCGACCCGACCCGGGTGCCTTGGGAGCTGGTCGAGGCCGCCGAGTGGGACGCGGAGACGTCGACCTTCCGGGTGAGTGAGGTCGGGGAGTGGGGAGCCGAGCGGCCGGAGTCCGCGTTCGTGCTGGGGGAGTCCCGCCTGCTGCTCGAGCTGGTCCGCGAGCGCGTGACGGCGAGCATCGTCCTGCAGCGGCACGTGGCCGTGCCGGGAGGCGGGATGCGGGTGATCGCACGCCGCAGTCCCCACGGCGGCACGGACCCGCTGTGGGTCTACGAGTACGACGCCACGGTGGACCCCACCGACCCTCGTGTGCGCGAGGCGGCGGCGGCTGCGCTGGCGCAGGCCAAGGACGAGGTCGGACTGGCCTGACGGGTCCGAGTCGCCGGGGCCCCGCTTTGGTGTCGGCGCCGAGGTGTTGCTAATGTTCCTCTCGCTGCTCGTGAGGGCAGCTGATCCCCTGTAGCTCAACTGGCAGAGCATTCGACTGTTAATCGGAGGGTTGTTGGTTCGAGTCCAACCGGGGGAGCAGAAGCAAGAACCCCCTCCGCCCACGGGCGGAGGGGGTTCTTGCTTTTCCGGGACGATCAGGCGGCGGTTGAGGCGCAGGACGACCTGCTGGGATCAGGCCTGGTCGGGCTCCCGCAGGACGACCACCTCGACCGAGGCGGCGTAGCGGGTGCCGAGGCGCTCCCCGCCGCTGCGCGACGACGTCTCGAGCATCGTGCGGGCGCGCTCCTCGTCCCACCCGAGGCCGACGAGGTACGCGGCGTGTGCGAGCAGGGAGTCGACACCGACCTCGAAGGTCTCCGTGGTGTCGACGGCGTGGGTGGGTTCGGGGGAGGCGAGGATCCACACCTGCCGTACGCCGTCCCACGGCCCGAGTCCCGCGGCGACCTGCTCGTGGAAGATCCACCGGTTGCCGGCGTCGCGGGCGGCGTCGATGACGGCGCGGCCCACGGCGACGTGGTCGGGCTGGTTGAGCATGCCGGGGCCGAAGGAGTCCCGGTGGTTGAGGGTGATCACGACCTCGGGGCGGTGGCGCCGCACCTGTTCGGCGATCACGCGACGCAGCTCGACGCCGTACTCGACGGTCCCGTCGGGCAGGCCCAGGAACTCGACCGTGGGCACGCCGACGATCTGGGCAGAGACGATCTGTTCGGCCTCGCGCAGCGGACGGCTCTGCTCAGGCGGCGTCGAGTCGATCCCGGCCTCACCGCTGGTCACCATGACGTAGGTGACCTCCTTGCCCTGCCGGGTCCACCGCGCGACGGCCGCTGCCCCACCGAACTCCATGTCGTCGGGGTGTGCGACGACGCAGAGGGCACGCTGCCAGTCCTCGGTCACCGGGAGAAGAGGAGTGGGCTCCATCTGCCGATCATCCGGGGGACACCCGCGCAGGTCAACGCCTGCCAACCACTAGGCTCGTCACCGCTCGGGGCCCTGCCTCGTGCGGGGCGGTAGCTCAGTCGGTCAGAGCAGAGGACTCATAATCCTTGGGTCGTGGGTTCGAGCCCCACCCGCCCTACTCGGCCTGCGAGAGGAGACCTGGGTTGAGCAACACGATCGTCTACATCCACGGGGTCGGTGGAGTCACACCCCTCGAGGACTGGCTCGATCCGCTCAACGTGGGACTCGTGCAGGCCGGGCACTCGCCCATCGACCCGACGTACGACACCGTCGTCCCGGTCACCTACCAGCCGCTGCTCCTGACCCCCACGGGCAGTCGCGCAGCCAAGGCCGACGAGGTCAAGGAGACGTGGGAGGCCTCCGACGAGACGGACGAGGCGGCGCGCAGGTTCGCCGTGACGCAGGAGGAGAACACGCAGTTCCTGCGTCAGTGGTCGGTCCGCGCCCGGGGCGTGCACTTCGGGCACTCTCCCAACGGCGTCAACGCCACGCTGACCTCCGTGGTCACCCGCGTCGGCGACCTCACCGAGGCCAAGATCTACGCCCACCACCGCAGCGTGCGGGCCAGCGTCCTGCGTGAGGTGGTCGAGCAGATCCCGGACGCCGACGAGATCGTGGTCGTCGCCCACAGCCTCGGCAGCGTGATCGCCGCCGACCTGCTCACGCGCCTGCCGGCGCACACCCGCGTACGCGCCCTCGTCACTCTCGGCAGCCCGCTCGCCTCCGACATGTGGAAGCGGTTGCGCTCCCTGGCCACCGACTTCCCCTACGACCGCGTCGACGCGTGGATCAACGTGTTCGACCCGCGTGACGCCGTGACTTACGGCCGCGGGGTGGCAGCCCGTTTCCCGATGGCCGTCGACGTCTCGGTCGACATCCGTACGCACAGCGTGCGTGGCTACGCCTCGCACCCGGCAGTCGGCGCCCTGCTGGGGCACCACCTCTACGGCGTGCGTGACGCCGACGCCGAGCACCCTCCGGCCCGCCCGTTGGGGGAGGGGTGGGACCTCCAGCTCCTTGGTTTCGCCTACGCCGAGCAGCTCTCACGCACCTGCCAAGCCAAGAAGTTCAGCTGGCGCAGGCGGTTCGACACGGCCCGCCGGATCGCCGCGACGCGGGTGCTCGAGGAGGTGGAGCAGGCCGACGACGAGGCCCGGGCCGAGCTGGGCTCACCCCCGTCCATCACCGACTTCGTCGACCGCGCCTCCGACCTGGTGCGTGACGTCTGGTCCGACGACGAGCTCCTGCCCCTCGTGGTCTCGCGGTACGCCTCCAACCCCCTGCCGCCGTTCGACATCGCCGTTGACCCGGCGCACCGCCTCGAGGCCCTGACCGCACTGCTCAACCGCGTACGCCGTCGCGAGGGCAGCATCAGTGACCTCGAGTTCGCCACGGTCGTCGCGGCCGCCGTCGACCACGCGCAGGACGCCCTGACTCCGGACCGTCGGCGCTGGTGGGGCTACCTGGTCGGAGGAGGAGCGGTGCTGCTCGCCCTGACCGGCGTCGGTCTGTGGGCCGTCCTGCCCACGGCCCTGGCGGGAGCCGCCGCCATCACGGCCTCGCTGGCCGCCTTCGGCCCGGGCGGCATGGTCGGCGGGATGCTGACGCTCGTCCTGGCCTCCGGTGCCGGCACCGCCCTGGTGGCCAGTGGTGCAGTCGCTGCCGCCGGTGAGCGCGAGGCGGAGGTCGAGTTCCGCCTCGCCGTCGCCGGCGCGTTGACCCAGATGCGGGTCGAGGAGCTGCGCGGGCTGTTGATCGGCGTCGTCGCCGTCATCCGCGCCCAGGAGACGCTGGGCCTCGCCTCCACCCGGGCCCACACCATGGAGGTGCTGCTCGACGCCCAGGGACGCCTCGCCCAGGAGGTCCACCTGCACACGCTCGTGGCCCCCAAGCGTCCCGGCACCAAGGAGATGGCCGAGCGCGCCGACCTCCTCACCCGGGCGATCGAGGTCATCAGTGGAGCCGACGTCTCCCGCGACACCCGGCCGGTGACGATCGCGCCGGTCTAGGCAGCGGTGGACGCAGCCGCCTCAGGACTCGTCGGCGATGAGCAGCTCGTCCCCGTCACGCTCGAGGACCAGGGTGACCTGGTCGGAGACGCGCTCTCCGTCGCGCATCCGGTAGACCACGTCGTAGGAGACCGTCATCGCGTCCACGTCAGCGCGTACGTTGCTCGGCGTCGCCGACTCGACGGTCTGCCAGAACCCCGCGTACGAGGCGAAGCCCTTGCTCCGCTCCTGGAACGCGGGGGTGAGGCGCTCCCAGGTCGCACGCTGGTCGTCGGTGACGGTGGCCAGGTAGTCGGTGACGAACGACTCCAGGTCGGCTTCCGTGGGGGCGGAGGGGTTGGCCGCGGTACCCGTGGCGCTGGTGTCACCGGCCCTGACGTCGTCCGGCGTCGTGGAGTCACGGGCACCGTCGAGACCCACGTAGAAGGCGGCCACCGTGCAGAGCGCGACTCCTGCCGCCACGAGGCCTCGGACGAGCCACGGGTGCCGTCGACGCGGGGTGGGCCCCGGCGACCTGCGTGGCGTGTACGCCCGGGCGGGGCGGTCGAGCGACACCGAGGCAGTCGTCAGGGTGTCGGTGGTGTGCCCCGGTCGCGGTGCGACCAGATGCGTCGGCGTCGGGGTCGGCTCGCTCCGGGCGATGTGCGTCAGGGCCTCCTGCACCTGGCGGGCCGTCCACCGCTGGGCGGGGTCCTGGGCCATCGTGCGCTCGAGCACGACGTTGAGCCGGCCGGTCTCGGGCAGTCGCGGCGGCACCTCGTGGACGATGCGGTACATCGTGCTGAGCACGTTGTCGCCCACGTCGTAGGGCGGGCGTCCCGCGAGCAGGTGGTAGAGCGTGGCCCCGAGGGCCCACACGTCACTGGCGGGGGTGGCCGACGACCCGGTGGCCACCTCGGGGGACAGGTAGGCGGGGGAGCCGGTCACCAGGCCGGTCTGGGTCAGTGACGCGTCGTCCGCCGTGCGGGCGATCCCGAAGTCGGTGAGCTTGGCGGTGCCGTCACGGGTGACCATGACGTTGGAGGGCTTCACGTCGCGGTGCACGATGCCGGCACGGTGGGCGGCGCCGAGCGCCTCGGCCACCTGGGCCATCAGTCGTGCCGCCTCCCGGGGTTCCAGGGGGCCCTGGTCGCGTACGAGCTGGGCGAGCGTCTGACCGTCGACGTGCTCCATCACCAGCCAGTGCTCGTCCCCGATGACGACGAGGTCGAAGACCCCCACGACGTGCGGATGGTTGAGGGAGGCGGCGAGCCGGGCCTCGCGGGCCGCCTGTCGGAGGTCGGGGCCGGTGCCCCCGACGTGGAGGCCGACGCGCTTGAGCGCGACCTTGCGCCCGAGCACCGTGTCGTGGCCGGACCACACGGCACCGCTCGCTCCGCGACCGATCCCGTGCTCGAAGGTGTACCTGCCCGCACTCACCCGAGCAGCCTAGGCAACGGGCACCAGCACCGGCCGATCTGGCAGGCTAGGAGTGCCCGGCGCACCGCGAACCAGACCCGCGTCGGCTCACCGGAAGGAACGATCGTGTCGACCCCGAACATCCTGGACGACCTCGAGTGGCGTGGCCTGGTGGCCAACTCGACCGACCTCGACGCGCTGCGTACGGCGCTGGACGAGGGGAGCGTCCGGTTCTATGTCGGCTTCGACCCGACCGCGCCCAGCCTGCACATGGGCAACCTGGTGCAGATCGTGACCGCCAAGCGCCTGCAGGAGGCCGGTCACACGCCGTTCGCCCTGGTCGGTGGCGCCACCGGCATGATCGGTGACCCCCGCGACTCCGGTGAGCGCACGCTCAACTCCCTCGACACCGTCAAGGACTGGGTCGAGCGCGTCCGTCGTCAGATCGAGCCGTTCCTCTCCTTCGAGGGAGACAACGCGGCGACGATGGTCAACAACTACGACTGGACGGCATCGCTCTCGGTCATCGACTTCCTGCGCGACGTGGGCAAGCACTTCCCGGTCAACCGGATGCTGGCCCGCGACGTGGTGAGGTCCCGCCTGGAGGAGGGGATCAGCTACACCGAGTTCAGCTACGTCCTGCTCCAGTCCATGGACTTCCTCAACCTCTACCGCGACCACGGCGTGACGCTCCAGTTCGGCGGCTCCGACCAGTGGGGCAACCTCAGCAGCGGGGTCGAGCTGATTCGTCGCGCGGCGGGGGGCAAGGCGCACGCCTTCACGACGCCGCTCATCACCAAGACGGACGGCACCAAGTACGGCAAGACCGAGGGCGGGGCGTTGTGGCTCGACCCCGAGATGATGTCGCCGTACGCCTTCCACCAGTTCTGGCTCAACGTCGAGGACGAGAAGGTCGTCGAGCTGCTGAAGATCTTCACCTTCATCCCCCGCGAGGAGATCGAGGAGCTCGCGGCGCAGACGGCGGAGAAGCCGTTCCTGCGCGCGGGACAGAAGGCACTCGCCGACGCCGTCACGACGCTGGTCCACGGGCAGCGCGAGACCGAGGCGGCGAAGCGCGCTGCGGAGGCCCTGTTCGGTGGGGGAGAGCTCGGCAGCCTTCCGCCCAGCACCCTGGGCGCCGCCCTGGCGGAGGCCGGTTCGGTGCAGGTGTCCGCGGACGCCATCCCCTCGGTGGTGGACCTGTTCGTGCAGACGGGGCTGACCAAGAGCAAGGGCGAGGCACGGCGTGCCGTGGCCGAGGGCGGCGCCTACCTCAACAACGTCCGCGTCGAGGACCCTGAGTTCGTCCCCACGCGCGACGACCTGGTGGCCGGCGGATGGCTGGTCCTACGCCGTGGCAAGAAGAAGTTGGCAGGCGTCCAGGCCTCCTGAACGACCGCCACTGACGTACGTCGAGGGCCGCCGCCCGCGCTCCAGAGCGTGGTCGGCGGCCCTTTGTGTGTCCAGAAACGGGCTCTGACCAGCGGAAACAGTGAATGTGCTCGCCGTCACCCCGCCCCGAGTTGCGTGCCCGGCGAGACGTGACCTAATGTTTCATCTTGTTGCCGGGAAGGTGACCGGGACGAAGCCCAGAAGGGCGGAAGCCAGGTCGGAGGCAACCGACTCCCTCGCCCACACAGCGAGATCCTAGATCGAAGATCGGGATCGACCAACGTGAGCGACCCCAGGGAGAAAGCGAGAGAGACGCGGATTTGAATTCGCAGAAACTACTCGCTAAAGTTTCGACAAGCGCCGCAGCGGCCCCGAGAGGGAAAGCACGGACAAGCGTTTGATCCTTGAGAACTCAACAGTGTGTCATAGTCGACGAATTAGTTTGAATGCCCCGTCGGCACTACTTCTTCGGGAGTGTGTTGATGGTTTCTTTGACAATGAATTCTGACAACGTAAATTGTCGGGGTTTGTTCTGTCATGGATGTGGCTCTCTTTTTCTCGCCAGGCTTTGTCTGGTGGGGTTTGTTTTTCAATGGAGAGTTTGATCCTGGCTCAGGACGAACGCTGGCGGCGTGCTTAACACATGCAAGTCGAGCGGTAAGGCCCTTCGGGGTACACGAGCGGCGAACGGGTGAGTAACACGTGAGTAATCTGCCCTTCACTTCGGGATAACTACCGGAAACGGTGGCTAATACCGGATATGACTCCCTTCCGCATGGTTGGGGGTGGAAAGTTCCGGCGGTGGAGGATGTGCTCGCGGCCTATCAGCTTGTTGGTGAGGTAATGGCTCACCAAGGCTTCGACGGGTAGCCGGCCTGAGAGGGTGACCGGCCACACTGGGACTGAGACACGGCCCAGACTCCTACGGGAGGCAGCAGTGGGGAATATTGGACAATGGGCGAAAGCCTGATCCAGCAACGCCGCGTGAGGGATGACTGCCTTCGGGTTGTAAACCTCTTTCAGTAGGGACGAAGCGCAAGTGACGGTACCTACAGAAGAAGCACCGGCCAACTACGTGCCAGCAGCCGCGGTAATACGTAGGGTGCGAGCGTTGTCCGGAATTATTGGGCGTAAAGGGCTCGTAGGCGGTTTGTCGCGTCGGGAGTGAAAACTCAGGGCTTAACTCTGAGCTTGCTTCCGATACGGGCAGACTAGAGGTATGCAGGGGAGAACGGAATTCCTGGTGTAGCGGTGAAATGCGCAGATATCAGGAGGAACACCGGTGGCGAAGGCGGTTCTCTGGGCATTACCTGACGCTGAGGAGCGAAAGTGTGGGGAGCGAACAGGATTAGATACCCTGGTAGTCCACACCGTAAACGTTGGGCGCTAGGTGTGGGGCCTATTCCATGGGTTCCGTGCCGCAGCTAACGCATTAAGCGCCCCGCCTGGGGAGTACGGCCGCAAGGCTAAAACTCAAAGGAATTGACGGGGGCCCGCACAAGCGGCGGAGCATGCGGATTAATTCGATGCAACGCGAAGAACCTTACCTGGGTTTGACATACGCCGGAAAGCTCTAGAGATAGAGCCCCTTTTAGTCGGTGTACAGGTGGTGCATGGCTGTCGTCAGCTCGTGTCGTGAGATGTTGGGTTAAGTCCCGCAACGAGCGCAACCCTCGTCCTATGTTGCCAGCACGTAATGGTGGGGACTCATAGGAGACTGCCGGGGTCAACTCGGAGGAAGGTGGGGATGACGTCAAGTCATCATGCCCCTTATGTCCAGGGCTTCACGCATGCTACAATGGCCGGTACAAAGGGCTGCGATCCCGTGAGGGGGAGCGAATCCCAAAAAGCCGGTCTCAGTTCGGATTGGGGTCTGCAACTCGACCCCATGAAGTCGGAGTCGCTAGTAATCGCAGATCAGCAACGCTGCGGTGAATACGTTCCCGGGCCTTGTACACACCGCCCGTCACGTCACGAAAGTCGGCAACACCCGAAGCCGGTGGCCCAACCCTTGTGGAGGGAGCCGTCGAAGGTGGGGCTGGCGATTGGGACGAAGTCGTAACAAGGTAGCCGTACCGGAAGGTGCGGCTGGATCACCTCCTTTCTAAGGAGCACACACCCCGACGCCCATCGAATGTATGGGTGCGCATGGTGGTGTCTCACTAGTGGAATCGTCGATGAATGGCTTGAACCTGGTCGACCAGTTGTTCTCAGTACGGCATGTCTCCTTCGGGGGGTGTGTGTGGAAAGTGAGCAGTTGGTGGGTAGGGGGAGGGTCGTGACACGCTGTTGGGTCCTGAAGGATCGAACGATCGCACCTGAGGGTGTGGTGGTTGGTTCTTCTGGCCTCCTTCGCCTGATGCCGGGTTGTTGCCTGGTGGATGGGGTTGGTGGGGTTGTTGTTTGAGATCTGGATAGTGGACGCGAGCATCCCATGCTCACGATTGGTTCGCCTGGTTCCTCGTTGGAGGGGTTGGGTGTGGCTGGTGGTGGAGCATGGATGTGCAATAAGCAAATGAGCCATCGCACCTGATTGTGGTGTGGTGGTTGGTCTTTGTAGCAGTAAATGTATGTGTTGACGCGTTGAGTTGTTCTGACGTTGTTGAGACAAGCTACTAAGGGCACACGGTGGATGCCTTGGCACCAAGAGCCGATGAAGGACGTAGGAGCCTGCGATAAGCCCCGGGGAGTTGGCAACCGAGCTGTGATCCGGGGGTGTCCGAATGGGGAAACCCAGCTGGAGTCATGTCCAGTTACCCTCACCTGAACACATAGGGTGAGTGGAGGGAACGTGGGGAAGTGAAACATCTCAGTACCCACAGGAAGAGAAAACAACAGTGATTCCGAGAGTAGTGGCGAGCGAAATCGGAGAGGCCAAACCATGGCTGTTGATACCCGGCAGGGGTTGCAGTCATGGGGTTGTGGGGCCGCTCGATCACGTCTGCCGGCGTGGTACAGAGTAAGAAAACACACGCGAAGCCGAAGCAGGTTGGAAAGCCTGGCCGTAGAGGGTGATAGCCCCGTACGTGTAAGTGTGTGTCTCTGGAGCGTCACCCCAAGTAACACGGAACCCCTGAAATTCCGTGTGAATCTGGCGGGACCACCCGTTAAGCCTAAATACTCCTTGGTGACCGATAGCGGACAAGTACCGTGAGGGAAAGGTGAAAAGTACCCCTGGCGGGGAGTGAAATAGTACCTGAAACCGTGTGCCTACAATCCGTCGGAGCGAGAACTTGTTCTTGTGACGGCGTGCCTTTTGAAGAATGAGCCTGCGAGTTAGCGGTGTGTAGCGAGGTTAACCCGTGTGGGGAAGCCGTAGCGAAAGCGAGTCCGAATAGGGCGATTCAGTTGCACGCTCTAGACCCGAAGCGAAGTGATCTATCCATGGGCAGGTTGAAGCGCGGGTAAGACCGCGTGGAGGACCGAACCCACTTAGGTTGAAAACTGAGGGGATGACCTGTGGATAGGGGTGAAAGGCCAATCAAACTTCGTGATAGCTGGTTCTCCCCGAAATGCATTTAGGTGCAGCGTCACGTGTTTCTTGCCGGAGGTAGAGCACTGGATAGCCGATGGGCCCTACAAGGTTACTGACGTTAGCCAAACTCCGAATGCCGGTAAGTGAGAGCGTGGCAGTGAGACTGCGGGGGATAAGCTCCGTAGTCGAGAGGGAAACAGCCCAGACCATCAGCTAAGGCCCCTAAGCGGTGACTAAGTGGAAAAGGATGTGGAGTCGCATTGACAACCAGGAGGTTGGCTTGGAAGCAGCCACCCTTGAAAGAGTGCGTAATAGCTCACTGGTCAAGTGATTCCGCGCCGACAATGTAGCGGGGCTCAAGTCATCCGCCGAAGCTATGGCATTCACATATTAAGCTAGGCCTTCGTGGTCCAGGTGTGTGGATGGGTAGGGGAGCGTCGTGTGGGCAGTGAAGCGGCAGAGTGATCTAGCCGTGGAGGCCACACGAGTGAGAATGCAGGCATGAGTAGCGAATGAAATGCGAGAAACATTTCCGCCGAATGATCAAGGGTTCCAGGGTCAAGCTAATCTGCCCTGGGTAAGTCGGGACCTAAGGCGAGGCCGACAGGCGTAGTCGATGGACAACGGGTTGATATTCCCGTACCGGCGAAGTAGCGCCCATGACGAGGCTGGTGATGCTAACCGTCCGAAGCGCCGTGATCTGATCCCTTCGGGGTGAGGACGTGTGTGTGGAGCGCGGGAACCGATCCAGTAGTAGTCAAGCGATGGGGTGACGCAGGAAGGTAGTCCAACCGTGGCGATGGTAGACCACGGCTAAGGGTGTAGGACTGACGGTAGGCAAATCCGCCGTCTGTATGTCTGAGACCTGATGGGGAGCCATTAGTGGTGAAGTGGATGATCCTATGCTGTCGAGAAAAACCTCTAGCGAGCTATGAGCCGCCCGTACCCCAAACCGACTCAGGTGATCAGGTAGAGAATACTAAGGCGATCGAGTGAACCATGGTTAAGGAACTCGGCAAAATGCCCCCGTAACTTCGGGAGAAGGGGGGCCGGATCCGTCAAACTCTTTTCGAGTGGCAGCGGTGATGGCCGCAGAGACCAGGCCCAAGCGACTGTTTACTAAAAACACAGGTCCGTGCGAAGTTGTAAGACGATGTATACGGACTGACTCCTGCCCGGTGCTGGAAGGTTAAGGGGACCGGTTAGACGCAAGTCGAAGCTGAGAACTTAAGCCCCAGTAAACGGCGGTGGTAACTATAACCATCCTAAGGTAGCGAAATTCCTTGTCGGGTAAGTTCCGACCTGCACGAATGGAGTAACGACTTGGGCGCTGTCTCAACCATGGACTCGGCGAAATTGCACTACGAGTAAAGATGCTCGTTACGCGCGGCAGGACGGAAAGACCCCGGGACCTTTACTATAGTTTGGTATTGGTGTTTGGTTCGGCTTGTGTAGGATAGGTGGGAGACTGTGAAGCATTCACGCCAGTGTTTGTGGAGTCAACGTTGAAATACCACTCTGGTCGTACTAGATGTCTAACCTAGGTCCGTAATCCGGATCAGGGACAGTGCCTGATGGGTAGTTTAACTGGGGCGGTTGCCTCCTAAAATGTAACGGAGGCGCTCAAAGGTTCCCTCAGCCTGGTTGGCAATCAGGTGGCGAGTGTAAGTGCACAAGGGAGCTTGACTGTGAGACAGACATGTCGAGCAGGGACGAAAGTCGGAACTAGTGATCCGGCGTCGGCATGTGGAAGCGGCGTCGCTCAACGGATAAAAGGTACCCCGGGGATAACAGGCTGATCTTCCCCAAGAGTCCATATCGACGGGATGGTTTGGCACCTCGATGTCGGCTCGTCGCATCCTGGGGCTGGAGTAGGTCCCAAGGGTTGGGCTGTTCGCCCATTAAAGCGGCACGCGAGCTGGGTTTAGAACGTCGTGAGACAGTTCGGTCCCTATCCGCCGCGCGCGTTGGAAACTTGAGAAAGGCTGCCCCTAGTACGAGAGGACCGGGGTGGACGAACCTCTGGTGTGCCAGTTGTCCCGCCAGGGGCACGGCTGGTTGGCTACGTTCGGAAGTGATAACCGCTGAATGCATCTAAGCGGGAAGCATGTTTCAAGATGAGGTTTCCCACCACCTTGAGTGGTTAAGGCCCCCAGCAGAACACTGGGTTGATAGGCCGGAGGTGTACAGCAGTAATGCCTAGCCGACCGGTACTAATAGGCCGAGGGCTTGTCCCAACACCGTACAAAACCACTCAACGCAACACATGTTGCGAAGACCGCACGCGTCCACTAACCAGTTCCCAGACAACACACCCGTCTCCTTTTTCATCAGGAGGCAGGGCCACACAACAACACAATGGACTCGGTCCCACTCACACCCACGCACACGCGCCCCACCCGGCGCGAGCTGGGTCCCTGGACAGGACTGGAAAGAGTTACGGCGGCCATAGCGAAAGGGAAACACCCGGTCCCATCCCGAACCCGGAAGTTAAGCCTTTCAGCGCCGATGGTACTGCGACCGAGAGGTCGTGGGAGAGTAGGACGCCGCCGGACATACACTTTGCAGAGGCCACCCCTTAGGGTGGCCTCTGCTGCATTTTCTGCCCCTGCGCGACCGCGCTCGGGGTGGATCGACGAGATTGAAGAGGTGAATCCCATGGCCGACGAGCGTCGTGGTCAGCGTCCCGCACGAGGCGGAGACGGACCCAGGAGCAGCGGTCGCGGAGGAGTCGGGGGTTCCCGCTCCGCAAGTGGTTCTGGTAGCGCCCGTTCCGAAGGCGGACCGCGCAGTGCCGGTTCGCGAGATGGTGACAGCCGTGACCGTAAGCCGTACGGTGCGAAGTCCGGCGATGGTGACCGCAAGCCGTACGGTGCCACGTCTGGTGATGGCGACCGCAAGCCGTACGGTGCCAAGTCCGGTGTCAGCCGTGACCGCAAGCCCTATGGCGCGAAGTCCAGCGATGGCGACCGCAAGCCCTACGGTGCCAAGTCTGGTGACAGCCGTGACCGCAAGCCCTATGGCGCGAAGTCCAGCGATGGCGACCGCAAGCCCTACGGTGCCAAGTCCGGTGACAGCCGTGACCGCAAGCCGTACGGTGCCAAGTCCGGTGTCAGCCGTGACCGCAAGCCCTATGGCGCGAAGTCCAGCGATGGCGACCGCAAGCCGTACGGTGCGAAGTCCGGCGACAGCCGTGACCGCAAGCCGTACGGCGCCAAGTCGGGCGAGCGTGGCGGTGCTCGTGGTGAGCGTCCCTATTCGCGTGACCGCCAGGGTCCTGCGCGGACCCAGGAGGAGCGCACCCGCGACCAGGAGCGTTACGACGGCCCGCCGTTGCCCGAGGAGATCACCGGCAAGGAGCTCGATCGTTCGATCACGGCTCAGCTGAAGGGTCTTCCGGAGAAGCTCGCTGCTCGCGTCGCCCGTCACCTGGCCGCCGCCGGCATGCTCATCGACAGCGACCCCGAGGTGGCCTACCAGCACACGCTCGCGGCCCGTGCTCGTGCTTCGCGCCTCGCTGTCGTCCGCGAGGCGACCGGTGAGGCCGCCTACGCCGCGGGTCACTACGCCGAGGCGCTCGCTGAGCTGCGTGCTGCCAAGCGGATGAACGGTGCCACGGACTACCTGCCGATCATGGCGGACTGCCACCGCGCCCTCGGACAGCCGGAGCAGGCGATCAAGCTGGCCAAGAGCCCGTCGGTCGCCAACTTCTCGCCCGAGGCCAAGGCTGAGATGACCATCGTCGAGGCGGGTGCCCGTCGCGACATGGGCCAGGTCGACGCTGCGCTGCGTACGCTCGAGCTCGCCCCGCTCATGCACAAGACGCGGGACGCCTGGGTCGTACGACTGCGCTATGCGTACGCCGACATCCTGGAGGGCGCTGGGCGCGAGGAGGAAGCCCTGATGTGGTTCCACCGCACCATGGCGATCGACAGCGACGAGATCACCGACGCCGGCGCCCGCGCCGACGTGCTCGAGAAGCGTCGCGACTGAGGGTTCTGCCCAGAAGAATCGTGCAACCAGCGCACACATCCGGCGTGTCCGGGCGTGTGCGCTGGTTTTCTTCTTCTCGGTGGGTCAGAATAGGGCGACTAATTACATAGGTGTCACTGTGCACGATTCGTTTCTGGTCATGAGATCGCTGGGGAAGGCGTAGCTCGCGCCGGAGATGAAGGAGGAACACGGTGACTTCACGTACTGCACCCCGCCCGAATGGACCTGCCACTCGGGGGATTCTGTTCGTGCACTCAACGCCTTCCGCGCTCAGCCCTCACATCGAGTGGGCTGTGGGGGGCGTGCTCGGCGCTGCCGTGAGTCTCGACTGGACCCCTCAGCCGGCACAGCCCGGCACCTACCGTGCCGAGCTCTCCTGGACCGGATCGGCCGGGACCGCTGCTGCGATCGTTTCTGCGCTGCGCGGATGGAACCACCTGCGGTTCGAGATCACGGAGGAGCCCACGGCGTCGACCGAGGGCTCCCGCTACTCGTTCACGCCCGAGCTCGGCGTCTTCCACGCCGTCACCGGGCTGCACGGCGACATCATGATCCCCGAGGACCGTCTGCGCTCCGTGATGGTGAAGGCCGGGAACGGCGAGACCACCCTCGAGCTCGAGGTGGACAAGCTGCTCGGCAAGCCGTGGGACGACGAGCTGGAGTCCTTCCGGTACGCCGGTGAGGGCGCCCCCGTCCGCTGGCTCCACCAGGTCGTCTGAGACTCCCCTCGGTGGTCTGAGCAGCCACCGACCGCACACGACGACGAAGGCGGCCCTCCTACGGGAGGGCCGCCTTCGTCATTTGTGTCGACAGGGTCAGAGGGGGATGTTCCCGTGCTGTCCCCGGACCGGTCCGTGCAGGGCATGGGCCTCGGCGATGGCGACGGCGATGGCGCGGCGCGTGTGGGCGGGGGAGACGACCTCGTCCACGACCCCGATCTCCACCGCCTTGTCGACGCCGCCCGCGATGCGCTCGTGCTCAGCGGCCAGCTCCGCCTCCACCTGCGGACGGAGGTCGACCGGGACCTCGGCCAGCTTGCGCCGGTGGATGATGCGGACCGCGGCGACCGGTCCCATGACCGCCACCTCGGCTCCGGGCCAGGCGAACACCTTGGTGGCGCCGAGCGACCGGGCGTTCATGGCGATGTAGGCGCCTCCGTAGGTCTTGCGGGTCACCACCGTGACCCGGGGGACCACCGACTCGGCGAAGGCGTGGAGGAGCTTGGCGCCACGGCGTACGACCCCGTCCCACTCCTGTCCGACGCCCGGGAGGTAGCCCGGCACGTCGACGAGCACGACCAGGGGGATGCCCAGGGCGTCGCACAGACGCACGAAGCGTGAGGCCTTCTCCGCCGAGAGCGAGTCCAGGCAGCCGCCCAGTCGCAGGGGGTTGTTGGCGATGACGCCCACCGTACGGCCGCCCAGGCGACCGAGTACGGTGACGACGTTGGGCGCCCAGCGGGCGTGGAGCTCGCGTGCGCTGCCCTCGTCGAGCACCCCTTCGACCAGCGGGTGCACGTCGTAGGCGCGCTTCTTGTTCTCCGGCAGGTAGGCGGCCAGGTCGACGTCGTCGACGGCGTCGGTGGCAAGCGTCCCCTGGTCGCCGAGCAGCGAGGCGACGTCCCGGGCGGAGTCGAGCGCCTCCCGCTCGGTGTCGGTCAGGACGTGCACGACGCCGGAGCGACGGCCGTGGGGTTCGGGACCTCCCAGGCGCAGCATGTCGACGTCCTCGCCGGTGACCGAGCGGACCACGTCGGGTCCGGTCACGAAGATGCGTCCCTCAGGGCCGAGAATGACCACGTCGGTCAGTGCGGGGCCGTAGGCCGCGCCGCCGGCCGCCGGGCCGAGGACGACGGAGATCTGGGGGATCTTGCCGGAGGCGCGGGTCATCGCGTGGAAGATCAGTCCGACCGCGTGCAACGACAGCACCCCCTCGGCCAGTCTGGCGCCTCCGGAGTGCCACAGGCCGATGATCGGCACGCCGTCGGCGAGCGCACGGTCGTACGCCTCCACGACCACACGGCAGCCATCGTTGCCCATGGCCCCGCCCATCACCGTCGGGTCGGAGCAGAAGGCGACGGCGCGCGCGCCGTGGACGGTGCCGACCGCGGACATCATGCCGGAGTCGTCGAACGGGCTCAGGAACTCGACAGTGCCCTCGTCGAACAGAGCCGTGAGCCGGTGGACAGGGTTGCGGAGGTCGTCCTCGCGGGGCGCCTTGGTCACGGTGCGTGCACCGGTCGTGGTGGTCATCAGACGGTCCTGAAGGCCAGGGCGACGTTGTGGCCGCCGAAGCCGAACGAGTTGTTGAGCGCCGCGAGGTCACCCTCGGGGAGCGAGCGCTGGCTGTGCGCGAGGTCGAGGCCGACGTCCTCGGGATCGTCGAGGTTGATCGTGGCCGGCACCGTGCGGTGGTGCAACGCGAGGATCGTGGCGACCGACTCCAGGGCGCCGGCGGCGCCGAGCAGGTGGCCGGTCATCGACTTGGTCGAGGTGACCACGGCCTCGGTCGACTCGCCGAGGGCGGTGCGGATCGCCAGGGCTTCGGCGACGTCACCCTGCGGGGTCGACGTGGCGTGGGCGTTGACGTGGACGACGTCTCCTGCTGCGAGGTCTGCCTCGCGCAGGGCGATGCCCATCGCCCGGGTGGCGCCGGCACCGGCCGGGTCAGGCTGGGCGATGTCGTGGGAGTCGGAGGTGATCCCGGCGCCGGCGGCCTGGGCGTACACCTTTGCGCCGCGGGCCCTGGCGTGCTCCTCGGACTCGAGGACGAGCACGGCTGCGCCTTCGCCGAGGACGAAGCCGTCGCGACCCTTGTCCCATGGCCGCGAGGCGGCGGCGGGGTCGTCGTTGCGCTTGCTGAGCGCCATCATCTGCCCGAAGGCAGCCATGGGGAGGGCGTGGACCGCGGCCTCCGTGCCGCCGCAGACGACGACGTCGGCGCGACCCAGACGGATCAGGTCGATGCCCAGGGCGATCGCCTCGTTGCCCGACGCACAGGCGGAGACCGGGGTGTGGACGCCCGCCCTCGCCCCGAGCATCAGGCCGATGGCCGCAGCGGGGCCGTTGGGCATCAGCATCGGGATCGCCAGGGGGGAGACCCGCCGGGGCCCCTTCTCGAGCAGCGAGTCGTAGTTGCCCAGCAGCGTGGTGACGCCACCGATGCCCGAGGCGACGGCCACGGCCAGTCGCTCGGGGGCGACGCCGGACTCGGCGAGTCCGGCGTCGGCCCATGCCTCGGTGGCGGCGACCACGGCCAGCTGGCCGGAGCGGTCCATGCGTCGAGCCTTCACGCGGTCCAGCACCTCACCGGGCTCGACCGCCACGCGGGCGGCGATGCGTGCGCCGAGTGGTTCGGCCCACTCCTCGGTGAGCTGGGAGACACCTGAGGTGCCGGCGAGGAGGGCGGACCAGGTGGTGGGAACGTCGCCGCCGACCGGAGAGGTGACTCCGAGTCCGGTGACGACGACACGGGAGGCTGACATGGGGACTCCTGGGGCGTTGCGAGCGGGTGGGTGAGGCCTGAGGTCAGGCAGAGGCCTGCTCGATGAAGGCGACGGCGTCGCCGACGGTCTTGAGGTTCTTGACCTGGTCGTCCGGGATCGAGACGCCGAACTTCTCCTCGGCGGCCACGACGACCTCGACCATGGAGAGGGAGTCGACGTCGAGGTCGTCGACGAAGGACTTGTCGAGCTGGACGTCGGCGGTGTCGACGCCGGCGACCTCGTTGACGATCTCGGCGAGGTCGGAGCGGATCTCTTCGGTGGTGGCCATGTCGTGGCTTCCTTCTCTACTTGGGTGATGGGACAACAGGGGAGAACAACGGTGGGAGGGGCGCGGCGGAGTCGCGCTGCCCTCAGGGAACGACGACGACCTGGGCGGCGTACGCCAGTCCGGCGCCGAAGGCGATCAGCAGGGCGACGTCACCCGACCGGGCCTCGCCGTCGGCCATCATCCGGTCGAGTGCGAGGGGGACGGACGCGGCGGAGGTGTTGCCCTGCTCGGCGATGTCACGGGCGATGCGCACGCGCGGAGGAAGCTTCATGGAGCGCGCCATCGCGTCGATGATGCGCATGTTGGCCTGGTGCGGGACGAAGACGTCGAGCTGGTCGGCCGTGATGCCGGCCTTCTCGAGGGCCTGGTGGGCAGTCTTCGCCATGGCGAACGAGGCCCAGCGGAAGACGGGGTTGCCCTGCATCGTGAGGTAGGGCATCACGCCGCTGCCGGGAGCCGTGTCGCTGCCGACGACGTCGCGCCAGTCCTCGCGCTGGCGGATCAGGTCGAACTGCTCGCCGTCGGAGCCCCACACGACCGGGCCGATGCCCGGGGTGTCGCTCGGGCCCACGACGGCGGCGCCGGCGCCGTCCGCGAAGATGAAGGCCGTGCCGCGGTCGTCCAGGTCGGTGAGGTCGCTGAGTCTCTCGACCCCGACGACCAGCACGTGGGTGGCGCTGCCGGCCCGGACCAGGTCGCTTGCCAGTGCTACGCCGTGGCAGAAGCCGGCACAGGCGGCGGAGACGTCGAACGCCGCGGCGTGGTCGGTGCCGAGCTCGTGGGCGACGGCAGTGGCCACGGCCGGGGTCTGGAGCAGGTGCGAGACCGTGGCGACGATGACGCAGTCGATGTCCGTGGCGCTCAGGCCGGAGCGTCGCAGCGCCTGGCGGGACGCCTCGACGGCCATCATCTGCACGGTCTCGTGGTCAGCGGCCCAGCGGCGTTGGCGGATGCCCGAGCGCTGCTGGATCCACTCGTCGCTCGAGTCGATCGCCCCGACGATGTCGGCGTTGGGCACCACGCGGCTGGGCCGGTAGGAGCCCAGGCCCAGAATGCGGCTGGCCGCGGCGCCGGTCGTGGTGGCCAGCGGGGAGACCAGCGTCATGCCACGCCCTCCGGGTGGAGCCTGAGCAGCGGCTGACCGGGGGAGACCAGGTCGCCGTCCTCGACGAGCCACTCCACGACGCGGCCACCGTGCACGGCGCGCACCGCGCTGCGGTCACGGGTGCTGGCGACGTCGCCGATCACGGAGCCTGCGTCGAACCGGTCGACGTGGCCGTCGTCGGGGGCACGGTGGAAGGTGCCCTTCGACGGTGCGACGACCATGCGCCAGGTGGGGGAGGTCTCGATGGGGGAGGCCTCGCCGTGACGGTCGCAGAAGTCGCGCGCGGCGTCGAGCTGGTCCGGGGTCTTCAGGGCGAAGGTCTCCACGCCCTTGAGGTTGCGCTTGATGATCGAGGTGAGCGTGCCGGCCGGCGGCATCTCCAGCACACCCGTGACGCCGAGGTCGGCGAGGGTCTCCATGCAGAGGTCCCACCGCACGGGGCTGGCGATCTGGCCCACGATCCGCGAGACGACCTCGTCTCCGTCGTGGACGACCTGTCCGTCGCGGTTGGAGACCAGGCGCGTACGCGGGTCGTGCGTCGAGACCGACCGGGCCAGGGCGGCGACGTGGGTGACGGCCGGCTCCATGTGGGCGGTGTGGAAGGCGCCGGCGACGCTCAGGGGCCTGAGGCGGGCACCCGAGGGCGGGTCAGCGGCGAACGCCGCGAGCTGCTCGAGGGTGCCGGCGGCGACGACCTGTCCGGGGCCGTTGTCGTTGGCGGCGGTGAGGCCGTGGCGCTCCAGGCAGGAGAGCACCTCGTCGCGGTCGCCCCCCAGCACCGCGGTCATGCCCGTGGGGGTGAGGGCCGAGGCGCTAGCCATGGCCAGTCCACGCTCGCGGACCAGGACCATGGCCTGCTCCGCGGTGATCACCCGGGCACCGGCAGCGACCGTCAACTCACCCACGCTGTGACCGACGACGGCGCCGACCTTGCTGAAGGCGTCCGCCGGGTGCGGGAAGAGCTCGAGGGCGGCGACGAGTCCGGTGGCGACCAGCAGCGGCTGGGCGATCTGGGTGTCCCGGATGGTCTCGGCGTCGGAGACGGTCCCGTGGGTGACGAGGTCGATCCCGGCCACGCAGGAGAGCCACTCGAAGCGGGTACGGAAAGTGGGGTCCTCCAACCACGGGGTGAGGAATCCGGGGGTCTGGGCACCTTGGCCTGGGGCGACGATCACGAGCACGAGGACCACTCTGCCTGTGGCGAGGCGCGCGTTCGCCGTGGGCCGGGACGAAAAACCGGGGCGATTGTTTGTGTGGTTCCTACAAAAGAGGGGCTTCGGGGAGTCGTCCAGACTGCCGACCCAGCACCAGGGCGATCTGCAGCGTGAACGCGTCGCGCGCCACGGTCGGGCTCAGCCCTGTCATGTCGGCGACCTGGCGCAGGCGGTAGCGCACGGTGTTGGGGTGCACGAAGAGGTTGCGTGCAGCCGCCTCCGTCGAGCCTCCGGCGTCGAACCACGCCGTCAGGGTCTCCACCAGCGAGCGCTTGGGCGAGGCGAGGGGGAGGTAGACCGACTCGACGAGGTGGCGGCGGGCGTGACCGTCGCCGGCGAGGGTGCGTTCGGCGAGCAGGTCGAGGCTGCGGACGGGCCGCGGCGCCTGGGGCCACCCCGTGCTGGCGCGGTGGGCCGAGAGGGCAGCCCTGGCCGAGACGTGCGCCGATCCCAGGCCCGAGGTCACCGGTCCCACGACGACGGGGCCGTCGCCGAAGAAGTCCACGACGCTCGACGCCCCCACCAGGGCGTCGCTGACCCCGCCGAGCACCACCACGAGCCGGTCTCCCTGCACGGCGCAGAGCGCGTCGGCTCCCGCCGCGGCCGCGGCACGACGTACGCCGTCGAAGGCGTCGCTGTCGGTGCGCCGGTCGGGGGAGGCCCCCATCACGACGGCCACCCCGTCGAGGGAGTTCCACCCCAGGGCGTTGGCGCGTGACAGCAGGGAGTCGTCCGGCTCCGCGCGCAGCACCGCGTCGACGACCAGCGCCTCGAGGCGGGCGTCCCAGGCGCCGCGCGACTCAGCCGCCCGGGCGTAGACCTCGGCCGTGGCGAAGGCGACCTCGCGGCCGTAGCGCAGCACGGCTCGGTGGACGAGCGGGGCGTCCTCGGTGGGCACGCTCTCGTCGATGTGGCTCTCCACCACGTCGATGCTGAGGCGGATCAGGTCGACCGTCTGGCGCAGCGTGATCACGCCCGCCAGCTCGCGCGGTGCCGCGCCGAAGACGGCGGTCGCCAGGGAGTGCCCGTCGGGGCCGCCGCTGTCGCGACTGGCGGCGCTGGAGCGCAGCCAGTCGACGAAGTTCTGGATGCCGGCGTGGACGATGAGACCGACCCAGGAGCGGTCAGACGCGCTCAGGTCGCTGAACCACGGCATGTCGCGGTCCATCCGAGCGGTGGCCGCGGTGCTCATGGCGCCACTGGCGCGGGCCAGGGCGTGGGCAACCCGGGCGAGCTCGTTCGTGGCGGTCTCTCGGGGGTCGGTGTCCACGGGGTCGAGGTTAGTGGGTGCGACGCTCGCTCCCCGGCGTCGGTGGGGCAGATCAGGCCAATCCTGAGGAACTTCTGCTGGGTCCGCCTGTGAGGTGACACACTTTTGCGTGTTCATCCACGGTTCACCGACAGGTGGTCGCGGAGTGGCCCGCACACCGGGAGACACCCATGGGCAACTCGCACGAGATCCAGTACGTGACGATCAACGGCCACCGCCGCGCCTACCTGAGAGCCGGGCACGGGCCCGCGCTCCTGCTGCTCCACGGCATCGGCTGCGACCACCACACGTGGGACCAGGTGGTCGACGACCTGGCGCGCGACCACACCGTCGTCGTCCCGGACCTGCTCGGCCACGGAGCCTCGGACAAGCCGCGTGCGGACTACAGCCTCGGCGGCTACGCCAACGGCATGCGCGACCTGCTCAGCGTCCTGCAGATCGAACGAGTCACCGTGGTGGGGCACAGCTTCGGCGGGGGCGTTGCCATGCAGTTCGCCTACCAGTTCCCCGGGAGGACGGAGCGGATCGTGCTCGTCTCCTCGGGAGGGCTGGGGCGCGAGGTGACGCCAGCAATCCGCGCGATCACCGCCCCCGGCTTCCACCACGTCATGGGGGCGCTCACCGTGCCGGTCGTACGCCACGTCAACGCTGCGGCGCTGCGCGTGCTCTCGGCGACCGGGCTGCCGCACACGCGGGACCTCGCCGAGGTCGCCCGCGTGTACGAGGGCCTGGCCGACCCGCGCGCCCGCGCGGCCACCCGCCACGTGGTGCGGGCGGTCGTCGACTTCCGTGGCCAGTTGGTGACGATGGCCGACCGCGCCTACCTGACCAGCGGTCTGCCGATGTGCGTGGTGTGGGGGTCGCAGGACCACGTGATCCCCGTGCGTCACGCCGAGCGGGCCGCCGAGCTGGCGCCGTGGGCCACCGTCGAGGTCATCGCCGACTCTGGCCACTTCCCGCACCGCGACCACCCGGAGCGGTTCGTCCAGATCGTGCGCGAGTTCATGCGTACGAGTGCACCCAACCGCCACACGAAGGCGCAGTGGCGCCAGATGCTCGTCTCCGGGGCGCCGGCGATCTCTGCGCGGCCCGTGGTCAAGCAGAACGCCCGCCCCGCCGTGGGCGGCGGAGCGGGCGTCGAGGGTCTGGCTCCGGTGCGGGCGCTTCACCCGACCGGAGCCTGAGCCGTCAGGCGTCGCCGCCCTCCTGCTGAACTCCCGCGACGGCGGTCGGGTCGTCGATGCGGTACTTCGTGCGCGCCTCGACCACCTTCGCGACGTCGATCTCCCCGGCGTCGGCGAGGGCCTGCAGAGCCTGCACGACCACCGACTCCGCGTCGACGCGGAAGTAGCGCCGGGCCGCGGGACGGGTGTCGGCGAAGCCGAAGCCGTCCGTGCCGAGCACGCGGTAGTCGGCCGGGACCCAGCGCGCGATCTGCATCGGCACGGCAGCCATGAAGTCGGAGACCGCCACGACAGGGGAGGAGTCCCCGGCCAGCTTGTCGGTGACGTAGGCGGTGCGCTTGGGCTGGTCGGGGTTGAGCAGGTTCCAGTCCTCCGACGCGACGGCGTCGCGGGCGAGCTCGTTCCACGAGGTGACCGACCAGGTGTCGGCGGCCACGCCCCACTCCTCGCGCAGCAGCTCGGCAGCGCGCTCGATCCACGGGAAGCCCACGCCGGAGGCGAGCAGGCGGACCTTCGGTCCCTCGGCATCGGTGGCGGCCACGCGGTGGATGCCACGCAGGATGCCCTCGACGTCGACGCCCTCGGGCTCGGCCGGCTGCTGCACCGGCTCGTTGTAGACGGTCACGTAGAAGATCACGTTCTCGCCGTTGCCGTCGGGGCCGCCCGTGCCGTACATGCGCTCCAGGCCGCTGCGCATGATGTGCGCGATCTCGTAGGCGAAGGACGGGTCGTAGTGCACCACGGCCGGGTTGGTCGCCGCGAGCAGCGGGGAGTGCCCGTCGGCGTGCTGGAGACCCTCGCCCGTCAGGGTGGTGCGGCCGGCCGTCGCGCCGATCAGGAAGCCACGCGAGAGCTGGTCGGCCATCGCCCAGATCGAGTCGCCGGTGCGCTGGAACCCGAACATCGAGTAGAAGATGTAGAACGGGATCATCGGCTCGCCGTGGGTCGAGTAGGCCGATCCCGCAGCGGTCGCGGAGGCCACGGCCCCCGCCTCGGAGATGCCCTCGTGGAGCAGCTGGCCCTGGGCCGACTCCTTGTAGGACAGCAGGAGCTTGCGGTCCACGGACTCGTACTGCTGTCCGCCCGGGTTGTAGACCTTCGCGCTCGGGAACATGGCGTCCATGCCGAACGTGCGGTACTCGTCGGGTGCGATCGGCACGATGCGCTTGCCGATCTCGGGGTCGCGCATCCACTCCTTGAGCAGGCGCACCACGGCCATCGTGCTGGCGACCTTGTTCTTGCCACTGCCCTGGCGGATGTCCTTGTAGACGGCCTCCGACGGCAGCTGCAGGGGGCTGGAGCGTACGACGCGGCGGGGGAGCGAGCCGCCCAGCTGGCGGCGGCGGTCCATCATGTACTTGATCTCGGGGGAGTCGGCGCCCGGGTGGAAGAACGGTGCCGTACCGGTCTCCTCGTACGCCCGGTCGAGGTCGCGGTCCGAGATCGGCAGGCGCAGGCGGTCCCGGTACTTCTTGAAGTCCTCCGGCGTCAGCTTCTTCATCTGGTGGGTGGCGTTGCGGCCCTCCAGGGCGTCGATCGTCCAGCCCTTGATCGTCTTGGCGAGGATCACGGTCGGCTGGCCGACGTGCTTGGTGGCGGCGTCGAACGCGGCGTACACCTTGCGGTAGTCGTGGCCACCGCGCGGCAGCAGCTCGATCTGGCGGTCGGTCATGTGCTCGACCATCTGGCGCAGCCGCTCGTCGGCGCCGAAGAAGTGCTCGCGGGTGTAGGCGCCGTCCTCGACCGAGTAGGTCTGGAAGTCGCCGTCGGCGGTGGTGTTCATCTTGTTGACGAGCACGCCGTTGACGTCGCGGGCGAGGAGGTCGTCCCACTCGCGTCCCCAGACGACCTTGATCACGTTCCAGCCGGCGCCACGGAAGTTGGCCTCCAGCTCCTGCATGATCTTGCCGTTGCCGGTGACCGGGCCGTCGAGCTGCTGGAGGTTGCAGTTGACGACCCAGGTCAGGTTGTCGAGCTCCTCACGCGCAGCCACCCGGATGGCACCGAGCGACTCGGGCTCGGCCATCTCGCCGTCTCCGAGGAAGGCCCAGACGCGCTGCTGGCTGGTGTCCTTGATGCCGCGGTTCTGCAGGTAGCGGTTGAAGCGCGCCTGGTAGATCGAGTTGATGCCGGTCAGGCCCATCGAGACCGTCGGGAACTCCCAGAAGTCCGACATGAGGCGCGGGTGCGGGTAGGAGGACAGGCCGGCACCCTTGCCGTGCTGCACCTCCTGGCGGAAGCGGTAGAGCTTCTCCTCGTCGAGGCGACCCTCGAGGAAGGCGCGGGCGTAGATGCCGGGGGAGGCGTGACCCTGGAAGTAGACCTGGTCGCCGCCGCCCGGGTGATCCTTGCCACGGAAGAAGTGGTTGAAGCCCACCTCGTACAGGCTGGCCGAGGACTGGTACGTGGCGATGTGCCCGCCGACCTCGAGGCCCTTGCGGTTGGCGCTGGAGACCATCACCGCGGCGTTCCACCGGATGAAGGCGCGGATGCGCCGCTCGATGTCCTCGTCGCCCGGGAACCAGGGCTCTCGCTCGGGGGGAATCGTGTTGATGTAGTCGGTGGAGCGCAGGGCCGGGACGCCCACGTTGCTCTCACGTGCCCTCTCGAGAAGGCGGAGCATCACGTAGCGCGCACGGTCCCGTCCTCGGCCCTCGACCATGGCGTCGAAGCTGCCGAGCCACTCCAGTGTCTCCTCGGGATCGATGTCCGGGAGCTGGGTCGGGAGGCCCTCGTGGATGACCGATGTAATCGGAGGACGTTCGGGTTGTGTCTGCTCAGTCACACCCTCATGCTCGCACGCTCGCAAAGGATAAAAAATCTACTCTCCGGTACGGGGCTCGGGCGCGAGGGGTTGCGTCTGAGGAACAACTCCGCTGGACTACTCCCCACCGCACACCTGCGGTGAACTGAGAGTTGAACCACACACACCCTGAGGAGGGTCCGTTGAGCGCGACCGTGGGCGGCGAGTCCACCCAGACCCCTGGACCGGCCGAGAAGATGGGCTTCACGCCCGGTCAAGTCGTCCAGGAACTCGGCTGGGACAACGACACCGACGACGACCTACGGATCGCCATCGAGGACCTTCTCGACGCCGACCTGGTCGACGGTGACTACGGCAACGTGGTCGAAGCCGTCGTGCTGTGGTGGCGCGACGAGGACGGAGATCTCGTCGACGGCCTCGTCGACGCCAAGTCCGACCTCGTCGGCGGCGGTGTGATCTGGTTGCTCACCCCGAAGGTGGGTCGACCCAACAGTGTCGATGCCGCCGACATCGCGGAGGCTGCGCCGATCGCGGGCCTCTCCCAGACCACGACCGCAGCCGTCAGCAAGGACTGGCAGGCGACGCGACTGGTCACGCCCAAGACGCCCGCCTGACACGACGACGTCTCTCCACCCGGTCCTGAGCAGGGGGCCCGGGGGTACTCGTCGTACCCACCGTGAGGACCCAGATGAGCACCGTCAAGAGCCTGTCCGTGCTGCGTGAGGCGGGAGTGATCCGCCGCATGCCGATCTCGCACCTCGTCAAGATCGTGACGACCGTCAAGGCATGGGGGACCGGCCCGGCCGGCGGTTTCTCCCAGCTCGCTGTCTCCGACCCCGACCGCGTGGGCATCGTCGACGAGGTCGGCCCCCTGACGTTCGCCGAGCTCCACCAGCGCTCCAACGCGCTGGCCCACGGCTTCGCCGCGCTCGGCATCAGGGAGCGCGACCAGGTCGCGATCATGTGCCGCAACCACCGCGGCTTCGTGGAGGCCACCATCGCCGCGGCGAAGCTCGGCGCCGACCTGCTCTACCTGAACACGGCCTTCGCCGGCCCGCAGCTGGTCGAGGTGATCGCTCGCGAGAAACCCGTCCTCGTCGTGCACGACGAGGAGTTCACCGACCTCCTCGCCGGTGCGGACGTGAAGCATCGTCTGGTCGCGTGGCAGGACTCGCCCCGGGGCGGGGACACCGTCGAGTCACTGATCGAGGGCAACCCGTCGACGGACCACACGCCGGTGGCGCACCACTCCCGCATCGTGATCCTCACCTCCGGTACGACGGGTACGCCCAAGGGAGCGCCCCGCAAGGAGGCAGGCATCGCCAACGCCGTGGCGCTGCTCTCGCGCCTGCCGATGAAGCACGGCTGGCGCACGCACATCGCGGCGCCGCTCTTCCACACCTGGGGCTTCGCCCACATGTTCATGGCCATGCTGCTCGGCTCGACCATGGTCCTGCGGCGTCGCTTCGACCCCGAGGAGTCACTGCGGGTCATCCGCGACGAGCAGTGCGACTCGTTCATCGTCATCCCGGTGATGCTCCAGCGGATCCTCACGCTCCCGCCGGAGGTGCGCGAGAAGTACAAGCCGCTGAGCAGCCTCAAGATGACGGCCGCCTCCGGCTCGGCCCTCCAGGGCGAGATGGCGATCGAATGGATGGACGAGTTCGGCGACAACCTCTACAACATCTACGGCTCCACCGAGGTCGCGTACGCCTCGATCGCGATGCCGGAGGACCTGCGCGCCGCGCCGTTCTCGGCCGGCAAGCCGCCCCACGCCACGGTCGTCAAGATCTTCGACGCCAACGGCCAGGAGGTGCCGCAGGGTGCGACGGGCCGGATCTTCGTCGGCAACGCGATGCTCTTCGAGGGCTACACCGGTGGTGGGTCCAAGGAGATGATCGACGGACTGATGTCGACCGGGGACGTGGGTCACTTCGACGAGAACGGTCGCCTCTTCGTGGAGGGACGTGACGACGAGATGATCGTCAGCGGTGGCGAGAACGTCTTCCCCCGCGAGGTCGAGGACTGCCTGGTGCTCCATGACGCGGTGGTCGAGGCCGCCGCGGTGGGCATCGAGGACCCCGAGTTCGGCAAGAGGCTGCGCGCCTTCGTGGTGGTGTCCGACCCGGCAGCCGCCGACGAGGAGGTCCTCAAGGACTGGGTCCGGGCCAACTTGGCGCGCTACAAGGTGCCGCGCGAGATCGTCTTCCTTGATGAGCTCCCGCGCAACGCCACGGGCAAGATCCTCAAGCGGGTGCTGGCCACGCGCCCCTGAGTGCGGTCGCGCCCGGGCCGGTGCGAGGATGATGCCCTTATGAGCGGACTCATCTGTGGGGGGCCGGCCCCCGACTTCACCCTGCGTGACCAGTTCGGCCAGGACGTGACCCTGTCGGGCTTCCGCGACCGCAAGGCGGTGGCACTGCTCTTCTACCCGTTCGCCTTCTCGGGCGTCTGCACCGGGGAGATGGCGGGCGTGCGTGAGCGGCTCGACGAGTTCATGACGTTCGACACCGAGGTGCTGGCGATCTCGTGCGACCCCGTCTACTCGCTGCGCGCCTTCGCTGACTCCGACGGGCTCAACTTCCCCCTCCTCTCGGACTTCTGGCCACACGGGGAGGTCGCGCAGGCGTACGACGTGTTCAACGCGGAGAAGGGCATGCCGCGGCGTTCGTCGTACGTCATCGACAAGCAGGGCCTCATTCGGTGGAGCGTGCACAACGCGATGCCCGAGGGACGCGACCTCGGAGAGCACCTGCGCCAGCTGCGCGCCGCCGCCGAGGAGAGTTGATGGGCCAATCTGTCTCGAATAAAGAGACACTTTTGCGAAGTTGTGCCGAGGGCGAGACAAGGCTTGGACCCACCCTCTAAAGTTCTTCATGTTGAGCCGCTGGTGACCCGAGACGCCGGCGGCTCGACGTATTTCCGGAGAAGGCGGTCTCACTGCCCTGGCAGGGTCGTCAGTGTGCGGCGGGCCAGCGCGTCCCGTACGCTGTGGGCCGTCTTCACGCGCGTCGGTAGCTCAGCGGTAGAGCACTCGGTTTACACCCGAGCGGTCGGCGGTTCGAAACCGTCCCGACGCACCGGTCCGGCCGACATGAGAGCCCTCTCATGTCGGCTTCACCTTGCCCTCACTCCGGTCTTTCACAGTGGTTCTCGTCAAGACCCCACGGCTTAGGCCATAACGAGGAGCACCCCCCATGACCTTCAAGAAGAAGCTTCTTCCCCTCGCCGCTCTCGCCGCCGCTGGCCTGGTCGCCACCGGCGCTGTGGCGACGCAGGCCTTCGCCTCCGACCAGGACGGGGCGAAGCGTGACGACGACACAGCGGAGGTCGTCCAGGTGGACGACGACGATGACGACGACGACACCAACGACCGCACGCGCGACGACGTGACGAAGGACGGACCGACCAGGCACGACCACTCGCGTCACGACGTCACCCGTGACGGCACCCGCCACGACGGCACCCGCCACGACGGCACCCGCCACGACGGCACCCGCCACGACCACCCGCGTCACGACGTGACCCGCGACGACGCTGATCGCGCGGCCTGACGTGATCCCGAGCGAGGACGCCTGGGGCTTGGTCCCGGGTGAGTCTCTGACCCCCGAGCTGACCGTGATGCGTCGGCTCGGGGGCGGCTCCTCGTACGAGGCGTGGTTGGCCTTCGACGAGATCACCTACCTCCCCGTCGTCGTGAAGGTGCTGCGGCCCTCGAAGGTGGGCGACGAGCTGGCCCACCTGGCGTTGGAGCGTGAGGCGGCTGCCCTGGCGGCGATCAACCACCCGGTGGTCGTGCGGGGTCTGCGCCACGACTCCGTCGGCCCCCGGCCCCACCTCGTCCTCGAGCAGGCCGACGGGCCGCGCCTCTCGACCCTGGTGAGGCGCTACGGGCCGCTGCAGGAGCAGCAGTACCTGCCGCTGGCCCTCGACCTGGCCTCGGTGCTGCACTACCTGCGCCACATCGGCTACGTCCACCTCGACATCAAGCCCAGCAACGTCATCATGGGCGCCCCAGCCCGACTGATCGACCTCTCGGTCGCGCGCCCGGTCGCCGATGCCGCCGCCCTGCGTACGCCGATCGGGACGGATGCCTACATGGCCCCGGAGCAGTGCGACCCCGAGGGACGGGGCGCTCCTGGGCCGGCCAGCGACGTCTGGGGGCTGGGAGCCACCCTCTTCGAGGCGATCAGCGGGGAGAAACCGTTCGGCACGGGGGAGTCCTTCCCCCAGGTCGACGGTCGCGCTCCAGCACTCGACCGACGCGTGCCTGCCGAGGTGCGTGAGGTCGTCGCCTCGGCGCTCGACCCCGATCCGGGGAGGCGGCCCACGCCGGCGGATCTCTCGCACGCCCTCCAGCCCGTCCTGGAGCGTCAGCCGGCCGCGCGTCTCACCTACAAGGTCCGCTGACCCAGGGGGTGAAGCGCAAGGGGGTGAAATCAGGGGTTGAAGCGGTAGCCCATGCCGCGCACGGTGCTGATCGCGGAGGCGCCGAACTTCTTGCGCAGGTAGCCCACGTAGACGTCGACGACGTTGGAGCCCGGATCGAAGTCGAGTCCCCAGACGTGGTCGAGCAGCTGTTCGCGGGACAGGACCTGGCCGGCGTTGAGCATGAAGATCTCCGCGAGGGCGAACTCTCGCGCTGACAGGTCCACCTGACGCCCGCCGATGGTCGCCCGCCGGGTGCGCAGGTCGAGGTCCACACCTCCCGCGTGCAGGGATCCGCGGTCGCTGGCCGGCGCCCCGCCGGACTGACTCTGGCGCAGGCGTACGCGCACCCGGGCGCGCAGCTCGGCGAAGCGGAAGGGCTTGGCCATGTAGTCGTCGGCCCCGCCCTCCAGGGCCGCCACCGTGTCGTTGACGGAGTCGCGGGCGGTGAGCACGATCACCGGCACCGAGGACCCCTGGGAACGGAGCTGGTCCAGCACCTGGAGGCCGTCCATGCCGGGAAGGCCGATGTCGAGGATGACGAGGTCATGGAGCCCCGAGAGCGCCTCATCCAGGCCGCTGGGGCCATCGGTCCGCACGGTCGTGAGGTGGCCCTCCGCGGTGAGCCCCTTGGCGATGAACGAGGCGATCCGTTCCTCGTCCTCGATGATCAGGATGCTGGCCACGCACTCTCCTCCCGTGGGAGCTCCACGACGAGGGTGGCGCCGCCGCCCTCGGTCTCCGTGATGACCACCTTGCCACCGTGGGCTTCGGCGATGGCAGCGACGATCGACAGGCCGAGACCGAAGCCCTCGTCGCCGGGTCGGACGCCGACCCGCCCGAACCGCTCGAGCGCCGTCTCGGCCGCCTCGGGTGGGATGCCGTCGCCGGTGTCGCGTACCCAGACCCGTGCCGTGCCCGCCTCCACGCCGCACCCCAGGGCGATGGTGTCGTCGGGGTCGGTGTGCTTCACGGCGTTGTCCACGAGCTGGAGCAGGGCCTGGGTGATCCGGTCCTCGTCGACCACGACCTGCACCGGTGCCACCTCGTCGAGCTGCCAGTGGCGTGGGGCCATCGCCCGCGCCTTGGCGAGGACCGTCCTGGTCAGGTCGTCGAGGTCGACGGGTGCCGTGGTGAGGAAGTCGGGCCGGCGCGACTTCGCGAGGATGAGCAGGTCGTCGACCAGCCGCCCCATCCGGTCCACCTCGTCGAGCAGGAGGTCCCGGGTGGCTGCGACCTCCTCGGGGTCGCTCGCGTCGAGGAGCTCGAGGTGTCCGCGGAGCACGGTGAGCGGCGTACGCAGCTCGTGCCCGGCGTCGTCGAGCAGCTGGCGTTGCCCGACGAAGGCGGTGTCGAGCCGCTCGAGCATCTCGTTGACGGTCCGGGTGAGCTGGGTGACGTCGTCGTTGCCGGTCTCGGGCACCCGTCGGGAGAGGTCGGAGACGGTGATCTCGCGCGCGGCGTCGGAGAGCTCACGCAGGGGGGAGAGGAGGCGCCCGCTCTGCCAGGCCGCCAGCCCGGTGATGAGGAGGATCGAGAGCAGGGAGACCACGGTGTAGGTGCCGAGCAGCGTGTTCAGGCTCGCCCGCTCGTCGCTGAGGAAGGACGCGATCACCAGCGCCGCGCGTTCCTGCCCGCCGACCACCGGCTGCACCGTCACCAGCACCTCACCGTAGCTCGTGTCGATGCGCCGCGAGCCGCCCCCTGCGGCGAGGTCGTCGACGGTGCGGGTGAAGGTGTCCAGACGCGTGAGCCCCGGGTGGGGGGAAGAAGGACTCCGCAGGACTGCCGCGCCGTCGACCCAGCCGACGAGCATCTCGTGGGGGCCCGGAACGCTGCGCTGCATGAAGGTGCGCAGCAGCGGCACAGCCCCTGCGAAGGGTGCGCCCGTCGATGGGTCGACGCCGGTGCGTGCGAGCTGGCGCAGCTCGGTGACCTGCTGGTTGGCCTCGTCGACCAGGGCTGCGTCGCGTCGCTCGCCTTCGAGTGCGTAGATGACGACGCCGGCGGTGAGCATCGCGAAGGTGGTGAGGAGGGCGACGGTGAGCGTGAGCCGCGTGCGGACGGAGACGCCCGTCCGGTGGGGCAGGGAGGGGGGGACGACGGGAAGCCGAGCAGTCCAGTCAGGCCCGCCCCGGTCGGAGCCGCTCGGGGGGTCAGTCGTCGTTCTGGTCATCGTCCCTCTCACCGCCGCGCCCACGCTCGTCCCGGTCGTCCCGATCGTCCTGGTCGTCCGGGTCGTCGTCCCAGTCGTCGTCGTCGGACTCGACCGGGCGGGGAGCGACGACCTCGGGGTCGTCGTCGCGGGGTCCCGAGGAAGAGCTTGGCCTCGGGCTGGGGGTCTGGCCCGCCGGCCCGGGGGACTTCTCGAGGATGATCGGGGCGTGCTCGGCCGGAGCAGGGTCGGCCCCGGCCAGGGTGGCGACGACGTAGGCGGTCAGGGGTAGGGCGAACGCCAACCCGACGGCGATCTTGGCGAACGAACTCATGGCACACAGCATCTTGCCGCATCGTGGGAGCGCGGTGAGACGACGATGAGAAGGCTCTCATCACCCGGGCGCTGACACCCGGTGGTGCGCCAGTGCCTGTGTCCTGCGACTGCGGCCTCGTTAGGCTCGCGCCATGCCCACCCTCGGTGACGTCGTCGACCTCCTGCACACCTGGTACCCGCCTGCCACTGCGGAGTCGTGGGACGCCGTCGGCCTGGTCTCCGGCGACCCTGCCGCGCAGGTGCGCAAGGTGATGTTCGCGGTGGATCCCACCGAGACGGTGGCCGCTGAGGCCGCCGAGTGGGGCGCCGACCTGCTGGTCGTGCACCACCCGCTCTTCCTCAAGCCGGTCCACGGCGTGGCCGCGACCACCCCCAAGGGTCGGACGCTGCACACCCTCACGGCCGCTGGCTGCGCCCTGCTGGCCGCGCACACGAATGCGGACCAGGCGGTGGGAGGAGTCTCCGAGGCGATGGCTACCGCGCTGGGTCTGCAGGACCAGCAGCCCCTGGTGCCGGCTCCGTCAGCACCTCTGGACAAGCTCACGACCTACGTCCCGGTCGCCGCGGCGGCCACCGTGCGCGCGGCCCTGGCCGAGGCAGGGGCAGGCAGCATCGGTGACTACGACTCGTGCTCCTTCAGCTCGCAGGGGGAGGGCCGCTTTCGGCCGCTGCCGGGGGCGGACCCCCACATCGGCGAGATCGGGGCCCCCGAGGTCGTCGAGGAGGTTCGTCTCGAGGTCGTCCTGCCTCGTGGGCGGCGTAGCGCCGTGGTTCGGGCGCTCCTGGCAGCCCATCCCTACGAGGAGCCGGCGTACGACGTCGTGGAGACCGCCGACCCCGGTCTCGCCGGCACCGGGACCGGACGCATCGGCGCCGTGGAGGAGACCACCCTGGCGGGCTTCGCCCGACGGGTCGCGGCCGCCCTGCCCGCCACCGCCGGCGGGATCCGGGTGGCGGGTGACCCGGAACGTACGGTCAGGCGGGTCGCGCTGGTTGGCGGTGCCGGCGACTTCCTCCTGGACGCCATCGCCCGCAGCGATGCTGACGTGTACGTGACCTCCGACCTGCGCCACCACCCCGCCTCGGAGTTCCTCGAGAAGCGCGGCCCGGCCCTGGTCGACGTCGCCCACTGGGCTGCGGAGTGGACCTGGCTGCCCGTGGTGGAGAAGAGACTCAGCGAGGCGTGGGGCGCTACGGTGGAGACCCGCGTGAGCACGACGCCCACCGATCCGTGGACAATGCTGGTCACGGGCTGACCCGTGATCGCCGCCGTTTGAAGGAGCCTCCACTGAAAGCCGATCCCACCGACCAGCTGAAGCTGCTCGACCTGCAGGCGATCGACTCGAAGGTGGCGCAGCTGCGCCACCGTCGGGCGAGCCTCCCGCAGCTGAAGGAGCTCGCCACGCTCGGCGCCGAACGATCGGTCGTGCTCGACCGCGTGCGCGACGCGCGGATCGTCGTCGACGACCTCGCCGTCGAGCAGAAGAAGGCTGACGCCGACGTCGAGCAGGTGAAGGTGCGTCGCACCCGCGACCGCGAGCGGATGGATGCCGGTCTGGTCACCAACCCCAAGGACCTCCAGCGCATGGGCCACGAGCTCGAGTCGCTGGAGCGCCGGGTCTCCACGCTGGAGGACGCCGAGCTCGAGATCATGGAGCGCATGGAGGAGGCCCAGGCCGTCCTCACCCGCGCGGAGGAGGAGCTGGCAGGTCTTGACCGGCGCGTCGCCGACCTCGAGGCCGAGCGCGACCAGGCCTGGCGCGAGATCGACGCCGAGCTGGAGCAGGTCGGTGGTTCCCGCGAGGCCGCGGCGGAGGGCATCGCCCCCGAGCTGATCACCCTCTACGAGCGGCTGCGCGAGTCGAAGGGTGGCCTGGCCGCCGCCGAGATTCGCGCGCGCGAGTGCGGCGGGTGCAGGCTCTCGCTGGACCACGCCGAGCTGGCGCGGGTGAAGGCCGCTGCGCCCGACGAGGTCGTGCGCTGCGAGGAGTGCAGCCGCATCATGATCCGTACGTCGGAGTCGGGTCTGTGACCTGACGCCCGGGTCCTGGACCTGAACGCCGGAGCCCCGGTCACCGTCTGGTGGCCGGGGCTCCGTCATGCAGTGAGGTCAGGCCTGGGTCAGAGGTCGGTGACGACGACGTCGAGCTCCGTGCCCTGGGGACCGGGCTCCTTCGCCTCGACGTGCCACCCGAGGTCGCGCAGGTCGTCGGCCAGGGCTGCGGGCGTACGCGGCGTGGCCCCCGCCTCCAGCAGCGCCCGCACGATGCGGCCCTTGGTCGACTTGTTGAAGTGGCTGACGACCTTGCGCCGGCCGTCGACCTCGTGGAGCACGCGTACGCCCGCGACCTTGGCTGCGGCCGCCGGATCCGGGCGCCACAGGTTGGCGTACATGCCCGAGCGGAGGTCGACCAGAAGGCCCCCGCTGAGCCGGGCTGCCACGGCCTCGCCCAGGACGGGTCGCCACACCGGGGCGAGCGACCCGATCCCGGGCAGGGTCGCGTCGCCCGACAGGCGGTAGGCGGGAATCCGGTCGCCCGGCGAGAGCAGGCCGAAGAGCGCAGAGGCGATGCCCACGCGGGTGCTCGCGCGACGCTTGGCGGCGGGGGTGAGGGTCGCGAAGTCGAGCGCGTCGTAGAGCACGCCGGTGTAGACGGCGTCGGCCCGTGCCGTCGGGGCCGTCGTCAGCATCGCGTTGCGCCCGACCAGGTCGAGCTGCTTAGCGCCCAGGCCGAGGATCTGCGCAGCGACTCGCTCGTCGCCTTCGCACAGCGTCACCAGGTGCTTGAGCACCCGCGACCGGGTCTCGGTGAGCGTGGGGTGGGAGAGGGTGGCGAGGTCGAGGGGCTTTCCCCGCGTGGGGGCCGTCTTGCCCTCGCTGGGTGGAAGGAGGATCAGCACGCCCACACTCTAGGTTTCGGGTCCCGGGCGCGGTGCAGCCACCGGTCAGGACGCCGCCGTGTGCCACTGGGGCCGAGGCTGCGCCCTGCCACGCGGGCGTGATTTGCCCTAATGATCGTTTTTGCTGGAGGGCCGCGCAAATACCGCGAAGGTCGGGTGGGAAGATGATCGCCAAGTCAATGACACCTAACGATCGTTATGCCAGAATGTGCCCACGCGCGAGGGACGTGCGTCTGACGTGCGGAGCCATGGGCTCCACCGCACCCGCGCAGGGTGACCCGCTCCTCCTCGGAGCGCTCGACGAAAGGACTGCCGTGACCCAGACTGCCGGAGCCGAGGAGCTCGCCGCTCTGCGAGAGGCCGTGCGCGCCACCTGTCTGAAGTTCGGTCACGACTACTTCGTCGCCAGCAGTGGCGACGGCAGCAACGCCCGCGCCTTCTGGGACGAGCTCGGCGCGCTGGGCGCTCTCGGCGTGGCCATTCCCGAGGAGTACGGCGGCGGTGGGCAGGGGCTCGAGGCTCTGGCGGTGGTGGCGGAGGAGATCGCGGCCAACGGTCTGCCGCTCATGCTGATCGCGCTGTCGCCGGCCGTCTGCGCCACGATGCTCAAGGACCACGGCAGCCCGGCCCAGAAGGCGGAGTGGCTGCCGGGTCTCGCGGACGGCAGCAAGGTGATGGCCTTCGCCATCACCGAGCCGGACGCCGGGTCCAACACCCACAACATCTCGACCCGCGCCGTCTTCGAGGACGGGGAGTGGGTCATCACCGGCCAGAAGTACTACGTGTCCCACGTCGACAACGCCGACGCCATGGTCCTCGTCGCCCAGGCCGAGGGCGGGCCCGACGACCTCCCCGCCGGCCCGAAGGCCTTCCTCGTCCCCACCGACGCGCCTGGTCTGTCGCGCACGGAGATCGACGTCGAGATCATCTCGCCGGAGTCGCAGTTCTCGCTGTTCCTCGACCGCGTCAGGGTCCCCGCCGAGGCGTTGGTCAGCGGTGACAAGGGGCTGGGTGTGCTCTTCACCGGTCTCAACCCCGAGCGGATCCTGAGTGCCGCCCTCCTCAACGGGATCAGCCGCTACGCCATCGACAAGGCGGTGGCCTACGCCCGGGAGCGGAACGTGTGGGGTGCCCCGATCGCCACCCACCAGGCCATCGCCCACCCCTTGGCCCGCGCCGAGACCCGTCTGGCCGGGGCGCGCCTGCTGACGCTGGAGTCCGCGCGCGCCACCGATCGCGGTGAGACGGGCGGGGTCGCGGCGGCCATGGCCAAGGTCGAGGCCTCCGAGGTGGCCCAGATGGCCCTCGACGCAGCCATCCAGACGCACGGCGGCAACGGCATGTCGCGGGAGTACGGCCTCAGCACGCTCTCCGGCCTCGTCCGGTTGTTCCGCGTGGCGCCCGTGAGCACCGAGATGATGCTCAACCACATCTCCCACAAGGCCCTGGGCCTTCCCCGGTCCTACTGATGACGTCGTCGTTCCAGGGCTACTCCGTCACCGTGGACGGAGGGCTGGTGCATCTGCGTCTCGACGGCAACGAGGCCAACGCGCTGGGTGCAGCGCGGTACGAGGGCATCACCCGGGTGGCTTCGGAGGCCACGGAGGAGCAGGTCCTGCTCCTCACCGCGGCAGGGGACTCCTTCAGTGCCGGGCAGAACCTCCGGGAGTACGTGGCCGCCCAGGTGCAGGGAGAGCTCACCGAGCTCCTGACGGTGGGCACTGACGCGGTGCTGGCGCTGCTCGAGTGCCGTGCCACGGTCGTGGCTGCCGTGCAGGGGCCGGCCGTCGGCGGCGGCGCCCTGCTGGCCGGGGCGGCCGACCTGGTGCTGCTGAGCCCGCACGCCCGTCTGCGTCTCCCCGAGCTGGAGCTCGGCATGCCCCTGGGGGCCTCGGTCCTCGAGCGCCTGGTGGGGTCGGCGGCCGCGCGCCGGATGGCCCTGACCGGCGCCTGGGTCGAGGCCCGGGAAGTGGCCTGCCTGGGTGGTGCCCGCCTGGTGGCGGCCGACACGCTCGAGCACGAGGCCCGGGACCTCTGCGCCCAGCTGCTGGCGGCCGACGGACGGGTCCGGGCGATCGCACGTCGGCTCTTCAGCGGCGACGAGCGCGCGAGGGCTGCCGCCCTCTACCGGGCCGAGGTCGCGGCGACGATCGAGCTGCTCGGCTAGTCGCCGGCCGCCCCAGCACGGCGACGACCACCGTCGCCAGGGCTGAGAAGGCGGCAGCGCACGCCACCACGACCAGCAGTGAGGTCGAGGCCAGCAACGGGCCGGCCGAGAACGCCGAGGCGCCCAGCGCGGTGAACGGGACCAGGAGCCAGGCCGCGTACAGCTCGGCTCGTCGGGCGGGCGGGCACCAGGTGGCCAGCGAGGCGGCCGATCCCAGCAGGGCCGCGCCCGCCCCGAGGCCGAGGACGACGGAGCCGACGACGGCGACCGGCGCACTGGCGAGGGCGCTCCCGGTGCCGAGCACCCCCCACCCGGCGACGGCCACCACGCCACCGCCGAGCATGGCCCGGCGCGGGGAGAGGCGTCCGCCGGCGATCTGGGCGACGGCGATGGCGCTGAGCACCACGGAGACGAAGATCCCGTTGAGGGCCGCGCCGTCCCACCCCACGGAGCGGGCCACCTCCGGGCCGAAGGCGCCCATGAGTCCGGTGCACACGTTGGTGACGGCCACGGCCGCCGCACACGCCAGGAAGGGGCGTCGCAGCTCGCGAGGCACGGAGATGCGCTTCACCAGGCGTACGCCGGGACGCGGCGCCACCGCAGGACCGGCCGCCGCCAGGGCAACGGGGACGAGCACGAGGCCGGCGACGACGAGGTAGGGCGTCACCAACGGGGCCGGGAGAGTGTCGGCCAGCACGCCGGAGAGCAGGGGGCCGGCGGCGACGCCGATGCTGATCGAGGCGGTGTTGAACTGCGAGCCCGAGGCGGACCCGCCGGGGTGCAGGTCCATGAGGGCCGAGGCCGCTGCGGTGGAGGCGAGGGCCACCCCGACCCCCTGCAGGACGCGCCCGGCCACCATCACGGCGGGGGAGGGGGCCGTGGCGAGCACGAGCAGGGCGGCCAGGACGACGGCGCCGCCGATCAGGATGGAACGGCGTCTGCCGATCACGTCGGACAGTCCGCCCAGCAGGACGAGGCAGGAGAGCACTCCCACGGGGTAGGCGGCGAAGATCGTGCTGACACCGAGCTCTCCGATGCCCCACTTCTCCTGGTACTCCGGGAACAGCGGCGTCGGGGTGAAGCTCGCGAGCATCACCATCCCGCCCGTGAGCCCGCTGCTCAGCAGAAGGGCCCGACTCCTGGGCGAGCCCACCTCAGGTCCTGGCCGTCAGGTCGAGGACCGCCCCGTAGCACGAGGCCAGGCCGACGTGGCGCCGGCCCTCCACCTCCAGGTCGCCGGTGACCGTCCCGTGCCGCCCGTCTGCCAACGCGCCGACGACCCGGTCCAGGTCGTCGACCTCGATGCGGGCGACGACCCGGGGCACGGGATCGGGGGCAGGGCCGCCGGGCAGCACCTCCCCGAACTCCAGTCGGGCGTTCGCCGAGGAGGGCCCGCGGTAGAGCGTGGCGGCGAAGCCCTCGCCGGGCTCGAGCCCCAGCATGGTCTCGACCGCAGGGCCGTCGAAGCGGCCGGCGAAGTACTCCTGACCGCCCAGCACGTCGCGGGCGAAGGCGCCGGCCTCCTCGAACCGGTCGGTGAGGAACACGACGGCGACGACCTCGCTCGTCTCCTCGACCTCGACGTGGTCGAGCACGCACCGGGTGCCACGGGGCCGGTACTGGACGCAGGCGTGCAGCAGTCCGGAGGCCGGTGCCCGGAGCATCCGCTCGCGGACCGGAAGGGTGGTCCCGGGCAGGTCGTAGTGGACCGCTTCGGAGGTGAAGTCGTGCCCACCGGCAGCCAGGCGCGCCTCCACGCCCGCCGCGTCTCGGAGGTAGAAGTCGAGGGCGTAGGGGCCGATCCGGTCCGGTCGTCCCGGCTGGGAGGGGTGGGGGAGTCCGGGCACCTCCACGACCCGCACCGCACCTCCGGTGGCACCGGGCTTGTGCAGCCTGACCTCGCGAACCACGGCTCCGGGGAGGCCCCACAGGCGTTGCAGGGCCAGGGCTCGGGTCGAGTCGGCGTCGTGACCGAGGTCCTCCTCGACCCGGAAGCCCATCCGGTCCCGGTAGAGCCCCAGCGCGCCCTCGGCATGGGCGACAGGCAGGACGACCTCGTGGATCCCGTCGAACATCTCAGTAGCTCCTCGGCAGGCCGGCGTCCTCGGCCACGAGGTTGCGAATCATCTCGTTGCTGATCGGGCTGAAGAGCTGCAGCCGGGCGTCGCGGAAGTACATCTGCATCGCCGACTCCTCCGCCAGCCCCATGGCGCCCATCGCCCGCATCGAGCGGTCGACGATGCGTGCAGTGGTCTCGCTGGCGACCAGCTTGGCCATCCCGGCGTGGGCGATGGCGTCCTCGCCCTCCTCGATCCTCCGGACGCTGAGGTCGACGAGCGCACGGGCCGCGTGGAACTCGGCCATGCTGTCCGCGAGCGGGTGCTGCACGGCCTGGAGTGCACCGATCGGGGCGCCGAACGCCTCGCGCTCGTGCGCGTACGAGAGGGCCAGGTCGAGGGCTGCCCGGCCGATGCCGAGGCTGATCGCCGCGGCCATCACGCGCTCGACGTCGAGCGCCTGGGAGAGGATGCGCAGGCCCTTGCCGCGCTCTCCGACGAGGTTCTCGGCCGGCGCCACCGCGTCGTCGAGGAAGACCTCGCACGTCCCTGCGGCCCGCATCCCGGCCAGGTGCACGCGAGTGACCTGGACCCCCGGCTGGTCGGTCGGCACGGCGATCAGGCTGAGTCCGCGGGCGCGGCGGCCGTCGGTGGCGGGATCGGTGCGTGCCAGCACGAAGACGACCTCGGCCTCGTGGGCCAACGAGATCCACGTCTTCTGGCCGTGGAGGTGCCACTGGCCGTCGCGCAGCTCGGCACGGGTGCGCAGGGCCAGGAGGTCGGTGCCGGCGCCGGGTTCGGAGAGGCCGTAGCTCGCGATCGCCTCGCCGGTGGCCACCCGGGGGAGGAGGCTCGACGTCGCGCCGCAGTCCGGGGAGGTCAGCATCCGCATGGCCATGCCGGTCAGGACGTGGTCCACGGCGAGGCTGGGGAGCCGTCGGGCCACCTCCTCGGTGACGGCGACGGCGTCACCGACGGTGCCTCCACTGCCGCCCAGCGCCTCGTCGGCGCCGATGCCCAGGAGGCCGGCCTGTCCGAGCGCCTCCCAGGTGACCCGGGAGAACGTGCCCCGGCGATCCGTCTCGAGCGCCTCGGGACCTGGCAGGTGACGGTCGAGGATCCCGCGCACCACGGTGCGCAGGGCGCTGCGTTCGGCGGGCTCGCGGGACGGCTGCGTGGTCAGCATGGAGCGCCTCTCGTGATGGTGGGTGACGTCGCAGTCACTGTCAGATTTCGTCTCAACCTAACGTTCGTTCTGGCGCAAGGCTAGACCACATAAGCCCAGTTTGGGCGCGACAAGCGGGCAGAATCTCGTTAGGCCAAAGTTCTTCCAAACATTTGTTCAGAAATCGTTGTCAGTGTGCACCGCGTCACATAGCGTTTATGTCAGACATAAGCGCCCGGCCCCTCCCGGAGCGCTGGATCGAGAGATGGAGTCGACATGAGTTCACGTGTCATTCGCCGCGTCGCGAGCGCCGCCACCCTGGCCCTGGCCACCTCGGCGCTCGTCGCCTGCGGCGGCGGTGGAGGTTCCTCCGACGGTGGTTCTGACGGGGTGCTGAGCCTGGCCTGGAGCTCCACCCCGACCCAGCTGGACCCCAACGTCTACACCGGCCTCAGCTGGGTGCACGCCGTCGACGGCTTCATGGAGACCCTCGTCGAGTACGACACCTCGAAGGCGTCCGACGACACCGTCCTGGGCGTCGACGCGGTCAAGCCCGGCCTGGCCGAGTCCTGGGAGGTCAGCGAGGACGGCAAGCGGTACACCTTCGCGCTCCGCAAGGGCGTGAAGTCGGAGTACGGCAATGAGCTCGACGCCGATGACGTGCTCTGGTCGTTCGAGCGCATGTACTCCAACCCTGCCTCGCTGCAGGCCGGCGTGTTGCTCAAGTCGGCCAACGTGGACCCGGATGAGCCGGTCACCAAGATTGACTCGCACACCGTGCGGGTCAACCTGACCGCGCCCTCCGCCATCGCGCTCTCGGTGCTCGCCTACCCGATCGACGGCATCCTCGACTCCGACGAGACGAAGAAGCACGTCACCAAGGAGGACCCGTGGGCAGCCGACTGGCTGGCCAAGAACTCCGCCTCCTTCGGCGCCTACAAGGTGAAGTCGATGGACCCGGGCAAGGAGATCCGCCTCGAGTACAACGAGAACTACTGGGGCGAGAAGCCGGAGATCACCGAGGTCATCGCCAAGGCCGTGCCGGATGCCTCGGCCCGCGCCCAGCTGCTGATGTCGGGTGACGTCGACGCGATCGCCGAGCCGCCGATCGACCAGCTCAAGAAGATCGACGAGAGCGCCAACGCCGAGGTCTCGATCCAGCCCGACTCCAACCGCCACAACCTGTCCTTCAACCTGGGCGACAAGGCCCTGGCCGACCCCCGGGTGCGCAAGGCCATCAGCCACGCGATCAACCGCGAGGCCATCGTCGAGTCGATCTACCAGGGCTACGCGAAGCCGGCCAACAGCCCGCAGGCGTCCGGCCTGATGGCCGGTCAGCCGGAGACCGGTGCCTACGACCCGGCCCTCGCCAAGAAGCTCCTGGCCGAGGCCGGCGTGGACAACGGCCTGAAGATCGACCTCTCGTTCAGCACGGCACGTCCTGGCCCCTACGCCGAGAACCTGGCCCGCCTGGTCCAGTCGGACCTCAAGGCCGTCGGCATCACCGCCAACGTGAAGGGCGTGCCCTCGCCGGCCGACTTCGAGGCTGCTGTCTCGGACCGGACGATGCAGGCGTACCTCTACAGCGAGCGCCCCTCGCAGCCCGACCTCGGGTTCTCGCTGTTCCTCTACCTGCACAGCGGATCGGCGCTCAACAAGGTCGGCTTCGCCGACGACGAGTTCGACAGCATCATCAGCAAGGTCCTGGTGACCGAGTCCGGCGACGAGCGCGACGCGGCGATCGCCGAGGCGATGGACATCGTCGTCGAGAACGAGCCGATCATCTCGTTGGTGGAGATGCCCGACCTCGTCGGCATCAGCTCCGACCTCAAGGGCTACGTGTCGCTCCCCACGGGTGGCATGAAGTACGACGAGCTGAAGCGAGGCTGACCCGATGACCCTGGCTCCGGTCAAGGGCGCAACCGTGCGCACTCCCCGCCGGGTGAGCACGCCGTGGCGCCTCGTCCTCGGACGCCTCGGGTTCCTCGTGGCCGCGCTCTTCGGGGTCATGACGCTGTCGTTCCTCCTCGTCAGCGTCACCCCGGGAGACCCGGCCCGCCTGATCGCCGGCCCGTTGGCCAGCGACTCCCAGGTGGAGGCGATCGAGGCCGAGCTCGGCCTCGATCGCCCCCTCGGGGAGCGCTACGTCGACTACGTGGCAGGTCTGGTCAAGGGGGACCTCGGCACCTCGTACTACTCCAAGCAGCCGATCGTCGACGAGATCGCCTCGAAGCTGCCCGCGACGCTCTCCCTGGTGCTGCTGGCCGTGCTGCTGGCGGCCGTCCTCGGCGTCGTGGTCGGGTCGTTGGGCGCCTACTTCCGCGGTCGGTGGCCCGACAGCGTCGGCCGCCTCTTCACCGGCATCTTCCAGGCGGTCCCGGACTTCTTCCTGGGCCTGATCCTGATCTACCTGCTCTTCTTCGTCGCCGGCATCGCGCCGGCGCCGGCAGGGCAGCTGGCCTTCTCCGAGAGCCCGCCGCCGAAGGTGACCGGGGCGATCCCGATCGACGCCCTCGTCGCCGGGGACACCGCTCTGTTCGTCTCGTCGTTGCAGCACCTGGTGCTTCCGGTCCTGACTCTGGCGCTCGTGTACGCGGCCTACTTCGCCAAGACCGCGCGCACCACCGTCGGCCGGGCGCTCAACTCCCAGCAGGTGCACTTCGCCCGCGCGATGGGGCTGCGCGAACGGACCGTGCTGCGCTACGCCTTCGTCGAGTCGCGGACCACGATCGTCACCTACGCCGGAGTGATCTTCGCCGCCCTGCTCGGTGGCGAGGCGATCGTCGAGAAGGTCTTCGCCTGGGACGGCATCGGCACCTGGGCACTCAACGGCATCCTGCGCCTCGACCTCCCCGTGGTGCAGGGCATGGTCCTGGTGGCCGGTGCCCTGACCCTGATCACGTACACCCTGCTCGACATCGTCGTCGGGCTCCTGGACCCGAGGATCAAGCATGCCTGACGTCTTCGCGGCCCCGAGGGGGCACCAGCTGCGCCTGTTGGTCAAGCAGCACCCCGGCGCGACCGTGGGCGTGGCCTTCATCGTGCTGCTCCTGCTGGCCAGCCTCTTCGCCCCGCTGCCCTACGACCCCACCGCGACCAACGGCTCCAACGCGCTGAAGGCACCGGGCGCCGAGCACTGGTTCGGCACCGACGGCGCGGGAGGCGACGTCTTCTCCCGCGTCATCTCCGCCGCCCGGATCGACCTCTCGCTC